>JAYVUL010000073.1:0-23609 GCA_043787935.1 Chitinophagaceae bacterium | reverse complement strand
GCTATATAAAGTTTTATTACCACCAGACGCAAAAAAAATTGAAAACACCCTTCGTTCCGTAGGGATGGGCAATATAGTGGACAAAGCTATTTTACAGATTAACCGTGGTGCAGAAGATGCTGCCGGTTATGCTAAACCAATATTTGTGGATGCCATTAAAAATATGACGCTGCAGGATGCCCTCGGCCTGGTAAGAAATGGGGATACCAGCGCAACTCATTTTTTCAGGGAGAAAACAACCGCCAGGTTAATGGCCGCATTTTTACCGGTAATAAAATCCTCTTTGAGCAGGGTAGGCGCCACCAAATATTACGGCGACATTGTAAACACCTACAATGATTTTCCCACCACCTTTAAAAAAATTAATCCTGACCTCGCCGGCTATGTTACCGGCAAAGCCACTGAAGCCCTGTTTGACCTGGTGGCAAAGGAGGAGGTGAATATCCGTACCAATTTTGCAGCCAGGACAACGGATATTTTGAAGAAGGTGTTTGGACAAAAATTATAAATTCAATTATGCTATCTTTTCATACCTCGGGCATAAGTTTTCTTTCTTTGGTATGGTGTAGTTCTCATTGCGTAAAACTGAAATGATATTGTATGATTTTGTATGACAAAAAGGGCAGGCATGCACATCACCGGAGGAATCTACATATACACTCCGGCTGCCCGAAAAACAACCCACCCTGCGCTGGTGATAGCCATGATACATTAAGGTGGGGTAATTGCGAAACGCTGAGGCGTGGTTTACCTTTTTAAAAACAGTTTCAAGTTCATTCAAATGCCGGTCGGTAAGTAATACATCCTTGCCATCATAATGACCTACATTCTTTGGCTCAAGAAGCTGAACAAAATGTACACCGAGGTTTTTTGCAAAGTCTATGTAGGGCATCAGGTGGCCTCCATCAATAAAACTTTTAGTAGCACATACACTTACAGCTACCGCCATGCCAGCCTGTAATGCAACTTTAACGGCATTGGTAGCGTTTTCAAAAGCATTGCTGTTTCCCCTGAAGATATTGTGCAATTCCGGGTTATAATGATCAATACTTACCACCATTCCTTTGCAACCGGCTAGCTTAAGCAGGTGGGCATTTTCTTCCGTACAATTAAACCCTGAAGTAACCACCCAGCACTCACTTTTTTGGCTTGCATGCTTCACCAGGTCCAGTAAGTCCTTAATACGCACCATTGGTTCTCCTCCGCTGAATTGAAACTGTAATACACCTTGTTGCTGGTATATATCAACTACTTTAATTAGGTCTTCTTTTGTAAAGGATTCTTTTTTATTGAGGTTATCCCATTCAAAGCAATGTTCACAGCGCATGGGGCATTTACGGGTAATTGCAAGAAATACAAAGGATAGTTTTTCATCTGCAGGGATTGCTGTTGAATGCCGCCGTAATTCATTTTTTATCAGGCTGTCATAGGCTTTTGATGGCCAACCGGGTGTGTACATATTGAAATAATATTTGCCGTTGATCTTGTACATCTTTTTGATATCTCCTCCCCAAACATTGTTACGGAGTTTCAACAATTTCCTGAATGTTTGTATGATCAACACCGGGCTTTTTAATACCCTGCAGGCAAAATAAAATATCCGCAGTTTGATGGCCCACCAAACCAAGGTCTTTTCTAACCTGCCGGGGATAGCCGATAAATTAACTTCCTTGATGCGATTCAAACGAAGTTGCTGAAATTCATTTTGAATCATTGTTTTGGTAAGTGAAATGGTTGCTTCCATGTCTGTTGTTTTTGACTGTACCGGTTTTAATTTCTTTTTGCCAAGGTCTGTAAATTTTCTACCCGTATTTTATTGTACAGCTTCATACCATACAGCGGAAAGGCGTTGGGTTTGGTAAACTGTTTTAAAAAAGCCACATCTGGTTTGTTTTTAAAATCACGGATATGTTCATAGTATCCCTTTGCATGCAGGATATATGACTGCGTTTTTGTATTGTCCTGGTTAGGGAGTATTTTGTAAACAAGCGTTGCTGCATTTCCAATGGCCGGTTGTTCAAGATAAACAGCATCTTCTTTCTGTAATTGAGGCAAAACATTTTGCCCCAGTTCATCCGTTGCTTTTTCAGGAGTAACCTGCTGAATGGTAAAAGATTGATCGTCAGAAAAATCGAGCGCAGCATAATCTATTTCCCAAAACATAAAACCAGCCGATAATTTTATTGCTGTTATTTCTTCACCGGCAGGCAGGTTAACGGGAACAATAACAGTACGGTTAGCCAGCGGGCCGATGGTGGTAATATCAGTTTGTATTTTCCAGCCAGTACTTGTTTTTACAGCTACTTCCAGTGGCATTTGTTGCTCCTTGGTCCATTTCAATAACTCTGAAAGTGGTTTGCTATGCTGCTTTTCCATGTATTTGGTATAATACGTTCCAAAACCTTTTGCAAGCTCACCATACAACATATCTAACCAGTATGAATTTTTTAAAGAAAGAACAAGTTTACCTTTTGAAACAGCAGCTGTTTTTTTAAACTGCATCATCACTTCATTGCGGGCATCTGTTTGCGTAGAATCATCCAGGTAAAGTATTTCATTATCGCCGGCATGGCTGATGGAAGACAAGACATCTTTATTATTACCAAGCATCGCTGAAACAGGAGGTTGCGGATTTGAAATACTATATAGTTTCCCTGTTTCGTCAGCAAATACTTTTGTGTTGATGCCATGTGTTATAACCATCAACTCTGCCATGTCTGTATATTGACGCTCTTTTAACTCATTGCTTATTTTTAATTGTACGGTACCATCAGCAAGTGGCGACATTTGTAAAGGAATGTAATCATGCCTGGCCATTTGCGGGTAAATGGCTCCACCGTAAATTTCTCCCTGCAAAACAAATTCATTATTGGTATAAGCACTTACAAAGGGACAGGAACTTTTTGTTGCCAAAATAATAATGGTAGCCACAGTTAAAGCGCCAACAGTGATACCAATGGCTCCGATCACATAACTACTGGTGGTGCGCTTCTGGTCTTTTTCAATCACTTCAATTTTTTGCACTTTATCTAATGCAAGGGTGTATTTTCCTAAAACGGCATTGTTATCGGGGGGAATGTATAAATGCACTTCATTTAATACACTGTAGTCGGCTATGTCATTTTTTTTGTACCGCATATTACCTCCCCGGCCATTGGTAAGATGCAGTTTATTCAATGGGGATAGGTTGTCAAGGGTGCATTGCAATGTTTTTTGATCGGCACTCAGTACCGGGTTTTTCATGTAAAAAGCTTCGCTGCCATTGCGCAAAATAAAATACCGGCTGGTCAGCCGGAGGCTATCCACCTTAGCCGCTTTTTCAGCTTCGTTTTTATATGCTGGTGAAGTGGCTTTGTAAAAATTTTGACAGGAGAAAAAGCCAAGAATAAAAAGTACTGAAAGGCCCCACCTGGTTTTTTTTAACTGTAGTCGCATAAAATTTCAATTATATAAAATAATATCGTTCTAAATCTTTTATAAAATTACCGGGAGAATCTAAAACTCATAACCGGCGCAAACGCTTAAATACCTGTTCTGATAGTTCGTTATATAGGTCTTGTTATTGCTTAAATTGAGCAGGCCGTAAGTGTAACTTAGGTTTATGGAAAAGCCGATTGGTGTCTGGTAAGTGGCAAGTACATTCAGTCCCAGGTCGAATTGTTTAATATCATCGCCACTATAATAGTTGCTCACTCTAAAAGCAGGCGACAAGCCTCCTCCCAGGAAAAACATACCATTTTTTACTGGTAACTTGTGAAGGATATCCAACGGGATTTCAAAATAATTAATTCCTTCGCCATAGCCATAACTGTTTACAGCACCTTTGGTTAGAAAAACTACAGCGGGTTGAAAAACAAGGCTTTTATTAACCGCAACGTTTAAATACATCTCTAATAACAGGCTTGTCTTTGTTTGCAATGGTCCGGGTGATCCATCGTTTACATACTCCTGTCTGGTAGAAGAAAAAGCCAATCCGGTTTTTATCCCAAATTTTACTTTGTTTTCAGTCTGGCTGTTTGCATTGATCGAAAAGAAAACAATCAGGATACCCAATATTTTTTTATTCATACCCGAAATGTTGATTTGATAAAATATAAAAAATACTTTACTAAATGAACCTTTATATAAATCTAAGGAGATTGGAATATGGAATAAGTAATCATTATTCAAAAACAGTTTTGTAAAGGGTACAAATACTAACCTGCAGGGTTAAAACCTTCTAATGCTATTTAGAATAAACTAAAAGCAAAAAAGTAAAACAACAATCAAAGAATAGGTAAACAAAGTACAGTTTGTTTTAATTAAATGCAAGTGGAAAATTTGCAGGGCACCAGGGGCTGGCCCGTGAATTTGAATAAGAACCGCATAAAGCGGTCAACAACTGATCCTTCATGCTGAAGCCAGCAGCACCTGCCAGGCCTCGTTCACTTTTCCCTCAGCTAATAATTCCTTAGCGTAAAAGTGCAGTTCCTTTTCCATCTCGTCAGGGTTGATTGAATAATACTGAATGATATCTTTCAACCTGTCATCAGTAAAAGCCGGGTCAACAAATGGCATTTCATGTACATTACCTAATTGGCCAAGGTTATTGCCTGTGAGCATTTTACTGTTTTTTACTGAGGCAGGCAAGGCGTCTACGCCGATACCCAGTTTGATATTTGGCTTTTCCACTTTAAATAAATTAGCCGAATCTACTTTGCAGTACCAGTCGCCGCCCAATCTTGCAATATGATGTAGTTTGGTTTGGTCAATCATCGTTTTATCTTCATTGAGAATGGCATCATTGATGTGCATCAGCAACACTTCTGCAATAACGAGGTTGCCTGCGCCGCCTTCAGTGCCTAAAGGTTTTACTTCAAGCACTTTGCATTCTAACTGTACCGGGCTTTCTTTAACCCTTGGCGGTCTTACCAATTGGGAAGACAATTTTGTAAACCCAGCTTTTACAAATTCATCTGTTCCTCCTGGATATTCACAACTGGCAAGGCTTACCTGCTGTACCATATCATAGGTCACCACATTGATCACCACTTCGGGTACCTCCAGTACGTTTTGTAAGGTGTGTTTGGTTGTATTGTCCCTTACTCTTCTTGCCGGTGAAAATATAACGATGGGAGGATTGGTCGAAAACAAATTGAAAAAACTAAATGGGCTGAGGTTTACATTTCCTGCTGCATCTACCGTTGAGGCAAAACAGATTGGCCGTGGCGCAATGGCATGCTGCAGGTAGTTTTGAACATCGGCAGTTTTGAGGTCTTTTAGCTTTATTGTCATTGTACTTATTTATTACCTACTTCCCAAAATCAAACTCCTGTTTTTACCGCAGAGAACAGGAGTTAAGAGAGTTTACGCAGAGCGGCATTTAAAATTTATATACTATTCTCTGGAAACCACTTTTAAGCAAAGGGACATTGAAATTTATTAAATAGCCCAGGCTTTAGTTATATAATTTTAAATAGGTAATTACTTGTGCAACAAAAATTGGCGTAACTGCTTCAACAGATTTATTCTCAATAATAATTTCTTCCTCTACTAATAAATCTAACTCATAGGCCTTGCCTAACGGCTCTCCTTTATATACCAGTTCAACCGGAACCTTCGCCCTTACAAACAATCCCCTCAATTCTATTTCTTTTTTTAATGCAATTTGATAAGCAGATTCTAAAAGACCTGGCCCTAATTCTCTATGTACTGTAATGGCTGCATCTAATATAATGCCTCCAATCTCGTTCATCCTTTCTCTTGTCATAAAATATTTTTCTCTGTGTAAACTCTCTTAACTCCTGTTCTCTGCGGTGAAAAACACTAAGTCTTCTTTAACGCTAAAATTGAAAAATCACTATCCTCTTTTACAATGGTATTGCTTAGTTTACCCAATCCATCTACCTCCATTTCCACCACATCCCCTTCCTGCAACCACTGTTCTTTATAACCAGGGTCATTGAGTTTACCGGTTCCATTTAATTCGAGGAAGCAGCCGGTGCCGGCAGTGCCACTCCCAATCACATCACCCGGGTATAAGTTTACCCCGTAACTGCAGCGTTCAATAATTTCAGCAAAGGTCCAGTCCATATCGCTTACATTACCTTCACTTACCTGTACACCATTTACATTGCATTTCATGGTGAGGTTCCAGGCTTTCCCGGTATGGTTTTCTTTGCAGGGCACTTCATATTGTTCCAGTTCATCCAGCGTAACCAGCATAGGCCCGGTCACCGTAGCAAAATCCTTTCCTTTTGCAGGCCCAAGGTTAAGCAGCATTTCCTCCATTTGCAATTTTCTTGCACTCATATCATTCATGATCATCAGGCCTGCAATATAGTCATCGGCTTCTGCGGCAGGTATATTTCTTCCCGGCTTGCAGATTACGATGGCGACCTCCAGTTCAAAATCTAATTTTTCAAAATGATCAGGCATACAAACAATATCGCCAGGGCCCTGAATACTGTTGTGGTTGGTAAAATAAAAGATGGGATATTGGTCAAATTCAGGGATCATATCCACCTTCCTGTTTCTTCTTGCTGCGGCAACATGCTGCCGGAAAGCATAGCCATCACGGCAACTGCTGGGATGAGGTACCGGTGCTAATAATTCAACCTCCTCAAATGGCAAGGAAGAAACAGTTCGGCCTACGCCTTCTTTTATTTTTCTTTCTGCTGCCAATGCCAATGGATATACATCATCCCAATAGTTTAAAAACATCGACATGCTGATGGGCAGATCGGGATGCAACGCATCGGTATCATATAGTTTCCCGTCTGATAATAAGGCCAGTTGATCATGGCCGTTCTTTAAATAGGTTACTAATTTCATGTGGTTATTTTAAATGAAAAAACAAGGTTCAAAAATAGGCAATAAACAGGAATACTGATTGCCTGTGGCCGGTTACATATTGCCGCACAGGCAGCAACAACCCTGTTAGCCCGTTACCACTTTTCCTCTCCGGTAATATTATTGTCTTGTTCACGGAATTGCCGGCGGGATTCTATTTTTTGTACCTGCCTTTCAATGATTAAGTCAGCGATGATATTGCCGGCAGTTTCACCGGCATTGTTTTGTAACAGTGATTTTATTTTTGCCTCGCTTACATCGATCCGGTAAAGCAGGCTTACCAATTTTTCAAAATTATTTTGTACCAGGTCGTTGAGGTGCATAGCTAGCTGGCTTCGCAATTCTTCAAAAGAAATTTTTTCAGAAAGCGCTATCGCCAATTCCTTATTTACCTGGTTGATTAATTCGGTATTGCCCATGATGCTTAAAATTAATATTTTTCCATCACCCCCAGGCCAAACAGGGCATAATCATATTTTACAGGGTCATCAGCATCCAGTAATTTTAAATAACCGGTAAGTGCTGTTGCTGCCTGCCAGTCGTTTTGTGTACGATGTAAAATATCCAGCCGCCTGGCAACTCTTGTTACATGCACATCCAGGGGGCAGATCAGCTGTGATGGTTTGATGTTTTTCCAGATACCAAAATCAACACCTTTTTCATCCTTACGCACCATCCAGCGTAAATACATACTTAGCCTTTTGCAGGCCGACTTTTTTGACGGGCTTGCGATATGTTTACGGCAATGTTTTTCTTCCTGTGCCTCTTTGCTGTAGCCAAACACATAATTATGAAATCCAGTCAGGGCATTTTCAATATGCTCATCTCCGGGCAGCATCCATTTGCTGAAAGCTGTTTCTAAACTTTCTTCTCCACAATCCTTGTAATGATATTGTAAAAAATTCAGCAGGTGCCACAGGTCCGCTTCATTAAAGGTGCGGTGTACAAACCCTGCAAAAGCATCAAACTTTTCAGGGTGTTCATTCCAGTCGGCACACATGATAAAATCGTATGGGGAATTCTCCATCGCCGTCATTAATTTATTGCAGGAGCTGATGATTCCCTTCCGGGTGCCCCAGGCTAAAATAGAGGCAAAGAATCCGGCAATTTCAATATCCTGCTTTTTAGTAAAACGGTGTGGTATGCTGATGGGGTCGTTCTTAATAAAGGACAACTGGTTGTATTCATTTGCTTTGGCATCTAAAAAATCCCTTAGGCTGTTTTTCATGAATATGGCATCATTTATTTTTTTTCATCAGTGCAGCTATAGCAATAATAACCCATACCACATTCACTACCATATTGGGATATGTTCTGTGAACATAAGTATAAATGGAAAATAATATTCCACCAATAAGGTTGCACAGAATATAGGGAACCGAAGTACTCTTTACTTTGCCGTTGATGTTAAAAAAATATGCACCCACAATCAGTGAGGTACCTGTCCAGCCAATTATCTCAATTATATTCATCGGTTATGCGATGGCCTGTTCAAGATCAGCAATCAGGTCAGCAGCATCTTCAATGCCCACACTCAGGCGGATCAGCCCGTCACTCAATCCATTTTTAATTCTCTCTTCCCTGGGAATAGAGGCATGCGTCATACTTGCCGGATGATTGATCAGTGATTCCACCCCACCCAGGCTTTCGGCCAGCGAGAATAACCTGGTAGAGGATAATACTTTATTCGCTACCTCAATGCTTTCATCCTTTAAAGTAAAGCTGATCATGCCACCAAAGCCCCTCATTTGTTTTGCCGCTACGGCATAGCCGGCATTGTCTTCAAAACCAGGCCAGTAAACTTTTAATATTTTGGGGTGCTTGCGCAGGTAATGTGCAATGGCAATTCCATTTTCACAATGTTGCTTCATGCGCACATGCAGTGTCTTTATTCCTCTCAACACTAAAAAGCAATCCATCGGCCCCGGTACAGCACCGCAGCTTTTTTGAATGAAGTATAATTTATCTCTCAGCTCCTGGTCATTCATCATAAGGCATCCTTGTATCACATCGCTGTGGCCCCCCAAATATTTTGTGGCAGAGTGCATTACAATAGTTGCACCTAAGTCTAAAGGGTTTTGCAAATAAGGGGATGCAAAAGTATTGTCTACGCATAACATCACATTCGCCTGTTTCGCCACAGCAGCTATAGCTGCAATGTCAGTAATATTCATCAGTGGGTTAGTAGGTGTTTCCAGCCAGATCAATTTTGTTTTTTTGGTTACCACAGCCTGCACATTGTCTGCATTTGTTGTGTCAACATAGATAAATTTGATGCCGAATTTTTCAAATACTTTGGTAAACAACCGGTAGGTGCCACCATACATGTCATTGGCGCAAATCACTTCATCACCCGGCTCCAGTAATTTTATCACTGCGTCGGTAGCGGCCACGCCGCTGCTGAAGGCAAGTGCATACTTTGCATTTTCTATTATGGCAAAGGCATCTTCCAGGGCTTTCCGTGTGGGGTTTTGGCTGCGGGCATATTCATACCCTTTGTGTTGGCCAGGTGCCGATTGAACATAGGTGCTGGTTTGATAGATAGGAGTCATAATGGCACCTGTGCTTGGGTCAGGCGCTGCGCCGGCATGGATAATTTTTGTAGCCAGGGCCAGGGCTTTATTTTCTATGCTCATTGAAATAGTTTTATCTAAATAAATTTAAAATGCAAAGTAACAGGAATTTTAAGGGCTTTCTGGTTTTGCAAAGCCGTTAATTACCAAAATGGCAAAAAGCCCGTTGGCGGTTTGGGGTATTTATATTATTTGTGCCGCACATAAATATCTCCAGTCAAAATTATCCTGTTCATGTGCAGCTTGTGGCAGGATGGCTTTATTTAAAACGGCTTTATTTAAAATACCGCCGTTTACCAGCTTCTTTTTAGATTCATGAATGTACTCCGACATTACTACATTTTTCATCCAGTCTTTTTGCGGAGGCTCATAACCAACCTTATCTTTCCGCCAAACAATTTCCGGGGGTAATTTTTTTACCATCGCTTTTCTTAATAGCCACTTGGTCCACCCTTTGTGAATTTTAAAACCTGCCGGCAGTGAAAATATAAACTCTACCAATTCGTGGTTTAAAAAAGGTAATCGAACCTCTACTCCATGTGCCATACTGTTTCTGTCGGCGAAACGCAACAGTTCTTCCAGGCCCATGGTTGCCGTGTTAAAAAATAAAATATCATTGAGTTTTGTAATGATGGGTTTATGTATACCTTCCCATTCCCTTCCCCTTAAGGCAGTGATGAAATTTTTGTTGATATCCGGATGCCGGATGATCCTGTTGTATTCTCTTGATTCCAGCTGGATGGCGGTGTGGGCTGGTAAATAAGTAGCCAGGTAATTGCCAAAGCCCCATTTGAAAGTTGTTTTATTTTTTCTGAATATCTTTTTTTCCAGTACAGCTTCCCTGAATTTATTTCTGTTGATGAGTTGTTGCACATACCAGTGCAGGTATTTGTGATAGCCTGCAAGCGTTTCATCAGCACCCTGTCCGTCCAGCAATACAGTTATGTTATGGTGCTTTGCCAGTTCAAATACTTTGTACTGGGCGTAAATACTGGCAGATTGAAAAGGTTCTTCCTGGTGATAACAAAGCTTTTCAAAATTACTGATCATCCCGTCAATAGTAGGTGTTACCTGGTAATTGGTCACCTGGAATTTGTTAATAACTGAAGCAATGTACTTCGACTCATCTTTTTCAAAGCCGGGGAATACTGCAGAAAACGTTTGTTGTTTATTGTTTGATAACTGGTTTTGGAAAATACCGGCAACAATAGCGGAACTGTCAATTCCCCCACTCAGGCTTGAACCGAGCGCAACATCGCTTCTCAGCCTGCGGTTAATGGACTGTGAAAATAATTTATTAAATTTCTCAATGGCCTGGTCTGCTGAAATATCCCCGGTGATTTCTTTATCAATTTTCCAGTAGGGGTATATTTCATAATCAAAAACTGCCAGGTCAAATTCAAGAAAATGTGCCGGGGGCAGGGAATAGATATTTTCAAAAAAAGTTTGTTCTTTATCATTTGCATTTTGAACATACCCCAGTGCGAGGTAATTCAACATCATTTTATTATCTGTTATTTTTTCCACTCCTACGCTCCAGAGTGCTTTCATTTCGCTTGCAAAAATAAAATGCCCCTTATCAAAATAAAAATAAAATGGCTTTTCCCCAAAGCGGTCGCGTGCGGCAAATAATGTATGTTTTTTGGAATCCCAAATGGCAAAGGCAAACATGCCATCAAATTTTTGCAGGCAGTCGTCTTCCCAAAAATCATAAGCAGCGAGTATAACTTCTGTATCGGATTTTGAATGAAAGCGGTAGCCGTGGCTGTAGAGTTCATCTCTCAATTCAATATAATTATAAATTTCGCCATTGTACGTAATCGTGTACCTTTTTTCTTCTCCTTCCAGTGAAGAAAAATGGGAACCTTGCATGGGCTGGGCGCCTGCATTGCTGAGATCAAGTATAGACAGCCTTCTGTGGCCAAGTGCCACGGTGCCGTTATCATTAAGCCAATGACCTTCTCCGTCAGGACCCCGGTGCAGTAAGGTGTCCGTCATTTTTTTGATACTTCTTAACAGCATGATCCTGTCTTCAATACCTTTTTGTACCTGGTTATTTATAATGCCGGCAATTCCACACATATTGTAAATATCAAAAAAAATCCCGTCAAATCAGACGGGATTTTTTTATTATCAAAAACGTTATTTAAAAAGCAACAGGCAAATTTACTTTAATGTCATCCCATGCCATTACCAGTGATGCCCCAGTAGCTGTTTTTTCAAAGGCCATTACAAAATTCTCCAGGCTTTCTTTTTGTTTTTGCACGGGCACATCCAGCCGGGTAACATCTTTTGCCTCATCGTATTTAAACGAACCCCAGGTATCTGTTTCCCGGTTTATGATCAGGGTCCATTTTTCGGCAAAAGGAATGCAATACAAAGTGTAGCGCCCTTTCCTCACTTTTACCCCACCTATCCTCACATTTTGAAAAAACTCAATTTCAGTAGCTTCATTGGCTCCCAGCCGCCAAACTTTACCATATTCAAGCAATTCACCAAAAATTACACGCCCGTTTTTTTGAGGCCGGCTGAAAATTACCCTTGCCACCAAAGGCTCGGTAGCTTTGTCCTGTATTTTTAAAACAGGATAACCGGCTGGATAATAGCTCATATCCATAGGCGATTTATCTACTGGTGGAAGTTTCAACTGGGCATTGCATAAAAGGGTGGAGGAAAAAAAAGAAAGAATTAAAATGATTTTTTTCATGCTGTTAAAAGATTAGTGCTGCAAAACTAAATGTTTTCGGCTATGCGTATGGTTTTGTTGAAATAGTTTTTGATCCGCTGCCCAAAATCTGCATTAGGGTACCTGCAGCCATTCTATTGTAAACTGCTTTAATAAAGGGAAAAAAGCACGGTAGTGATATTGTAAGGTGTCGTATTCTTTTTCAAAAATGGCGAATGCAATGGCGCTCTCCTGTAAATATGCTGACCTGCGTACCAGGCCGCCAAAGCTTTTTTCAATAGCCTGCTTTTCCCTGTAATGGTACAGCCAGTTTTGAGACTGCATGTAAGGCAGGAAGTGCAGAAATTTTTCCGGCAGGTACATTTTATTTTGAGCTAAGCCGGCATAGGTTGTTTGGGCAAATGAATTAAGTGATTCGTTATTCTCAAATTCATTGGTATCGTTGGCTAAAAAATGATCATACACCACATCAACAAAAGCACCTGCATACAGCCGGTATGCCGGCCTGAAAAATTGTTTGGCCTCTTTCGTTACCGGGTGATGGTCTGTAAATTCATCAATGGCCCGGTGCAGCATGATACCTTTTTGAATAGGTTCGGGATATTCATATTTTTTTTTACCCTTCACACAATCGCTTATCATATTGCCAACTAATATTGGTATCTGGTTAAATGAAAGATAGGCATGTGCCAGGAGGTTCATAATTTTTTTTGCTGCTTATTATAAAGATAAACTGTTTGTAAATGGCAACAGGTTTTTTTACCAACCGCCACTATTACTTTTTAACAGTATACCAACAAGAATTAATCATTTTTTAAGATAACTCCTTTAATCCTTTCCTGTATTGAATTTGAAAGGTATAGCGCCTGTTGGGTAAGGTGATAACATTTGCCGTTTACCTTTTTTTTTCCTCTTCCTGGTTACTTTAATCAAGTACTGCTTGCTGCAGGTAACTTCCGCATATAGTTTTACGTATACATTCAAAACCGCAACCATGAAGCGGGATTATCAAATCAAAAAAAGTATAGTTATGAAAAAATTAATGACCATGGTAACAGCTGCAGTGCTGTTGTTATCAACCAGTTCATTTGCCAACAATGGCAACAATGTGAATGAAAAAGTAAAAGCGGCCTTCAGTAAAAATTTTACCAGGGCGATGGAGGTAAGCTGGGAGCAGAAAAACGATTTTTATTTTGCTTCCTTCACGGTAAACAATGTAAAAATGGAAGCCGCTTATAACCAGGATGGCGAACTGGTGGCTACTTCAAGAATGATTGAACTGGCACAATTGCCCCTGGCCCTGTCTATGGCATTGAATGAAAAATATCCAGGGTACACTTTTGCCAATACTGCTACAGAAACCACCTATGAAAACCAAACCAGTTATTATTTTACCATTGCCAACAGCCGCCAGCTTCTAAAGCTTAAAGGAACTGCAAATGGGGACATAACGGAGGAAAGCAGGATCAAAAGATAGCCGGCTGAACGGATGCATTGATCGGTTACAATAAAATAGTTTGCCGCCGGGAGAGTA
The DNA here is from genome assembly GCA_043787935.1 of Chitinophagaceae bacterium. GTDB lineage: Bacteria > Bacteroidota > Bacteroidia > Chitinophagales > Chitinophagaceae > Ferruginibacter. The sequence continues at coordinate 9,985 of JAYVUL010000073.1, read as the reverse complement.
AAGTGTAAGTTGCATATAAAACTGCACCAGGCACTCCGGGCGGCATTTTTTTGTTCAGCGTACTTTGCAGTAACTTCTGCTTATTCTCCGGGTCAATCTGTAATCATAAGGAAGAATCCTTTCCTGAAAAATGCAGAAACAGGATATTTACCGGCCTCAAATAAAAAATGGTTTGATGTTTGAATGAGTAGTTTGTAATTTACCATCACCAATCAATTATTCAGCTTTATGGAGAATCGCCAGAACTATAAACTCAACCGGTACATTTTTTTAGCCTTTATCCTTATGTTTGGCATCCTGTTGCTATATAGCGTAGCAGAGTTTTTTACAGCCTTCCTTGCTGCGGTGATGTTTTATGTGTTGAGCAGGCCATCAATGGAATATTTGATTAAAAGGAGAAGGTGGAAAAAAAATCATGCTGCACTTCTGGTGATCCTGGTTTCTTTTTTCATCATTCTATTGCCATTATTATTGGTTGGGAGCATGCTGTACAAAGAAGCCGCCATGATAGCAGCCAATCCACCGGCTATTATTCAGCCTTTAAAAGAACTGGATCTTACGATCAGTAAAAAATTTCATGTCAGTGTATTGTCGGGCGATGCTTTCAGCAATATCCAGAAATATGCCACCAGCATGGTATCAATGGTTTTAAACACCAGTTTTAATTTTTTCAGCAGTGTTTCCATGATGTATTTCTTTCTTTATTTTTTACTGGTTAATATTAACCGCCTTGAAGCCGCCATTGTTTTTTATCTGCCATTTAAAAGGCAAATGATTGAAGTATTTGGCAAAGAGCTGGTGGTGCAAACATTCAGTAATGCGGTAGGTGTGCCTTTAATTGCAGTGGTGCATGGCCTTTTGGCATGGGGTGCCTATTCCATCACCGGCCTCGGCCAGGCAAGTTTTTGGGCAGTTATCACCGGCTTTGCCTCCATCATTCCAATAGTGGGCACAGCATTGGTGTGGGTGCCGGCTGGTATATATATGTTAGCAACCGGCCACAACTGGCAAGGCGCTTTTATTGGAGGATGGGGCTTGCTTATCATTGGCACAAGTGATAATGTGATTCGTTTTTTGCTGGCAAGAAAAATGGCAGATGTGCATCCGATCGTTACCGTATTGGGGGTTATTATGGGATTGAAGTTTTTCGGTATCACAGGTTTGATATTTGGCCCGTTGATTATATCTTACTTCCTGATACTGCTGAAAATTTATTATGTGGAATATCAAAAACCGGCTATTGAAAGAAGGAAAATACGCACCCTCTTACCTCCTTATTTAAACCTTCCTTTTTTGCAGGCAGCGCCTAAACCCAAAGAAAAAAAGTAACCATGGCCGCAATCATCCCTTTTCGGGAAAGGTATTGATTAAAAAATATGGCTGCGACATAAAAAAAATTACTTTTGCACCCATCCTCCGACAAACCCAGGATGATACAACTAATATGAGCAAAGGGCCAGTTTCAAATTTTATAGAACACCACTACCGCCATTTTAACGCAGCCGCTTTAATGGATGCCGCAAAAGGATATGTAACCCACCTGGATGAAGGCGGCAAAATGATGATCACCCTGGCCGGGGCAATGAGTACGGCAGAACTTGGATTAAGTTTGGCTGAAATGATAAGGCAGGATAAGGTTGCCATTATCAGTTGTACCGGAGCTAACTTAGAGGAGGATATTATGAACCTGGTGGCGCACAGCCATTATAAAAGAGTGCCTAATTACCGGGACCTTAGTCCGCAGGAAGAATGGGATTTACTTGAAAATCATTACAACCGTGTTACAGATACCTGTATACCGGAAGAAGAAGCGTTCAGAAGATTGCAACAGCATATCCATAAAATCTGGAAGGCAGCAGATGTAAGCGGGGAAAGGTATTTTCCACATGAATACATGTACCAGATGTTGCTGAGCGGTGTGCTGGAACAGTATTATGAAATTGATCCAAAGAACAGCTGGATGCTGGCCGCAGCACAAAAAAATATCCCCATCGTAGTACCAGGATGGGAAGACAGTACCATGGGAAATATTTTTGCCAGTTATATTATCAAGAATGAATTGAAGGCCACCACCATGAAAAGTGGTATTGAATATATGGTTTGGCTGGCTGATTGGTACAGGAATAATTCTGGCGGTAAAGGTGTTGGTTTCTTCCAGGTTGGTGGTGGTATCGCAGGAGATTTCCCCATATGCGTAGTACCCATGATGTACCAGGACCTGGAGTGGCATGATGTACCTTTCTGGAGTTACTTTTGCCAGGTAAGCGACAGCACTACCTCTTATGGAAGCTACAGCGGCGCAGTGCCAAATGAAAAAATCACCTGGGGCAAGTTGGACATCAATACACCAAAATTTATTGTAGAAAGTGATGCTACGATTGTGGTGCCGTTGATTTTTGCCTGGATACTGGGCTGGTAAATAAAACAGTTTTTAAATATTTGTAATAGGCTGCCTTAAAAGGCAGCTTTCTTTTTGGGCTTAACAATACTTTATAATACGATTTTATTGCTTTTTGCGTTTACTGTTATCAAATAGGCCAGCCATAATAAAGGCTGCAGATATGAAAACCGGCACAACCATACAAGAATTGTTGCTAAACGTAAACTCCAGTTTTTGCAAAAGGCAATGCTGTGAAAGAGACTCCTCAAAGACACAACCATTATCCACAACAGAACAATTGAAAACAATTTGCTGGGATGGTCTGCTGCCTGAACTATTGCCGGAAATAAGCCTGAAGGAAAACAACAAACCGCTTATTTTATGGGAACTGATGGGAATGAGCAACCTGCTTCATCTTAAGCTCGGGGGTAATAACGACAGACTTGATCCGCAATTGGCATTGCATCCTTACAGTATAGCAGACAGCATGTGTAATAACTGACCAGTTTTACTTTTCAGCCAGTTTGGCCTTTAACCTGGTTATGGTATTCTGTGCTTCTATCAATTGCAGCTTTAATGCATGTACTTCTGGTTGCGTTACATGCAGCAGTGCTTCTGTTTCTTCATAGTTTTTTTGCATCAGTATCATATCACTGTCCATTTGGCGCATTATTTTTTCTGTTGCTCTCATTTTTTGGCTTAGGTCAAGTTCTGCCGCCATCTTTTTTTGATGAACAATTGCCAGTTCTTTTTGAAGGGTTTCTTTCATCAACCGCTCACTTTCTAAATAACCCTTTGTACTCTTTAGTTCTTTGCCCCATTTTTGCAGTTTGTTGTACTGTATAACCGCGAGCAGCCCAAAAGCTAAAACAGCAGCAATCAATATGTAAATAACATTCAACAACATTTTTTCATTTTGTAAATTGCTGCAAAATATTTCATCTGCCGGTAAATCTGAATAATACTTTTTTGCGCAACCGGTAATTCACTGCACAATACCAATTGCTGAAATTCCCCGGATCTTTTTTCAACCGTCTCCTGCAAGTAAAAGTAAAAAATTCCTGATTACTGTTGTTTCTTGCTATTCTCCCCATGGCCTGGCACAAAAGGAAATATAATTTGCCCTGACCAATGAACTAACAAACGTTAGTTTTTGTTAGATTTGCACTACAGAAATTTATCTTATGCATACAAATGATCCGGAAAGAATATTTCAGGATAAAATTGACCAGGAAATAAAGATTGAACCTAAAGACTGGATGCCGGAGGCTTACCGTAAAACCAATATCCGCCAGATAAGCCAGCATGCACATAGCGAAATTGTTGGTATGTTGCCCGAGGGAAACTGGATCAGCAGGGCGCCCTCTTTAAAACGCAAAGCCATTTTATTGGCTAAGGTGCAGGACGAAGCAGGCCATGGATTATACCTGTATGCCGCTGCGGAAACACTTGGCATGAGCAGGGATGAAATGATCAGCGACCTGCACAGTGGCAAAGCAAAATATTCTTCCATCTTTAATTATCCAAGTTTAACATGGGCCGATATGGGTGCCATTGGCTGGCTGGTTGATGGTGCTGCCATACTGAACCAGGTGATGTTGTGCAGAACGAGTTACGGCCCCTATGCAAGGGCCTTGGTAAGGATTTGCAAAGAAGAAAGTTTTCACCAGCGGCAGGGTTTTGAATCATTATTGGTTTTGTCTAAAGGAACCGAAGAACAAAAGGCAATGTGCCAGGATGCCATTAACCGCTGGTGGTGGCCAAGCCTGATGATGTTTGGGCCAAAAGACACTGAAAGCACTAACAATGACCAAAGCATGAAATGGAAAATAAAACGAAAAACCAATGATGAATTGCGCCAGCAATTTATTGACATGATTGCAGAACAGATAAAAGTATTGGGCATGACCTTGCCGGATGATAAATTGAAATGGAATGAAGCAAGAAAACATTATGATTTTGGAGAAATAAACTGGGAAGAATTCTGGAATGTGGTAAAAGGAAATGGCCCATGCAACAAACAGCGTTTAGAAGCAAGAAAAAAAGCACATGAAGAAGGAAGATGGGTGAGAGAAGCAGCAATGGCGTATGCGGCGAAAAAATCTGCAATTGCGAAAAAATCTTTGGAAGCAGCATAATCCTTTAAATCTCTTTTATGCAAATAGAAATAAGAAAATTTTATTACGGCGATATTCCTGATGAAACTGCAGGAGGAACTGAATTAAAAGGCGCTTCAAATATCCCTGCTTTGGATGCAGTGCACGCCTGGCCTTTATGGGAAGTATTTATCCGCAGCAAACAGGGGCTCGATCATAAACATGTTGGCAGCCTGCATGCTGCTGATGCACAAATGGCGATAGAAAATGCAAGAGATGTATATACCAGGAGAATGGAAGGAGTGAGCATCTGGGTGGTGGAAAGTAAATACATCACCGCATCTAATCCCGAAGAAGCTGGTGAGTTATATGAACCTGCGGTTGATAAAATTTACAGGCACCCTACTTTTTATCAATTACCCGATGAAGTAAACCACATGTAATTAATGGATAATTTTTTTAATTGATAATTGATAATGCCAACTTCATCTCTACATTTAATTGATTTTATATTAAGCCAGGCAGACACCACTTTAATTCTTTCTCAAAGAAACACTGAGTGGTGTGGGCATGGTCCGGTACTTGAACAGGATATTGCCATCACCAATATTTCACTGGACTTACTGGGGCAGTCAAGAAATTTTTACCAGTATGCTGCAAATTTGATTGGTGGTGATTGTGATGAAAATAAACTGGCTTATTTAAGAAAGGAAAGAGAGTTTAAAAATCTATTGCTGGCAGAACAACCTAACGGAGACTGGGCACAAACCATTCTTCGCCAGTATTTTTTCAGCCAGTTTCAATTCCTGTTGTTTCAGCAATTACAAAAAAGCGATGATGAACAATTAGCAGCGATTACAACTAAAGCATTGAAAGAAATTGCCTACCATTTACGCTGGAGCAGCGAATGGGTGATCCGTTTGGGTGACGGCACAGAAGAGAGTCATACAAGAATGAGCAAAGCTATTGAGGAGTTGTGGAGATATACCGGTGAAATGTTTATCCCAGCGGCATACGAGAAAGTGGCAGGGATTGAATTTACTTTATTAAAAGAAGAGTGGGCTCAAAAGGTACAAACGGTTTTTGATAAAGCGGCTTTACCCGTTCCTCTGAATACTTTTATGCAAACAGGGGGCAAGCAGGGTATACATACCGAACACCTTGGCTATATACTTACAGAATTGCAATATATACAAAGAACTTATCCCAATTCAGAATGGTAGAGGATATTTCCATAGAAGAAAAAAAAATCCGGCAAATCCTGGAAACAGTTACTGATCCGGAAATACCTGTCTTAACCATTAATGATTTAGGTATCATCCGACAGGTAAAATTGAATGGTGAAGAAATTGAAATAATAATCACTCCAACGTATACCGGTTGCCCTGCCATGGATATGATTGCAATGAATATACGCATGGCTTTGCTGGAACATGGGTATAAAAGGAGTAAGGTTACTGCCGTATTATCACCTGCCTGGACAACCGATTGGATGAGTGAAGAAGGGAAAAGAAAATTGAAAACTTACGGTATCGCTGCACCTGATAAAAAGTTTGTAATCCCTGCTGATGGAGTGGAATGCCCGTTATGCAATTCTCACAACACAATATTGCTGAGTGAATTTGGCAGCACCGCCTGCAAGTCTTTATATCAATGCAATGATTGCATGGAACCCTTTGATTATTTTAAATGCCATTAAATTACTTTAACTTTCGTGTAGCTACTAACATACACTGTCATGAATATTGCTATCTACCTCGAAGAAGCCGCACAGGTTTCCGTTGCTTTTATCATTGGTGCCATCATTGGCCTGGAAAGGGAATTCAGAAGTAAACCTGCGGGTTTCAGAACAATGATCCTCATTTGTGTGGGCTCCTGTTTATTTACTATCCTGTCTAAAGAAACAGTGAACGGCAGTACCGACAGGATTGCCAGTAACATTGTAACGGGAATAGGATTCATTGGTGCAGGGGTAATATTTAAAGAAGGCATTTCTGTAAACGGATTGACTACTGCGGCCCTCATCTGGGTCACAGCAGCCTTAGGCATGGCAGTTGGCTATCACAATTATCCTATTGCCATTGTGGTATCCATTATGGTAGTGGTGGCATTGTTTGTACTGGAGCCGGTACAGCGCTTCATTAATAACCTGCATAAGGTAAAAGATTACCGTATCCGGACGATTGAATTGGGAAATAATTTCAGAAATGAAATGGAGCAGTTTTTTAAATTAAATGATGTTACTTTCCGGTGTATGAAACTGGTGAAGGATAATAAAGATGCGGTGTACCTGTATCGGATTGGTTCGCCCAAAAGGAACTATGATGCCGTGAATAATTTCCTCCTTACCCACAAAGACGTAAGAAGTTTTGAAATGTAGATCCTGGTTGGCAAGCGTAATTCTAATAATAAAAATTGAATCAGTATGTCTTCTGTTTTGCTTGAAATAAAAAATAATATTGCCTTCATTACACTGAACAGGCCCGAAAAGTTTAATGCTTTCAACAGGGAGATGGCACTGCTGCTGCAGGCAAAACTGGATGAATGTGCATCACTGCATGAAGTACGTTGTGTATACATCACCGGGGCAGGTAAAGCATTTTGCGCTGGCCAGGATATTGGGGAATTGACAGGCGATGATAAACTGGAGATCAAACAGATATTGTCGGAACATTACAACCCGGTTGTAAAGCGGATAAGGAATTTACCCAAGCCGGTGGTTGCTGCGGTGAATGGAGTGGCTGCCGGAGCAGGCGCCAATATAGCTTTGTGCTGTGATATTGTGGTTGCAGCAGAAAGGGCCTCTTTCCTCCAGGCATTCAGTAAGATTGGTTTGATACCGGACAGCGGGGGTACATTCACTTTACCAAGATTAATTGGCTGGCAAAGAGCAAGTGCTTTGATGATGACAGGCGATAAGGTAACTGCAGCAGAAGCCAGCCAAATGGGTATGCTGTATAAAGTTTTTGCCAACGAAATATTTGAAGAAGAAAGTAAAAGGATAGCAGCAATGCTTTCTCAAATGCCAACCAAAGCTTTGGCCTACATCAAACATGCACTCAACCATGCGTTTACCAATTCGTGGGAAGAGCAGTTGCTGCTGGAAGATGAATACCAGCAAAAAGCAGCCTCAACCCACGACTATACCGAAGGGATAAGTGCTTTTTTAGAGAAAAGGCACCCTGCTTTTAAAGGCGGATAATATATTCATTCATTAACCTTCCTGCCGGCAGGCAGGCATACCATATTCAATGCTCAACGAAAAAGATACACTTGCCGGCAAAGTGGTGGATAAAATGATGAACGATGACCTGTTCTCCCAATGGTTGGGAATAGAAGTGCTTGAAATAAAAGAGGGCTGCAGTAAAATAAAAATGACCGTAAGAAAGGAAATGATAAATGGTTTTGGTATTGTGCATGGTGGCGTTGCTTTCTCCCTGGCCGACAGCGCTTTTGCATTTGCCTGCAACAACCGCAATGTGCTGTCTGTTGCTTTGGATACCGCTATCAATTTTTTAAAGCCTGTTCATGTGGGAGATGTGCTGACAGCTGAGGCAAAAGAATTGCACAATGGCAGGTCAACGGGCTTATACCAGGTTACCATCAGCAATCAAAATGACCATGTAGTGGCCGTTTTTAAAGGCACCTGTTTCAGAACAAATAAAACTTTAATTGATGGCATTGATAAATAATACCTTCACTAAATCGAAAAATGTATGCTTAAAGTAAATGAAAGCGGTATAAATTATCAGGGTCATTACTCACCCTTTCAGGGGATGGGGCAGGCTTATCTTGAATCAAAATCAATTACCACCTTTTCAGTAACGGGATGAGACTGGCAGGTTAGAATAAATCCCTGTTTCACTTCCTCCTCCTCCAGCCCCCAGTGAACATCCATCTCTACCTTACCTTCTATCAGCTTTGCTTTGCAGGTGCAACATACACCGCCTTTGCAGGCAAAGGGTAAATCAGCACCCTGCCTTAATGCTTCCTCTAAAATACTGCCGCTGTCATAGCCCATGGCAAACTCCACAGTCCTTCCATCTGATTTTACCTGCACCGTACTTTTTATATTTTGCAGTATTCCGCTTTTTACCACGGCAACTTTTTCCCTTTTTGCCCCCGGCGTGGTAAACAGTTCAAAATGTATTTTCTTTTTATCTATGCCCAGTTGCTCCAGGTAATCACACACACAAAAAATCATTTCTTCCGGTCCGCAGATAAAATAGTCATCCTGGTTTTTATAATCAATCAGTTTGCCAAGCTGGATTAGTTTTTCCTTATCGATCCTGCCGGAAAAAATTGCAGCATCTGTTTTTTCCCTGCTCAGCAGGTTGATGAAATTAAAACGCTGCAGGTATTTATTTTTTAACCCTTCCAGTTCTTCAAAGAAAATAATGGCAGCTTTATTCCGGTTGCTGAAAACAAGGGAGAAGCTGCTTTCTGGCTCTTTTTGTAAAGTAGTTTTAATAATAGAAATTATGGGAGTGATGCCACTGCCTGCTGCAAATGCCACATAGTTTTTTTTATTGGCGGCATGCAGTGCAGTATTGAATTTTCCGGTGGGTGGCAACACTTCAATGATATCATCTTTTTGCAGTTGCCCGTTAGCGTAAGTGCTGAATTTTCCACCGGCTACTTTTTTTACTGCCACAGTCAGCTCATTTTCAAAAGGCGCTGTGCAAATAGAATAAGAACGTCTTATCTCCTCTCCATCAATCATCGTTTTTAAAGTAATGTTTTGGCCATGGTCAAAAGCAAAAGCTTCCTTTAATTCATCAGGTATGGTAAAAGTGATGGTTACACAATCAGCAGTTTGTTGCTTTACTTCTTTTACTGCAAGGGGGTGAAAATGTATTGCCATAAATTTATTTTACTATCCCGGTTAGTAGATGGTTTACCATATCATTCTCCAGTACCTGGAGGGAAACATTTTTTTTATTTTTTTGCCAAAACTCCAGCCCACGAACAGCAGATAGAATAGTCAGTACCGCCACGTAAGGGTTTACAGGCCTGATCTCTTTTCTTTCTATGCCGGTTTCAATAAAATGCATCAGGCTTTTTTCATAGTTGCGGCGGATGCTGAGAAAATCGCCCAGGTAAGGTTCCTTCAAATGTCTCCATTCATGGTTGGCTACATATACTTCATCAAAGTTGGCTGCCATTATTTCAATATGAAAACGGATAACGGCTTCAATTTTTTCAGGGGAGCTGCTGCTGCTGCTGTTGATCTTTTCTATTTGGGTAGTAAACGCATTGCCGATAGTAAAACAAATAGCCTGCAGCAATTCACTCTTGGAGCCAATATGGTTATACAGGCTGGGGGCTTCTACCCCCACCAGGTCTGCCAGCTCCCGCATGGAAGAAGCCGTATAACTTTTCAATTTAAAAAGGGATGCAGCCTTTTTTATAATGACATCCTTTTTAGAAGTGTTTTTACCAGTTAGAATTTTTGCCATTCCCTGTTGCGCATTTTTACAAAACTAACGCTTATTAGTTTTTACTGAAG
>JAYVUL010000072.1:0-5909 GCA_043787935.1 Chitinophagaceae bacterium | reverse complement strand
GAGGTAGGAGCCAAAGGAGTTAAACTCTGCATCATTGACGTAAAGCTCAGCAAAGACAGGCAGTACGACTATACCCTGCAACTGGATACGGCCATCATTACCGATGCGGCTTCCTTATCCTATCAAAGTGAGAAAGAAACTTTTGATGCCATGACCCAGCTCTGGGACATCATAAAAAACCGGTACCACATTCCTGCCAGACAGGTATATGCCGTGATCAGCAGTGGCCTCAGGCAGGAACTCGACAAATACAACAAAACGGATTACTACGCCTACATGATCAGGCCTAAAGATCCTGCTTTTTTGACTAGCATCACTTCAGTCACACCCATAGAAGAGGCTGAATTGAGTTTACTGGGCATCGTGCCTCAGAAAGACCGGTATTCCGCCAGCCAGATAGATGTGGGTAGTGGCAATACAAAGGGTGGCTATTTCAATGCCGCTAGAAAGATGGTGCCGGTTACTTTTCCGCTGGGCACCAAATCTTTTCAACGCCTGGTAGATGCCCGTGAAAAGGGAGATATTAACCAGTTTAACCTGTCTGCCGAAAAACTGTGGAAAGACAGCATAGCCGCTACCGTGCAGCAGGAATTTAAAGATAAGGATGATTTTAAGGCAAGAAATACCGTGTACCTCTCCGGGGGTATTGTATGGGCAATTGCTTCTTTGATGCATCCGTCGGAAATTCAAAAGAGTTACGTGGAGATCAGCGGCAATGATGTGAGTGAATTCCGCCGCAGATTGATCAGCAATTATGATGAGCTTACCCAGCCTGCCGCACTGTCTATTACCAATACTGAGGATGCCGCTGCTGCACGTAAAACCATCAGCCGGGTATTAAAAACATTCGACCAGCGGGCACTAACGGCAGGGGCTATCTGTGTTGATGAACTGGTGAAGCAGGTAAATACCCTCAACCCAAATAAAAAATTCGTCTATTCAAAGTATGCCTACATTGGCTGGATCAGCGGGTATATCATTAAAAAGGCCACCCAGCAATACACCGGGCTGGTAAGCAGGTAACCTCTGTAGGCTACCACCATAATATCAATTTCTTAAACAAACAAAAGCCGCTGAACAATTCAACGGCTTTTTTTTATTCAATAAAATAATGTCATTAAAACTGTTCCAGTTTGCTAAAGAAGAAATCTCCTTCAATCGCTGCATTGTCATTACTGTCGCTGCCATGAATGGCATTTTCGCCAATGGAAGCGGCATATAGTTTACGGATGGTTCCTTCGGCCGCCTGAGCCGGGTTAGTGGCGCCGATCAGCGTCCTGAAATCATCCACTGCATTTTCTTTTTCTAAAATAGCGGCTGTTATCGGGCCATGGCTCATGAATTCCACCAGTTCGCCATAGAAAGGCCTTTCTTTATGCACAGCATAAAATTCGCCGGCTTTTTCTGAAGAAAGATGCAGCATCTTCAATGCAACAATGCGAAAACCAGCCGCATTTATTTTTTCTAAAATAGCACCGGTATATCCTTTTGCTGTTGCATCCGGTTTGATCATTGTAAATGTCCTGTTACTCATAAAGTCTTTTTTTGGCGGCAAATATAGCCCGTTTTACGTTTCGGGCTTCCCTTTTATTTCCTCCTTTTTGTTATTCATTCAAAAAACCTTCAATACAAAACAGTTAACTGGAAACTAACCGTTACTTTTGCCGCCGCTTTATGCAACCAATCAATAATTTATATCCATTGCTGGCAACTCCTAAAAAGATTGTCATCACCACTCACCAGAAACCGGATGGCGATGCTATGGGCTCTTCTTTGGGCCTGTACCATTTTTTAACTCAGCTGGGCCATAGTGTTACGGTCATTTCTCCGACCAACTGGGCGGATTTCTTAAACTGGATGCCCGGCACAAAGCAGGTACTGGATTATGACAGGCAGACATCCGCAGCAGATAAAATGATTGAGGAGGCAGACTGGATATTTTGCCTTGACTTCAATACGCTGAGCCGTACCAAAAAGATGGAGGAGAAATTGGGTAATGCAAAAGCTCTGCGCATATTGATTGATCATCACCAGGAACCGCAGGAAGAAAAATTTGCATACGGAATTAGTGATACTGCAAAAAGCAGCACCAGTGAAATGGTTTATGATTTTATTGAGGGGGCGGGCCATGATGATAAGATCAATATACCTGTTGCGGAATGTTTATATACTGGTGTAATGACCGATACCGGTTCCTTCAGGTTCCCGTCTACCACTGCCAGCGTGCATACCATGGTTGCTAATCTAAAGGAAAAGGGATTGCAACAAAGCAAGATCCATGAAAATTTGTTCGATAATTTTTTAGAGAACCGCTTTCGCTTTATCGGTAATGTATTAATGAACCGGATGGAAGTTTTTTATGAATACAACACCGCACTCATTGTAATTCCGCAGGGCGACCTGATCAAATTCAACATTACCACCGGTGATACGGAAGGGCTCGTAAATTACCCGTTAAGTATAAAAGGCATCAAGCTGGCGGCCATTATCATAGACAGGGGAGAAGAGCGCAAGAGTTCTTTCCGGAGCAAGGGTGAATTTGATGTAAATACTTTTGCCCGTAAATATTTTAACGGAGGCGGACACTTTAATGCAGCCGGCGGGCAAAGCAAAGAACCCCTGGAGGAAGTGGTGAATACCTTTATGAAAGCCATGAAAGAAAACAGGGACCAATTAAGCAATTATCAATTTTAAAATATAAAAAAACAATGAAGCAATCTTTTTATTTAATGGCAGCCATAGTGTTGCTTGGAAGCTGTACCCAGCCATTTAAAAAAACCGGCAGCGGTATCGAGTACAAAATCATTACTGACGGGAAAGGAAAAGAAATCAAGAATGGTAACTTCTTCGAGATTCAGTTTGACCAGACTTACAAAGGAAGCAACAAGGATACCGTATTGTTTACTTCCAAAGACTTCGCCAACCAGATCGTAGCATTAGACTCCGCTGCCATCCCTCCGGTGTATTATAAAATATTTGCCCAGGTAAGAAAAGGGGACAGCATTGTAGTAAAGCAGCTTACAGACAGCATTATGAAGCAGGGTGGCAATACACCTCCATTTATGAAGAAAGGCGCTTATATTATAGCCCACTACAAAATTGTAAATATTTATACTACAAGGGAAACTGCCGACAGTGCTTACAAGGCACAAATGGTGCTGGCTAAAGCAAAGGATTCCGTAAAAGCAGCAGCACAATTAATAAAAGATGATAAGGTGATTGCTGATTACCTGGCCAAAAATAAGATCACTGCTGTTAAAGCACCTTTGGGTACTTATGTTCAGGTATTGGCCCCGGGTGAGGGTGATGCTATTGATACCTCTAAAGTGCTGAAAGTTTTTTATACCGGCAAATCGCTGGAAGATGGAAAAGTATTTGATTCCAACAAAGATCCTAAATTCAATCACACACAGGTATTTCCTGTGTACATGGGTGCACCTGCCGGCAGCCAGGGCAGTGTAATTAAAGGATGGACTGATGGATTGTCTTTGCTGAAGAAAGGAGCAAAAGCAAACCTCTATATCCCGTCATCACTGGCTTATGGTGCCCAAGGTGCCGGTGCTGATATTAAGCCCAACACCAACCTGTTGTTTGAAGTGGAAATTGTGGATGTGATCACTACCGCCCAGGCAAAAGCAGAAGCGGATATACAAAGAAAAGAAATGGAAGCCCGCCAAAAGATGGAAATGGATTCTATGCAGAAAGCACAAAAAGATACCCTGAAACATAAATAAGGGTTTACTGAAATTAAATAGAAAAGCGCCTGTAATAACGGGCGCTTTTCTATTTAATTTCAGGTAACTAACCTTTGTTAATTTCCGGCCGCTTTCAGGATTTATTGTAAGCGTCAACAAGTAATATCGCCTGCATGGCCTCTTTTACATCATGTACCCTTAGTATATCGGCGCCATTCATTAAGGCAAGGGTATTTAAGCAGGTGGTTCCGTTTAACGCTTCCCCTGCGCCAATGCCCAGGGTTTTATAAATGGTACCTTTGCGGGAAATGCCAGCCAGTATTGGTCTGTCAAGCATTTTGAAAACGCCTAAGTTTTTTAATAACTGAAAATTATGCGGTATCGTTTTTCCAAACCCAAAGCCCGGATCAATGATCACATCCAGTATGCCGGCTTTTTTACAGGCAGCTGTTTTAGCAATAAAAAAATCCAGCACTTCTGTCACTACGTTTTCGTAACGGGGGTCTTGCTGCATGGTTTCAGGTGTACCCTTCATGTGCATAGCCACGTAAGGTACTTTCAATGCTGCAACAGTTTTTAACATGGCCTGATCCATGTCGCCGGCACTGATATCATTTACCATAGCAGCTCCTGCATGAACTGCCGCCATGGCGGTGTTGCTATGATAAGTGTCAATAGAAATAATGGTATCCGGGTGATTTTTTTTTATGGCTTCAATCAGCGGGATCACCCTTTTTATTTCTTCGGCCGAATCAATCCTGCTGCTGCCCGGCCGGGTGCTTTGTGCCCCTATGTCAAGGATATCGGCGCCATCAGCAATCATTGATGCGGCAAGGGCTGTAATACCTTCAATGCCTTTACTTAAGTGGCCTTCATAAAAAGAATCTGTGGTGGCATTGATAATACCCATCACCAGCGGTTTACCTGGCAGTAATAATTTTCCTTTGCAGTTAAGTGTGTACATCAGGCAGAATCAAGTATTTTTGATGATAACAAAAATAGATACATTACACCTACAATGAACACAGACGAACAATATGATAATGCCGTGCGCCGCTGCAAAGAAATTTTTTTACAAAAGTCGAAAGACTATGGCACTTCCTGGAGGGTGTACAGGACCATATCGGTAGTTGACCAGATCTATATAAAAGCCAAACGTATCCGCACCATACAGGAGAAAGGGGAACAGAAGATCGGCGATGATATCGTTAGTGAATTTAAAGGGATTTTAAATTATGCAGTGATCGGCCTGGTTCAACTTGACCTTGAACCCGGCGAGGTGGAGGATTTACCCATTGACCGGGTGGAAAAATTGTACAACGAAAAAGTAGCGATGGCTAAAGCGCTGATGCAGGATAAAAACCACGACTATGGCGAAGCATGGCGGGAGATGAGCCAGGAAAGTTTTACCGATTTGATCCTGGCAAAACTGCTCCGGATAAAAACAATATTGGCAAATGATGGCAAAACAACCATCAGCGAAGGTATTGGTGCTAACTTTTTTGACATATTGAACTATGCAGTGTTTGCAATTATTTTAGCAAAATAACAGCAGGCAGTATTCTTATTAATTATTATATTTTCTATTAAAAACATCAGTCTACTAATGAAATTACCAGTTACGATTGCCCGGATAATTGTTGGTGCCCTGTTTATTTTTTCTGGCCTTGTTAAGGCCATTGATCCACTGGGGCTGAATTATAAAATGCAGGAGTTTTTTGAAGTATGGGCCAGCGAAGGCTATGCAACAAAGGTGATGAACTGGCTCAATAACCATTCCTTTTTCTTTTCCATTATCATGATCACCCTGGAAGTGGCACTTGGCGTTGCATTGCTGGTGGGCTGGAATAAAAAATTGACCCTTCGATTATTATTGCTGTTGATGCTGTTCTTTACTTTCCTGACAAGTTATGTATTATTCAGCGGAAAAATCCGCAGCTGCGGTTGCTTTGGAGATTGTATCCCGCTTACCCCCATTCAAACCTTTACAAAAGATATCATTTTGCTGGTGCTGGTAATTTTTCTTTTATTGAAACAACGGTATATTGAACCCTTATTTAAAGAACTGCTGCCACTGGCCTTAGTACTGGTATCAATCATTGCTACCGGATTATTGCAGATGAATGTAATAGAGCACCTCCCCATTACCGATTGCCTGCCCTATAAAAAGGGAAATAATATCCTTGAACTGAGAAAAATGCCTTCAGATGCCGT
>JAYVUL010000071.1:0-61040 GCA_043787935.1 Chitinophagaceae bacterium | reverse complement strand
TGATGAGTATCGGGCTGCTGGTAGATGAAAAGCAGGCCGTGGTATGGCGTGGCCCCATGGTGAGCAGCGCTATCCGGCAGTTTGTAACCGATGTGGAGTGGGGCGAACTGGATTACCTGGTCATTGACATGCCACCAGGTACCGGCGATATACACCTGACCATTGTACAAACAGTACCGGTAACGGGTGTGATTGTGGTAACTACCCCGCAACTGGTTGCATTGGCAGATGCCAAAAAAGGGATTGCCATGTTTGGCCAGGCACAGCTGAAAGTACCTGTAATTGGATTAGTGGAAAATATGAGTTACTTCACCCCGGCAGAATTGCCGGGCAATAAATATTATCTCTTTGGAAAAGATGGGGGTAAAAATCTAGCAGATGAATTTGATATTCCTTTCCTTGGCCAGATACCGATTGTGCAGAGCATCCGAGAAGGAGGAGATCTTGGGATACCGGTAATGGTAAGCGATGATGAATTAACAAAAAAAGCATTCCGGGATTTTGCCGGCAATGCGGCAAGGGGAATAGCCATGCGGAATGCGAATATGGCGCCAACACAAATACAGGAAATGGCACCTGTCCCAGCCGGATAGCCAGGGGCAATCGGGTACTTATGGCCGGCCCCGGAAACAAACTTAAAATTTAAACAAAAAAGACGTTTTACCGTTTTAGGTTTTAAATTTACTGCATGGCAAAACCAACCTTCGAACTCATCAACGCACTCAGGGAAACCGCTGCCCGTTTGCAAAATGGAGCCCATTATTCCTGGGGGCATCATGGGGCCTGTAACTGTGGCAACTTACTGCAAACTGTTACCAAATTAACTGAAGGCGAAATACTCCGTTATGCGCACACCAGCACCGGCGAATGGACAGAACTGGCAACTGAATTTTGCCCGGTTACCCATGCGCCACTTACTCTGGTGATAAAAAGACTGGAGCAGATTGGCCTTACCCCAACTGACATTCACAATATCGAATACCTGGGCGACAAAGAAGTATTGCATCATTTACCCGGTGGTTTCCGCTGGCTGAAAAGAAATAAAAGAGAAGATGCCATTGATTATTTTGAAGCCTTTGCCAGTTTGCTGGAAGAAAAATTATTAGATAGTATTGATGTGAAGATAGATACTATTCCGCCAGTTAAACCTGTAGCTGAAAACAAAAAGGAATTAGTTTTTGCTTAAACGCTTTTCATAAATTTCATGCTTAGAGGCTGTCCCAATGTTTTTATTTCACACCAAGCTCCAAAGAAGGCAAAGAACCAAAGATTGATTTTTAAATGGCTTTTTGGTTACTTCGTATTCTTTGTGTTCGTTGTGTGAAATATTTTTGACTTTTGAGACAGCCGCTGGCTTATTTTACACCCATGCATTTTGAATTTGGCTTTTACAGTTCCCTGTTATTGATATTTTTTGTTCATGGCCTGGTGTATGCCATTTTATTATACAGGAAAAGCATCCGCAACGAAAGCCAGCCGGAAAAATGGCTGAGTATTTTTTTACTGCTATGCATTTTATACATCGCCCCATGGATGCTGGGCTTTGCCGGCTGGTATGATACGCAACCTTACCGGGATTTTATTTTTTACATGCCTTTTCAGCACCTGTATTTTATCGGGCCGGTAATCTTTTTTTATGTACAATGCCTGCTCAATCCTTCTTTTCGGTTTGGTAAAAAAGGGTGGTTGCATTTGCTGCCTGGTATAATTTACCTGGTTTACAGTGTTGTTATTTTTATAACAGATAAAATTATTTTAAGGCAGTATTATTTTTTAGCAGATGGAACTGACAGGGATTTTGATGCCTGGTACCAATATTCAGGTTTTGTTTCCATGGTATGGTACTTTTTTCTTTCCTTAAGGTACTACCAGTTGTATAAAAAACTTATGATGCAGGTGATCAGCTATGCAGATGTAGTATTGTTCCGGTGGGTAAAAAATTTTTTAATGGCATTCTTAATTATGCTGCTGATCCGGTTAGTTTTTTATGTCAGTTCTTTTATCCCGGCTTTTTCCAAACTGGATTATGTGGGTCCCTGGTGGGAATATTTTTCCTTCGCCATTATTTTTTATTATATCGCCATTACCGGTTATTCCAATGCTATAGAAACAAAAGTGCCTTTTAAATTAAATTTACTTGGCTACCGGCCAAGCTTGTTGTTACAATCACCTGCCGGCACAATTAAAGAAAACAGATTTATTGAAGAAGCAGAGATAGTTGAATTTGAAACTAAACAACCTGCAGTAAATAGGGATGAGGAAGCCTTGCTGGTAGAATGGAAACCAAAGATTTTACAATTCATCCGGCAAGGAAAAGCTTATGAAGACCCGGAACTTTCACTTACCCAGGTAGCTAAACAATTAAAAACAAATCCCTCCATAATTTCAAAAGTAATTAACCGGGGTTTCCAGCTCAACTTCAATGATTTTATTAATTACTACCGCATTGACGCTGTAAAAGAAAAATTACAAACTGGTGAGCAAAAAACACAAACACTGTTAGGTATTGCCTTCGATTGCGGTTTTAACAGTAAGGCTACTTTTAACAGGGCTTTTAAAAAGTTTACCGGTGTAAGCCCAAAAGAATGGCTTGAAAAGGAAAATGCCATCACCGGTATTTTATAAAATACAACAGCCTAATTAAAAAATTTAGCCGAAGGATTCGATTTGATACGCTTATAACCTGATAAGGTTTGATTGATGTTTTAAAATCAATCTGCACTACTAATTAAGGCAATTCAGTAAACTTGTTTTCAATGCTTTATACTTTTTGATACCCCTGGCCAGGATCTGATACCAGGCTTTCTGGTCTCAAATCATCATTTGCAGCGACTGTTGCCTGCTTATGCCCCCATCTTTGGAGAAACAAATTTATAAACGCCAAAAATTCAGGTTATGAAACTGCTCATTTTTTTCCTTTGCTTCTTACCCGGTATCAGCTATTCAGCAGTTGCTCAAAGCAACGTTGATGGTCCGGCACTTATCAGTATTAAAATAAAAAACAACAGCCTGCTCCCTTCCAAAGTAACCCTTATTTCTTACCGACCTGATGAAACCGGCAATGGTACGAATGGATTTGTTATCGGCCCCTATGGCAGCAAAACACTAAAATTTCCTGTGGGCACCAAACTCTATTTAGCAAACAGCGGACAGGTAAACACGGTAATGCGTGGTGCAAAAATTACTGACCAGCCGCCTTTTCTTTCTGTTAAAAAAGAAGATGAGGGAAAATCTTTCAACATCAAATAAAATGTATTCTGTTTCTGCCATTCACAAACAGTATTCTTACAACTGAAAATAGTAATCATGAGAACAATACTTATACTTTGTCTTGCTTCTGCCTGCTGTATTACAAAAGCACAAACTGCACCTGCAGACACCACTTCAAAATTGAATCAAACAATGAAATTAAGCGAGGTGGTTATAACAACAAAAAAGCCATTCATTGAGCAGCAGATAGATAAAACAGTGGTAAATGTACAGGCCGATATCAACGCCATTGGCAACAGCGCTTTTGAAATTTTGCAAAAAGCACCGGGTATTAGTATTACCGGCGATGATGTGATCAACATGAGCGGTAAGGCGGGCGTAAATGTATTGATTGATGGAAGGCCCACACAAATGAGCAGTAAAGAATTGTCTAATTTTCTTCGTGGGCTACCCGGTAGTACCATTGAAAAGATTGAATTGATAACCAATCCATCTTCCCGGTTTGATGCACAGGGCAATGCTGGCATTATCAACATCCGCCTGAAAAAAAATAAGATAAAAGGAACCAATGGAAATATTACTGCCGGCTACACTCAACAACAGCATTACCGAAGCAATGGGTCTTTCAGCATCAATCACCGCCGGGGAAAAGTAAACGCATTTGCCAATGCCAGTATTACTAATAATTTGCAACATACCACAGGGGGCATCAACCGCAATGTGAAGGTAGATGGCAGCAGTAAAAATTTCCTAAACAATACCATTGATAAAGACAGGAACACGACTTGCAATGTAAGGACGGGAATAGATTTTTTTGCCGGTAAAAAAAGCACCTTCGGCGTTTTATTTAATGGCAGCGTTAACCGTAACCCTTTCAATACACCGGGCAATACGCTTATCAGCAGTAATGGCAGTATCGATTCATCGCTGGCAACCAGCAATGATAACCTGTATAAAAACAGCCGCAATAATGTTAATATAAATTATAAATTTGGAGACACTATTGGCAATGAATTGAATATTGATGCTGAGTATACTTATTTTAAAAACACTAACCTCACCAATCTTGCCACCAATTACCTGGACCAAACCAACACGAAATATAATTACACGGCAAACGATTTAGATGTAGCTACTAAAATAAATATCTATGCTTTTAAAGCAGATTATACCAGGCAATTAAAAAAGCTGAATGGCAAAATGGAAGCCGGAGTAAAAATGAGTGCCGTTAATACCAGCAATGATTTATTTGCCACTACATTGATAGGCAACAGGATGAGGCCGGATACAGGAAGGAGCAATGTGTTTGATTACAAAGAAAATATTTATGCCGCTTACATCAACTTTGGCCAGCAGATAAAAAAGTTTGAATACCAGGTTGGCCTTCGTTTGGAAAATTCTGTAGTAAATGGAACATCAACGGATTTGAAGAATAAAAAAATAGGCAACCCTGATACCAGCTACCTCAATATTTTCCCCACCACATTTGTAAGTTATAAACTAAACGATAAAAATATGTTTGCACTGAGTTACAGCAAACGGATCAACCGCCCCGATTACCAATCACTAAATCCTTTTGAAACCATCTTTGATATTTATACAAGCGAAAAAGGCAACCCATTTTTAAAGCCGCAATACACCAATAATTATGAATTGAAATATACTTACCGCTATGCCATCAGTGTTGCACTGGGTTACAACCACACCAAAGATTACAGCCAAACCATCAGCCGCCAAACTGGCCAGCTTACCAGTGCCACTGCAGATAATATCGGCACGCTTGATAATGCTTACCTCAACATAAGCAGCCCATTGCCCATCAACAAATGGTGGGAAGGCTACATCAATATCACTGGCTTTATGAACCACTACAAAGGCTTATTGCCCGATGGAAAATTAGATAACCAAACATTGGGTATGAACTATTATTTTCAAAACAATTTTAAACTAGGCAAAGGCTGGAGTATGCAGCTGAGCAGTTGGTTCAATGCAGGTACCACCGAAGCTATTTTTAAAACCAAATGGCTGGGCAGTGTTGATTTTGGCGCAAAGAAAACCATCTTAAAAGAAAAAGCTTCCCTTCGCTTAACGTTTTTAGATATGTTTAATACACAGCGGTATGAACAGTCTGTAAAATTTGCCAACCAGGATTTTACTTACCGTCGCAAATGGGAAAGCCGCGGGCTTCGCCTGCAATTAAGCTGGCGCTTTGGTAAAACAGAGTACAAAGCGAGGGAAAGAGAAACCAATGAAGATGCCAACAGGATAAAAGTAAAAAACTGATTTTATTGCGCCGAAAGGCTGAAAGTTTTGCAATTTGGTGATGAAACGTCTTCGCTACTTACCGGCTAAAGTGATTACCTTCATTCTATGATTAACAGCCTGGAAAATGTTCTGCTTAAATATCAATCTACTTTTCAAAAAGTGGTTGATTTTAATGCTGCCATTGACAAACTCTTTCACTTTGATTTCTCCGCAGCAAATAAAGCGCTTACGGATGAACTGGTTACAAATACTCGACAGTTTGCTGACTATATCAACCAACAATTGGAAAGCCATGAATGCAAATACGGCATCGGCGGATATAATGAAGACAGGGTGCTTTATAAAAGAAGCAGACACTTTGATGGGGAGGAAACAAGAAGCGTTCACCTGGGCATAGATATCTGGGGCATTGCGGGTACTAAAGTATATGTGCCGATAGGTGGCACCGTACACAGCTTTGCATTCAATAATAATTTCGGTGATTATGGTGCCACCATTATTTTGCAGCACCAGCTGGATACCGTTTTATTTCATACTTTATACGGGCACTTGAGCCAGAAGGATCTGGTATCGTTGCAGGTAGGGAAATATATCAGCCGTGGTGAGTTGCTGGGACATTTTGGCGAGCCCAAAGAAAACGGCGACTGGCCACCACACCTGCATTTTCAAATCATTGGAGATATGCGGTTGCACCTGGGTGACTATCCCGGCGTATGCAGCATCAGTGAAAGGGAAAAATATTTAATCAACTGCCCGGATGCAGATTTGATATTGAATATGATGCCGGCAAAATAAGAATAACCCCGGCAGCAGGCAAAGCAATTAACCTAAGGGTTCTTTAATGCTGAATGAACAATTTTTTTGTCACCACATTTCCTTCATTACATATTTTTAAAAGATAAGCACCTCTTGGATAGGCAGTAGTATTAATTTGGTGGGTGGAAGTAATCATTGGCTTACTCAGCAGTTTTCTTCCTGTAACATCATACAATTCAATCTCCGCATTCCCTGCGGCATTGCCAACAGCGCAGATGTCAATATAATTATTGGCAGGGTTAGGATAAATTACATAGCTGTTACTGTTGTTTTTATTATGCAGCAATACGATCCTGCTGTAAGTAAATGTGCCATCCTTATCTGTTTGCTTAACCCGGTAATACAAATTGCCAAAAGGAATTTCCAGGTGAGAGAACTGGTAATTGCTGCGGTTGTTATCAGCAATCATCACAATTCCTGCTCTCTGCCATATCCTGCCATCTATGCTATACTCCACTTCAAATTTGGCCGCATTGATCAATGGAGTGGCTACCTGCCATTTAACCAGGGCAGTAGTTTTATTTAGTAAGGAGGCATCAATAGTTACAAACTTCACCGGCAGGATACTGAATAAAAAAGGAGTGGGTACATTTTCGCCCATATCAGCAGCATTGCCATTTTTATTAGGATCTACCACAGTGGAATCGCCATTATTGGAAGAGTCACTAACATTTACCAGCGATAGGGCATTGCCCGCTCCAATTTCCCCGGTTGCGATAGCCGTGTTAAGGTAGGTAGTGGTACCGTTCAAATTTGTAACCCTGCAGTTTACCAGTAATTTAAAAAAGTAATCCCTGTTGGCTAATACTTTGTTAGGAAGGTTTTGGCCGGGGTTCAATAAATTGGTAATTGTAGTTCCATTGAAAGCAGGGTTTAAAATAAGTCCGCCACCGTTGGATCCAGCTACAAAACCGGCGCTGACATTGGAAACATTACCGGCACCAAATGCTGCAACAAGATCGTCGGTTACATTCACATTATTGAGTACCACATTACCCAGGTTTTCTGTGTATACCTCATAGGTTAGATCTGCGGTATTGCTGTTAATTTTTGCTGCACTCAGCAAGCGTTTGGTAGCGCCTACAGAGGGAGTAAAGCTGGTATTGTCAATGGGTGCCTGCCCATTTTGAAAAACTTTTACAGAATCCAGTATGCCTGTGGCAATATTGTAACCATAATAATAACAACTGCCAGAAAAGTTAGAACCGGCCAGTTCTAAAATACCATTCAGGTAGGCAATACCATAACAGTCTTTCGGCAGTGTTCTTAAATAAGTAGCAGTGGCACTGCCCGAAGTACTGCTGTAATCTGTAATCTCATACAATCTGCATGTACCGCTCCCAAGGCTGGCAAACATTCTTCCATTGGGTAAAATGGTAAGGTCACCACTCTGAATGGTAGTAGGGAAATTGCCGGCAGGGAATTGCAATACTCTTGTATTGATTACCGTTCCGGTATTCACATCAAATTTATCCATATTACATGTTCCGGTGGTACTGTTATAACCGGAAAAAGACCATAGGTCGCCGTTATTGTCAAACTCAAAATTATTAGAGATGTAGCTGTAAGCATAAGTGGGCGCAACCGGAATGGAGGATGGACAGGAAATATTCACAGGCAAGCCAATATCCAGCAGCCATATCTTAGTTTGTAATCCATCCCGGATATCTGCCACATACAGTTTATTATTTTTAGGATTGTAAGCAATAAATACACTGTACACGTCAGGCATCTGTGCTGCCAGGCTGCAGTTTGACAGTAAAACAGGTGCAGCCGATAATGGATTTTTGATCAATGAAAAAAAAGGAGTGGTGGAGTTGTTACAGGCATTGCCGCCAAAATTTACCAGCACTGAGTTTTGTGCAAACGCATGCTGGCAAAACAATACTCCGATAATAATAAACCTGGAAATGGGTGACATAAATTTCGTTGTCATTGGTATCACTTTATATAAGTGTCGAAAAAATTGCATTGTTTTAATGGGAGTTGGCTTTCAGGGGAAACGTTGGATAATAATTTTGCTTTACGCTTTTTTTGAGCCGGTAAGCAGGCATTTAGCACTGTAAATGTAGTTTTTTTTTGGTTCCCTTTATCCGGCAGTACCTGAATTTTTAAACTTTCGGATCCATAGTTTTCGCAACATGCTAATTGTCTTTGGTTTCAGCTGGCTGCTGAACCAATGGTTTCTTCTATTCCTTTGGGTTGATCCCAAAGTTATACCGGAAGATTATGCCAGCAAGGCGGGCATCATTTATCCGGGTGCCGGATGCACATATATTGTTCTCCTGAATGCAGGAATGGTTCTGATAAAGAGTAAAGCAGTGAGAGATCAATTTTGTCTATATTAACCTGCAGGGAAAGATTGTTTTTAGCAGTAAAATAAATAACTGACGCCAATAAGCTAAAGGGTCTGGTGCAATTTATTCCATAAAAATTTACGCTATAAATAAAAACAACTTTTCAATAATTGAAAAGTTGCATTTTAATACAATTAAAAGGTATTCGCCGTCATTATTCTTTCTTCTCAAACAATTCTTTTTTGTCCACCACTTTCACTTTGTCTTTTTCTTTCAGTTGTTTGCTTATTACATTGTAAGGGCCACTCACCACGGTTTCATCTCCTTTAAGGCCGTCAGTTATTTCAATGTAGTTAATGTCCTGGATGGATGTTTTCACTTTCATCTTTTTTACTGTTCCATCTTTATTGTCTACCACAAATACCACTACTTCCAGGTCATCCATACTGGTGGTTGCTTTTGCATTGGCATCCTTACTGTCCACTACTTTTTTATCGGTTTTGGTACTGTCTTTAATTTCCCTGGTGGTCACCGCATTAATGGGGACACTCAGTACGCCAGCATGTGTTTTTGTCTGTATGTCAGCACTGGCACTCATTCCCGGCCTGAAAGGGAAAACACCTTTACCCAACAGGTCAGTATAACTTTCCTGCAACAGGCGTACATACACTTTGTAATTGGTAACATCAGTGCTGGTATTGGCAAGTGCTGCCTGTGTAGCGGCGCCGTTATTGCTGCTGGCAATTTGGGTAACAATACCTCTAAATTTCCTATCGCTATAGGCATCTACAGTCACGATAGCACTGTCGCCCAAATGCACTTTGGGTACATCACTCTCACCCACGTCTACCCGAATTTCAATTTTAGCCATGTCAGCAATACGCAGCATTTCTGTTCCTGCCATCATATTGCTTCCCACCACCCTTTCACCCTTTTTTACACTCAGCAGGCTTACCACGCCATCCATAGGCGCCAGCACCGCTGTCCTGCTAAGGTCTTTATTGGCTTTGGCCAGGCTGCTCTGCGCAGACTGCACTGCTGCCTGTCCGCCACGGATGCTTTGTTTGGCGGCATTGTAATTGGCAACAGCAGTCTTGTAGGCAGCATCAGCCACATTAAATTCGTTGGTGCTGATCACTTTGTCATCGTATAACTGTTTCTGCATTTTAAAACTTTTTTCCGCCTGTTCCATATTGGCCTGCAGTGCAGCTAATGCTGCCTGTGAGTTGGCTACCTGGGCCTGGCTCTGTGCCACTCCGCTGGAAGCCTGGTTGGCCTGTATGGCGTAAATATCTGCGTAAATACGGGCCACTACCTGTCCTTTTTTCACACTGTCACCTTCCCGAACGGTAAGCTCTGTAATTTCTCCACTGATATCGGGGCTTACTTTCACTTCTATCTCCGGGTAAATTTTTCCACTGGCATTTACTATTTCGGTAATGGTTCGCCGCTGCACTTTTTCTGCCGTTACTTTAGTGCCTTCATCTTTGCCAAATACTCCGGCAGCTTTTAATCCCACTAAGGCCACTACAAGGATAACCAGGCTAATCAAGATCCATTTTACTGTTTTGCTCATATCAATTTCAATTTCGTGAATGGTGAATAGGGAATAACGGCAATATTAACCAACTAACTTGAATTAGTAAATCTTTTAAACTAAAGTTTAAGACCCTGGCCTTTATAAAACTCCAACACTTTCATTTTAAACACATAATCAAACTGGTTAGCTACATATTCTAATTTTGCCCGGAACAGGTTATTCTGGTTAGTAATAAATTCCAATGTGGTAAGCATCCCCACATCATAGCGTTTTTTTGCAAACTCAAAACTACGTTGCGATGTTTCAACTGATTTTGAACTGGCATTAAATTTTTCAAGCGCCACTATTGCTGAATTATAGGCCTGGTAAATATCCTGTTTTATTTTTTGGTTGTCTGCTTCCTGCTGCAATTCAGAATTCTTTACATTCAATTTACTTTTTTCCCAATTGGTTTTTAAACTGCCCCCGCTAAAAATTGGCACACTGATGTTTAATCCAACTGACTGACGGAAGTTCTGGTTTAACTGGTTAGGAAAAGTTGTTTTTCCAGTGGTATAAGAAGTATAGGGCTGATTAGCATAAACAATATAGTCTGTTCCGCTTACGGTTACTTTACCTATCGGCGGAATAAATGACTGGGAACCAGTTATCTCAGTACCCCGGCTGTTGTAGCCGCTGCTCAGGCTGCCATAAGCACTGATGGTTGGATACATACTGCCCCTTGCCGCTTCCAAATTTTTCTTTGCCGCTTTCAGGTTGAATTCGTTTACCCGTTGCTGTGGCAAATTGGCTATCGCCAGGGTATATACTGTCTCCGGCTGCAGGTCAGCAATTTTTTCTATTGGGATCAGGCCGGCAGCTGGTGTGGCAATTTCAACCGGCGTGGCAGCATCCAGGCTCATGTAGGCTTTCATGGTAAGGGTAGCCTGCTCCACATTGCCTCTTGCAGATATATAACTGGCACTGTCCCTTACCACCTGTGCTTCCAGTTCAGCAGCATTCAGTTCCGGCAAGGAGCCTGCATTCACTAATTTTCTTGTAATACTCAACTGGCTTTGGGTTTGCTGCAACTGCACCACTGCAATTTTTTCCTGTTCTTTGGTGAGTAATATTTGCAGGTAAGCATTGGCAACAGTTAAGGCAATGTCATTTTTCAATTTATCTGTACTGGCCTTAGCTGCTTCTGCCTGCCATTGACTGGCAATTATACTGTTCTTTTTACTGTACCAGTTAAAAATTTCCACACTTGTCTGCAACTGCATGTTAGCTGAAACAAAGCTTTGGGTAATTAAGCTAAAACTGGTGGGGTCCTGGTTGCGGCCATTATTAAATGCCGGGCCGGCACTAAAGTTCAGGCTGGGATAAATACCCTGTTTAGCCTGCTTATAAGTAAGATCAGCAATTTTTGCCTGTATATCCGTTTGCCTGATATTTATATTGTTAGCCAGTGCGTATTCCACACATTTACGCAAATCCCACTTTTCCTGGGCACCTGCAATGGTGATAAAGTAAAAAGGTAGCAGTAAGGTTAAAGTAATATAGCGCATGGAACAAAAATATAACATCCTTTTGTATTGCAGGGATATCAATTTTATAAATGGTAAACTGCTTTTATTTTTGCGTTTACCTGAGTTTCAAATAACCAGATATCTGCTGCCACATAAAATACTAACAAATAACTTCAATTTATTTTAAGAGCAATACTGTCCCCTTCCTTAACAAGTCTGTACCCCTGAAAGTAACAGCAGCGGCAATCCATATATATGCCCCTGTATTTTGCGGCTTCCCTTTAAAATAGCCATCCCACCCTATACGATAATCCCTTGTGGAAAATACCACATGCCCAAAACGGTTATACACAGTAAAGTAGTTAAACCGGCTGATCCCCACAGGTATTGCTTTGAGTATGTCATTCCGGGTATCGCCATTAGGCGTAAAGGCGCCGGGTACATATATTTCAGGCCCATCAAAAATGTGGATCAATACCTGATCATACGTATCACAACCGGCAGGAGTGTACGCCCTTAAATGATAGATCCGGTCTTCACTGTTTACAGCAATGGGATTGTCAATATTGTTGCTGCTTAACCCTTCAGCAGGGCTCCATTCATAATTATCACCGCCAGTGGCCTGCAAGTAAATGGGCTGGCTGGCGGAGGCAATAATGGTATCAGCACCTGCTGAAGCATTGCTTCCATAAATAGTAATACTGCTGTCGATAATGTTGCTGCACCCATTATTTGTTATAGCTGATAACTGAATATGGTACCGCCCGGCGTTTGAATAAATATATTGTGTGTCATTAACCTTTGTAATGGAACTGTCGCCAAAATTCCATTGCCAGCTTTGCACACTGCCACCGGACAGATCAACAGGACTGAAAGTGACCACAGAATCTTTACAGGTGCCGGAAACAAGGAGTTTAATTGCAGGCTTAGGATCAACAAAAATGACTACCGCGGCGGTATTATCAGCACAGCCTGTTTCATTCGTTACAATTAATTGAACAGTATGGTTGCCGGATGAAATTGGCAAAGCTGGGTTTTGTTCACTGCTTGCTACGGTATTATCAACTATCCACTGCCAGCTTTTAATGGTACCGGAAGCAATAGAAGAAGAATCAGCAAATTGTATATGCCGGCCTTCGCATAACGGCTTGCTGTAGCCGAATTTTGCCTGCGGCTTTGCCTGCAGGGTGATCACTTTAATAAGCGTATCAGAAAAACAGCCCTTTTCATTTTTTGCTACCAGGTTAACAGTAATATCTCCACCGGTATTGTAAGGGGCTATTGGATTTTGCAGAATGGAGGTACTGCTGTTGCCCAGGTTCCACCACCAGCCATTAATAAAAGTACTGTCTGTTGTATAAGATGAATCCGCAAAACTGATAGTAGCAGGAGAACAACCGGCAGCATTGTAGGTGAAAAAAGCCATTGGCATGGGAAGGATGCTGATGGATTTTGTTTTTGTTTGTACGCAGTTTTTATCGCTTACAGCTGTGAGAGTAACGGTATAAGTTTTTGCAGAATCATATTTGACTGTGGGGTTGGGTTGCAAAGATTGCAGCCCATTACCCAAAATATATTGTAAGGAGGCAATTGAACCTGGTGTAACGGCAGACCTGTCGATAAACTGAACGGAACTTTTCTGGCAAAGGGTGCCGGTAATATCAAAATCTACAACAGGATCAGGATATACCTGTACAAACTTTGTTGCTGCTGAAGACGCACACCCTTCCAATGATATCACATTAAGCTTTACAGTTTTGGTGCCTGAAGTTGTGTAAGCCGCCGTGGGGTTCTGCAGAGCGGAAGTACCGGCAATACCAAAGTCCCAGTTCCATTCATTGATAGTGCCTACAGCTGTTTTTGAACTGTCTGAAAATTGCAATGTGGTATTCTTGCAACCATCGGCTACTCCAAAATTTGCCACTGGTATACTTCCTATCCTTAACGGTTGTGTATTTACTTCCACACAGCCATCAGCGCCTACCACAGTTTGTATTACTGTATAATTGCCGGCAGCAGAATAGGTATGAACCGGATTTATATGGATAGAATCTACAGGGCTGTTATCCCCAAAATCCCAGAACCGTTTGAGTACTGTAGTAAATGAAATGGTGGAATCAAAAAAAGCAACCGGTTCATTGATACATCTTTTCTGCGACTGGGGCAGGTTAAACTTTGGTGATAAGGAGGTACAAAAACGTTGCAGGTTTTTGGCTCCACCGGTACTGCCTGTAAATCCCCAAAACACCTGGGGGTTACCTGCGAACACATCTGCTGTCAAATCTTTTGTGGCACTTACCCTCTGGTTACCATCTACAAAGGCAGATATTTTTTTTGTTACTGGATCCCACTGTACCCTTAAAGTATGCCATTGACAGTCTTCGATATTATCACTGTTTGCCAAAGCTGTTTCCGGCCCGGCAATATTAGCAGCAGCATCCGTATGATTAAGGTTTCCATTTAGTTGAATGGCTATATGGTCGTAGGCCGGATCGTTATCAGGTGTATTTTGCCAGGTATCGATAGAAACACCTACGGAAGGAGTGATACCCGCAAAGCCCAGCCCGCCGCCGCTTGATCCCACACTGGTGCTGATTGGTTGCAAAACAAATACTATCCCATCCGCACCACCATCACTGCAACCCAGGTTAATATCAAAATTAAAATCGAATGACTGGGTGAGGTCGATCTTAAAGTTATTCCAGACCGAACCGCTTTGCGTAAAGGCATCAGGAGTGAGGGTATAACAATGACAGTTATCCCGGCTTGAATTACCGTTTACGGTGTACTGTGAAAAAAGTGGATGAAAGCTGATGGTAGCAACTACAATTAAAAAAAAATATTTCATTTTCCTGTTATACAGCTTAGCCATCATAAAAAAAGGCTATTTGCCCTGAAGCAAATAGCCGGATAAAATTCAGTTACATTCAGGAACTACCAGCTTTTTTTGGCAACACCATTTTTTACCGCTTCCAGCGCATTTGCTTCGCTGAGCATGGTGGTCATTTTGTTTCCTTTGCCATCGTGGCCCTGGGCCATGTAGCCCCCACGTGATGTTTTAGTTATCACTGCATCCTGCAAGGGAACGTTTTTCTCTTTCGTTTTCATGCAATAGGCTGTTAACATGTTTGACATTTTCTTTGAATTTATGGTTAGTAAATATGGGTTGAAGTTGTAAACTTCACGGTACAAGCTACAAATTATATTGGTTTTGGCAAAATAACAGGCATTTTAGAGTGGCTGTTATTGTTTGCCCAAATTCATATGCCAGATAAAATCTATGACAAATAATTTTTTTCAACTCCTGAAGCAGGTATTCCTTTGCCCGATTTCCTTTAGCGGATAAATGTTTTAGCTCATTACTTCAAAAAAACAGCCACTGAAAAAAATCAGAAGCTGCTCCTCCAATAATGAAAGATAAGTATCAATCCTTACACATCAATCCTTGCATATTTGGCATGAGATTCTATAAACTCCCTCCTTGGGGGCACTTCATCACCCATTAACATGCTGAAAACCCTGTCTGCTTCTGCAGCGCTTTCAATGGTTACCTGTTTTAAGGTACGGGTTGCAGGGTTCATGGTGGTTTCCCATAATTGTTCTGCATTCATTTCGCCTAAACCTTTATAACGCTGTGTGGTTACGCTGTCATCTTTTCCCTGCCCAAATAAAGTGATCAGGTTTTTGCGTTCTGCATCTGTCCAGGCATAATCCTGGTCTTTGCCTTTCTTAACTAAATATAAAGGAGGCTGGGCAATAAATACAAATCCCTGTTCCACCAGTTCTTTCATGTATCTGAAAACAAAAGTAAGTATCAGGGTGGCGATATGGCTGCCATCTACATCCGCATCGGTCATGATAATTAATTTATGATACCTGAGTTTGGAGGTATCTAAGGCCTTTGGATCTTCTGCGGTTCCAATTTTTACACCAAGTGCAGTGAAGATGTTTCTGATTTCTTCATTGTCGTAGATCTTGTGTTCCATTGCTTTCTCTACATTCAGAATTTTACCTCTTAATGGTAATATCGCCTGGTAACTTCTGTCTCTGCCCTGCTTGGCTGTACCACCAGCCGAATCTCCTTCCACCAGGTACAGTTCGCAACGGAAAGGTTCTTTATCACTGCAATCTGCCAGTTTACCCGGTAAGCCTCCACCAGTTAGTACGCTTTTACGCTGCACCATATCACGGGCTTTTTTTGCAGCAGCCCTTGCCTGTGCTGCAAGGATCACTTTCTGTATGATCGTCTTTGCATCTTTCGGGTTTTCTTCCAGGTAAGCAACCAGCACCCTGCTGAGTGTACTGTCTACCACACCCATCACCTCATTGTTGCCCAACTTGGTTTTTGTTTGCCCTTCAAATTGCGGTTCGGGTACTTTTACAGAAATGATAGCACTTAATCCCTCTCTGAAATCGTCTCCCTCAATATCCACTTTAGCTTTTTCAAACATGCCTTCTTTTTCACCATAGCTTTTAAAAACCCGGGTGATAGAACGGCGGAAACCGGCTACGTGTGTGCCACCTTCAATGGTGTTAATATTATTTACATAGCTGAATAAATGTTCCTGGTATCCTGTGTTGTATATCATGGCCACTTCTACTGCCACGTTGCTGGCTTCGTCCCTTCCATCGCAATAGATTACGGTAGGCAACAATGGATTCCTGTTGGCATTCTTATCCAGCATTTCTACAAATTCTACAATACCGCCTTCGCTGTAAAACGTCTTCGTATAAGTGTGTCCATGATCATCTTTTTCACGCAGGTCATTGATAAGGATATTTATCTTACGGTTTAAAAAGGACAGCTCCCTTAAACGGCCTTCCAATATTTCCCGGTTATAAATACCGGAAGAAAATATGGAAAGGTCGGGCCAAAATTGAACGGTAGTGCCATGCTTATCGGAATTACCAATCTCCCTGACCGGGTATTTTGGTATACCTGTAGCATATTCCTGCTCAAAGGACTTACCATCCCTGTTTACCACTACATGCAGTTTGCTGCTCAAAGCATTCACGCAACTCACCCCCACACCATGCAAACCACCGGATACCTTGTAGGAATCTTTATCAAATTTTCCACCTGCATGCAATACCGTCATAACTACTTCCAGTGCGCTGCGGTGCTCTTTGGTATGCATGCCGGTAGGTATACCACGCCCATCATCCTCTACGGTAATTGAATTATCCTCATTGATCGTGACGGTAATGTTCTTGCAGTGGCCGGCCAATGCCTCATCGATTGAATTATCCACTACTTCATAAACTAAATGATGGAGGCCTTTTACGCCGATATCACCAATATACATGGCAGGGCGTTTACGAACTGCTTCCAAACCTTCTAAAACCTGGATACTATCGGCACCATAACTATTAACGGATGGGGCTGCAACTTCTTCAATTTCTGTGCTCATAAATGCGGGCAAATTCTCTTTAAGATTTTCAAAATGATTATTCCGGCAAATATAGCATAATTAAAGGGTTAGAGGCATTTTTAATTGGATTAAAAGCAATTTTTATCACAAAGATTTCCACAATAAAAACAGTCATAAATCAGTAAAACTTTCTGCTAGCTTTACCGGTAATCCGGTTTCTTGATAAGTTACTGTACATTTGCATCGAAGTTTATCAATGAATCAGGGTACTGACATATTAAATATTAGCCAGGAGCAATCGCTCGTTTTTAATGAACTGGACGTGTTACAGGATTTTGAACGCACTGTTCCGGGTTCCGTTCACTATACCATTCAGCGGTATAAGAAAATCAGCAATTGGAATATGGATGATGCGGGCATGCTGTTGTATCATTATGAAAAAAACAACCCTTCGGCCAATTATCTTGAATTGAGATTTTGTGTAAGTGGTAATGTGTATTGCCGTCAAAAACAAACAGAATGCGATTTTTGTAAATTCAACGCCTCCAAAACCTGTGCGGAAAAAGTGGAAAGTGTTGATGTGCTTAGTTTTAGCTTTAAGCCGTCCTATCTTACACAGTTTGTAAAAGGCAAAAAACAACGTAATGTAACGGATGAAGTGCTGGCATTTACGCATACCACCTCCTTTTCTAAATTGCTTCCGCTTTGTGGCAAAACAAGAATGGCCATCGAGGCACTCCTTAATCATACTTATACTGATACCTTAGAAAATATTTTTATCAATGCCCAGACACAAATACTGTTGTTGTACAGCATGGATTGTATGATGGGGACAAAGGAAGAAGTTTTTACCTGTAAATTCCTGGCCAATGAAGCCGACAGGGGGAAAATCATCAAAGCCAGGGAAGTATTACTGCAACATATTGGTGAACCACTTACCATTAAGGAGCTGAGCAGGAAGGTAGCCATAAACGAATGTTACCTGAAAAAGGGTTTTAAAGAATTGTTTGGAACCACCATTTTCGATTTTTACCAAAGCCAGCGGATGGAGCATGCCAAATATTTATTGTATGATAAAGGGCTTAGTGTAACAGAAGTTTCTGCTTTGCTCGGATACTCTTCTATATCCCACTTCAGTACGGCGTTTAAAAAGCATACCGGTATTAAGCCCTGTGAATTACTGTTACGTTAATTGTTGTTTTTCACCTCTTTTGCAGTATTAAAAGTAAATGTACTTTTCATTTGGGCTGGCGATAGAATTTATTGACTTTCAACAAACATTAAAAAATCATTATCTTCGCTCACTAACTATCTCACTCAATAATTAATGGTTAAAGAGAGGATATATCACCAGATTTTGAACCGTTTTAAAACTAAAAATTTCAATGGAACCAAACATACTTTCCATCATTATTGGTGCAGCAGCCTTAGTAACCGGCGTTGTACTGGGTAAATTAATTTTTGCCAAAAACACCAAAAAACAGATTGAAGACGCAGAATCGCATGCACAAACCATCTTAAAAGAAGCGGAATTAAGGGCCGAAACTCTCAAAAAAGAAAAAGAACTGGAGGCCAAAGAGAAGTTTGTACAAATGAAATCAACGCATGACAAAGAAGTGATGCAGCGCAATCAGAAAATTGTAGAATCTGAAAGCCGCATCAAGCAAAAAGAACAGAGTATCAATCAAAAAGAAGCTAATTTAGACAAACAGGTAAAAGAAAACGAAGCCATCAAAGAAACCCTCAACAGGCAAATTGAAGTGGTGAATACCAAGCGTACGGAACTGGAAAAACACCAGGAAGAGCATATTCGCCGCCTTGAAAAAGTAGCCGGCCTTTCTGCAGAAGATGCCAAAGCGCAATTAATAGAAGGACTGAAGCAGGAAGCTCATACCAAAGCTATCGGCATACAGCAGGAAATTATTGAAGAAGCTAAGTTAAAGGCCAATAAGGAAGCCCGTAAAATAGTGATACAAACCATACAGCGCACCGCAGCTGAACAGGCCATTGAAAACTCTATCACTGTTTTTAACCTGGAAAGTGATGAAATTAAAGGTTCTATCATTGGGCGTGAAGGACGAAACATCAGGGCTATTGAAGCCGCAACTGGTGTAGATCTTATCGTGGATGATACTCCGGAAGCCATTGTGCTTTCTTCTTTTGACCCATTGCGCCGTGAGATAGCAAGGTTGTCCTTACAAAGATTGGTTGCTGATGGGCGTATCCACCCTGCCCGTATTGAAGAAGTAGTAGAAAAAACAAAACGCCAGTTGGATGACCAGGTAATGGAGATTGGGGAACGTACAGCAATGGAATTAGGTGTTCACGGCCTGCACAAAGAGCTGATCAGGATGGTGGGAAGAATGCGTTTCCGTTCTTCCTATGGTCAGAATTTGCTAATGCACAGCCGCGAAACAGCTAACCTTTGTGCGATCATGGCTGCAGAATTAGGCATGAACCCCAAATTAGCAAAACGTGCCGGCCTTTTACATGATATTGGAAAAGTACCAGACGAGGAAACAGAATTAAGCCATGCGCTGTTGGGAGCCAAACTGGCTGAAAAATATGGTGAAAACCCCGCCGTGGTTAATGCCATTGGTGCTCACCATGATGAAATGGAAATGCAGTATGTGATCTCTCCCATTATACAGGCATGCGATGCTATCAGCGGCGCCAGGCCTGGCGCAAGGCGTGAGATAATGCAGCAATATATCCAGCGCATTAAAGACCTGGAGAACCTCGCCCAGGCATACCAGGGAGTTGAAAAAGCTTATGCTATACAGGCTGGCAGGGAGTTGAGGGTAATAGTAGAAGCAGATAAAGTGAGTGATGCCGATAGTGATAAACTTAGCTTTGAAATTGCACAGAAGATACAAACCGAAATGACCTTCCCCGGGCAGATAAAAGTGACAGTGATCAGGGAGAAAAGGGCGGTGAATATTGCCCGCTAAAAAAACTTTCCATTTTAAAATTGGAACTTAAAACTTTTTGTTTACTTTTGCCGTCCGAAAATTTAAGATTATGAACGCAGTAGATTTTGTACACGAACAACTGACAGCTAAGCCGGCATTGCCTTCTTTTAAAGCTGGTGATAATATAACGGTTAACTATAAAATTGTGGAAGGCGCTAA
This sequence comes from Chitinophagaceae bacterium, assembly GCA_043787935.1. Lineage (GTDB taxonomy): Bacteria > Bacteroidota > Bacteroidia > Chitinophagales > Chitinophagaceae > Ferruginibacter. Next base: position 40,901 of record JAYVUL010000071.1, on the reverse strand, counting down.
AGAGCGTATCCAGAGTTTCAAAGGTGATGTTATCAAGCGCCAGGGTACTGGTGCTACCGCCACTTTTACAGTGCGTAAGATAAGTGACAGTATTGGTGTAGAGCGCCTGTTTCCTTTTTATTCTCCCAATATTGAAAGTATTGTGCTGAATAAAGTAGGTAAAGTACGCCGGGCTAAATTGTTTTACCTTAGGGAAAGAAGTGGTAAAAGTGCCCGTATCCAGGAAAAAAGGATGGCAGTTGCCCTTAAAAAGAAATAAGCTCTTTAGTAAGATATTTAAAGCGGAAACCACCAGGTTTTCGCTTTTTTTTACGCAGACTTACTTATGTATAAATATTTGGAATAATTATTGCCGTAATTCCGGCTGATCCGGTTATGAAAAATATTCATAATTATTTTTAATCCTTTTATACTACTACTACTATGAAAAAAACTATTGTTCCCGCATTCATTGTTATCATTACTATTCTATTACTATCTTCCTGTTCAAGGGGAATCACCACTTACGAAGCTGCCAACGGCAAAGCAAAATGTGGCCGGTATATCAGGTAGGCTGGTAATTATGCAATTAACAATCGGGCAACTTATTAATATCTCAACTACTGGCATATTTAGTTAATAATTGAATTATCTTTGTTTCCTAACAAATTTAATTATTATGGCAACTTCATTTTTATCAATATTCCTTATAGGGATGCCTGGAGGTTCTGAATGGATTTTTATCCTCCTTGCAATTGTTATTTTCTTTGGCGGAAAAAAGATCCCCGAATTAATGAAAGGAATAGGCAAGGGTATGCGTGAGTTCAAAGATGCAAAGGACAACGTGAAAAATGAAATAGAGGAAGGCATGAAAGAAAAAGATAAAGACGAAGAGATAAGGTTGTTGCGGCAGCAGTTGCAACAAAAACAGGCACAGGAATTACCTAAATAATTTCTCAAAGGCATACAAATTTCCGGCTGAAGTGGATGATTTCTATCAATCACTCCAGCCGGTTTTATACCTACTATACTCAAATGATATACTTTGTTTAAAAACATCAGCATTTATCAGCAGCAACTGGCAGCAGGCGAAACCACCTGTGTAGCTGCCGTAAATAATTTTCTCGATACTATCAAAGCAAACGAAAGGCTGAATGCATTCACAGAAGTATATGCTGCAGAAGCGCTCGAAAAGGCGGCTTTGCTGGATGTGAAAAGAATTGCAGGCGGCAAACCGGGCAAACTGCATGGGGTGGTAGTGGCTATTAAAGATGTGATTTGCTATAAAGGCCATAAAACCACTGCTGCTTCAAAAATATTGGAAGGTTTTGAATCTGTATACAATGCTACCGCAATCCAGAAATTATTAGATGAAGAGGCCATCATAATCGGCAGTTGCAACTGTGATGAATTTGCCATGGGAAGCACCAACGAAAACTCTGTTTATGGCAAAGTGCTGAATGCGCTGGATGAAAACAAAGTCCCGGGCGGTTCTTCAGGGGGCAGTGCTGTAGCCGTGCAGGCTGGGTTATGCATGATCAGTTTGGGAAGTGATACCGGTGGCTCAGTAAGGCAGCCGGCTGATTTTTGTGGCATTGTTGGGTTAAAGCCTTCTTACGGAAGGATATCCAGGTATGGACTGATTGCCTATGCCTCTTCATTTGACCAGATAGGCATTTTCGGAAATACTGTAGCTGATGTGGCACTGGCGCTGGAAGTGATTGCGGGAGCAGATGATTATGACAGCACCGTTTCTCAATCACCGGTACCGTTATACAGCAACCCGGAGATTTTAAAAAACGGGGAGCATAAAAAATACCGTATCGCTTATTTTGAAGAAGCGATCAATCACCCTTCTTTAGATAAGGAGATAGCGGTATCAATAAAAAATTGTATTACCCGCTTGCAAAGCAACGGGCATACCGCCGAGGCGGTTCATTTTGATTTGCTGGATCACATTGTACCCGCTTATTATGTACTCACTACTGCTGAGGCCAGTTCAAATCTCAGCAGGTTTGACGGCATCCGTTACGGACATAAAACCAGCAAGCCAATTGAAGACCTTACTGAATTTTATAAACTCAACCGGAGTGAAGGGTTTGGGAAAGAAGTGAAACGAAGGATCATGCTGGGTACTTTTGTATTAAGTGCCGGATATTATGATGCTTATTTTACAAAAGCCCAGCAGGTGCGCCAATTGCTGGTGGATAAAGTGAATGAAGTGTTTAAAAACTATGATGCCATTATTTTACCTACTTGCCCAACTACTGCTTTTACTATTGGCGATAAATCGGATGACCCAATAGCCATGTACCTGGCCGATATTTATACTGTATTCGCCAACTTAACTGGTTTGCCGGGCATATCGCTTCCTCTGTTTAAACACAGCAATGGCATGCCTTTTGGCCTTCAGGTAATGACAAATAAATTAATGGAGTTACCTTTGCTGCAACTATCCACTGTTTTGATGCATCAACAAGAAACAATATAGCATCTTACTGAAATGAAAAAGATTTTGTTTACCTGTTTTTCTATCCTGTTACTGGCAGTAACTTCTTCAGGCAGGAATGAAATCCCTGGTAAAAACCATTATTTTCAACAGGCAACAATTGACTCTATACCGGAAGATATCAATAAAGAAGATAAACAACTTGAAGAGGTAATCAAATCCAAAACTGTTCTCCAAAAAGAAAAAATTCAATATGTAAGCCAGGTTACAAAATATGGCTTTAAAAATTTATTTGCCAACTATTCTTACAATTCATCGCTGCCATATACTGCCCAGATCAACCCGAATGCAGAAATCTATATCAGCGACTATATGAAAGGGCATTCAAAATATTTGCTGAAGATGAAAGGCTGGGGCCAGCCATATTTCAACCTGATTGAAAACGTATTGGTACAATACGGCCTGCCCAGAGAGTTGAAGTACATTGCTGTAATTGAATCCAATTTAAACCCGTCAGTTACCAGCAACAAAGGTGCAGGCGGCCCCTGGCAGTTTATGCCCCATACCGCTAAAGAGTATGGCCTTGCGGTAAATGGATATATTGATGAAAGAAGGGATTACTACAAAAGCAGCCATGCTGCTGCAAGGTACCTGCTTACATTGTACAAACAACTGCACGACTGGCTGCTGGTAATGGCAGCCTACAATGGCGGCCCGGGCAGGGTGTACAGCGCCATGAAAAAGAGTGGCAGCAAAAACTTCTGGAACCTTCAGTATTATTTACCGGAAGAATCAAGGATTTATGTAAAACGTTTTATTGCCACCCATTACGTCATGGAGGGAGGGGGAGGGGTAACTACAACAGCCGGAAGTTCACGCTACGTCAATAATAGTTTTGGAACAACTGAAATAAAACAGCCACCCAGTTTAACCGAAGCCGAAATGGCAGATGTGCAAATACTGCCCGTTTCAGGAAAATTCAATTCGCTGGTGATTGCAAAAAATCTATCAATGGACATTAATTTTTTCAATCACTACAACCCTGATTTTGATGCAGTGCTTTCAGCATCGGGAAATTATGAACTGAGGCTGCCACCTGATAAAATGCAACTCTTTGTTGCAAATAAATACCCAATTTTGAACGAATGTGTGCAATTACTGCTGGGTGGGGCTACAGTGCCTGTAAACAGGACCAGCTATCCGGTAAAGACGAATAAAAAGGGAAAGCCGTAAGCACTGCTATTTATAAATCCTTTCGTAAGCAGCCTTATATTTTTCCATTATCACTTTTCGTTTCAGCTTCAACGTAGGCGTTAGTTCACCACTTTCAATCGTCCATTCATTTGGCAGTAACTCAAAACGTTTTACCTGCTCTACATGATTAAAAAATTTATTGAAACTGTCTATCAATTCCCCGTACAGGTTGAGCACTTCGGGATTATTGACTGCATCTTCATTGGTAACAAAAGGAATATTTTTTTGCCGCATCCATTCTTTCAGGTTGGGCATACTCGGTACTATTAAAGCACCTACAAATTTTTGTTCAGCACCAACAATCATCATCTGCTCCACAAAGGGAGATTCTTTCATTTTATTTTCAATAGGCTGTGGCGCCACATATTTGCCGCCACTCGTTTTAAATAATTCTTTTTTGCGGTCAGTAATTTTTAAATACTTGCCGTCTTCGAAAATACCGATGTCTCCTGTATGCAGCCATCCGTCAATGATTGCTTCTGCTGTAAGTTCAGGCCTTTTGTAATAGCCCATCATAACGCTGGGGCCTTTCACACAAATTTCACCATCTGCTTCCAGTTTCACCTGCTGCCCGTTTATAACAGGGCCAACGGTGCCGAATTTTGTACCTCCTTTATATTTACAATTTACACTGATCACCGGGCTGTTTTCTGTAGGCCCGTAACCTTCATAAATGGGAATCTTTGCTGCGGTAAAAATTCTTATCAGTCTAACCTGGCAGGCTGCACCACCGGTAATGATGAACTCCACATTATTACCGAGTGCTTCCCGCCATTTACTAAAAACCAATTTATTGGCAACCGCAAGTTGCATATCGTACCAGATGCCTTTACTTTTCCGATTGTCATACTCATTAGCCAGTTCCACAGACCAGTCAAAGAGTTTGCGCTTGACACCAGTAAGTTCCGCACCTTTAGCCATAATTTTTTCGTACACTTTTTCCAGTAACCGGGGCACGGTGCAAAATAAATTAGGCTGTACTTCTTTTAGATTTTCGGCAATGGTATCTAAACTTTCAGCATAATAAATAGAGATGCCACTATTGATATAGATGTAAGAAACCATTCTTTCAAAAATATGATTGAGTGGCAAAAAACTCAGTGACCTTGAATTTACCCTTTCTTCAAAGGGGAAACTTTTTACTGAATTGAGTACGTTACTGACTACGTTCCGGTGACTCAGCATCACCCCTTTGGGAAAGCCGGTGGTACCGGAAGTATAAATGATAGTGGCACAATGTTCAGCCTTAATTGTTTCTTTTACCACAGCTAAACGTTCCAATTTTTCCGGTGAGGAAAGATCCAAAAGTTGTTTCCAGAATATTGCGCCGGGCAGTTCATCAAAAGCATATATGTTTTCCAGTGAAGCTACCCTGTTTTTAATACTGTCTACTTTTGATAAAATATCATCCCCACTTACAAAAGCCAGCTTTACTGCAGCGTCATTGAAAATAAATTCCAGTTCATTTACATTGGTTGTAGGATAAATGGGGCAAAGTAAAGCGCCAATCTGCTGGCAGGCTAAATCAAGTATAAGCCACTCCGGCCTGTTCTTGCTGATGAGTGCAATTTTATCCTGGCGCTCCACCGTCATATTGTGGCCACCAACGCCCAAAGCCAATAAGCCGGCACTCAGCCTGTCCGCAGTATCTTTTACTTCCTGTGTGCTAAAAGGCTGCCACTGGCCATTTACTTTTCCTGATAGCATATCTGCTTTGGGAAAATTTTCCAACTGGTATTGAAGGAAGTCAAATATTCTTGAAGAGTCATTCATAAAAGCAAGCATTCAATAGTGTCTTAAAGCAATCGGCTCATGTTGTTGTGGCTACTCCTTTTCTTTCATCACCCTGGCAAACAGGAAAACAATATCTAAGATAAATAAAAAAGCCATCCTGTTAAAAGAAATGACTTTGCAGTATTTTTTATTTTACTTTCACCACAAATGTAATCAATGATAATACTGCCCTAAAGGAACCTTAAACACCCTTCCTCTTTGAAAACGGGTAAACTCATTATACTCCCCTGCATGCACGGTTGTCCAGTTTTGATAAGCAGCTAAATTTTGTACTGATCCAAATATCCATTGGCTGTAGGCTTCAAATAAACCATCCTGCAGCAGCTGGCGTTGCAATTCAAATAATTTAAAAGGAAGTTTGTCTCCAAAATCATTGTACCAGTCTAATATAAACCGGCTGCGGATCATGGTGAGTGTTTCAACATTCAGGCCGGTTGCAGCTAAGCTGCTTTGCTTATTCATAGTGGCAATAAAGGCATCGGTAAATTTATTTTTTTCATTTGCAGGCACTGATAAAACAGCATCAGCAAATAATTTTTTATAACTGTCCAGCAAAATCGATTTGATTTCCGGTGTGCGGTTGCTGAAAGGTTCCATGTTCAGAAAAATTTCTCCGTACAGGATGCTCCATATTTTATCGGTAGTAAGAAAATAATATTTACTGGCGTTGTAATAATTTTTTGAAAAGCCGGGGTCAACTTCTATTCCTTTTTCCCATTGCTTAATGGCAGCAAAATCCTGCTGTTCCCACAGCAATTCACCCAACTCATTATACATAGCACCGCTTTCGGGAAATTTTTTTATGCCTTTACGGTATAATTTATCACATTCTTTAACCAGTTCCAGTTGTTTGTAAATATTTCCTGCAATCTGGTAACACTGGTCATCCGCATCATCCTTGTCAAGTAATGGCTTGATGATTTCCAGCGCTTTTACATTATCCCTTTGCATATAATAAGAAAGCGACAGTTCTTTTATGATATCCACATTCTGTGGTTCCATTTGTATGGCCCTGTTGAGTACCAATACGGCATTGGCATAGTCAGCCTGCTGCATAAAAGACCTTGCAGTTTCCTGTAATTCCTTTGCAGTTTGAGCGAATGTTTCACTCCCCCAAAAAATTAAACTGATGGCAAATAGGTAAATATTTTTTTTCATCCGGGTAAAGATAAAAAAAAGAGATGCTTTTGAAACATCTCTTTTTTTACAAATAATAATCCTTAACTAAATCTTAGTCATTGATCAAATGTGTCAGCAGCCCGTCTCTCAGCTTGGGTTCAAACCAGGTGCTTTTAGGTGGCATCACCTTTCCACTGTCGGAGATATCAAACAATTGCTGTATACTCACAGCGTGAAGGCTGAAAGCAACAGCCATCTCTCCGCTGTCCACTCTTTTTTCCAGTTCGGCCAAACCTCTTATTCCACCTACAAAATCGATTCTTTTATCCGTACGCTGGTCCTTAATGCCAAGTAATGGATCCAGCACATTTTCCTGCAAAATGGTTACATCTAAGATACCTATCGGATCGTTTGAATACGTACCTTCTTTTGCCACCAGTTTGTACCATTGGTTTTTAATATACAAGCCAAATTCATGCAGCATAGATGGGGATACTGCATTGGCTGCCTTTTCCACCGAAAATTTATCTGCTAACTTTTCCAGCAATTCCTCTGTGCTTAAACCATTCAGGTCTTTCACTACCCGGTTGTAATCCATGATACGCAACTGGTTGGAAGGAAACAGTGTAGTGAGAAAAATATCAGCACCTTCAGGCGCCTTTTTACCCAAGGCCTTGCGCACCTTAGCAGCGGAAGCCGCCCTGTGGTGGCCATCAGCAATGTAAGTGGCAGGCACCAGTTTATTAAACAGCTCTGTAATTTTATCACTGGTCTTACTGTCGTTTATTATCCAGATGGTATGCTGCACCTGGTCATCCGCCACCAGGTCGTACACCGGGTTTTTATCTTTCTTCCACTTTTCAATAAGGGTATCTATTTCGTCTACATTTTTATACGCCAAAAAAACATTGCCGGTTTGTGCACCGGTAGTTTTAATATGGTTGATCCTGTCCTGTTCCTTTTCCGGACGGGTAAACTCATGCTTTTTTATAAGATCGTTTTCATAATCATCCACACTGCTGCCGCATACCAGGCCCGTTTGACATATTCCATTCCCGCCCGATCCTGCAGGGGCGGGCATCACCAGCTGGTAAATGTAGTAGCAGGGTTTGCTTTCCCTGAACAATACATTTCTGCTGATGAAAGCATCTAAATTTTCTTTGGCAGTTTCATACACTTTTTTGGAATGGATATCTGTATCCTCCGGTAAATCAATTTCGCTTTTGGTGATGTGCAGAAAACTGTAAGGGTTGCCCTGTGCTTCTACTTTTGCCTCCTTGCTATTCAGCACATCATAAGGGCGTGATGCCACTTTTTTGGCGTGTTGTGCTTCGGGCCGCAGGGCTTTAAAGGGATGTATTGTGACCATTAATTTTGCTTTATCGGGAGGGTAAAAATAACGTAAAAAAATTTAAGGGTTCAGTTGTGCAAAACTTTTCATGGCCTGCACCAGTACCTGCACACTGCTCAATGGCAAAGCATTGTACAGTGAAGCCCTGAAACCGCCAACGAGCCGGTGCCCTTTGATGCCCACAATATTTTGCGCTTTCACAAAAGTTAGAAAACTTTCTTCCAGGTCAGGGTTTTTCATTACAAAACAAACATTCATTTTGCTCCTGTCCTCTTTTGCCACTGTGCCGGTAAATAGCGGGTTGTCATCAATTTCACTATATAAAAGTGCCGCTTTTTCATCATTTAATTTTTCAATTGCAGACACGCCTCCCAGTTTTTTTAACCAGCGGAGCGTAAGCATGCAAACGTACACGGCAAATACGGGAGGGGTATTCAGCATGCTTCCGTCTTTGATATGATTACGGTAGTCCATGATGGTGGGTATGGGGCGTTTTATTTTGCCCAGGATATTTTTATTTACCACCACTAAATTTACGCCTGCCGGGCCCATGTTTTTTTGTGCACCTGCATAAATTAAATCAAAAGCATTGAAGTCAATCACCCTGCTGAAAATATCGCTGCTCATATCGCCTATCAACGGAATACTTACAGAAGGAATATTTTGCCACAGGCTCCCGTAAATCGTATTGTTGGTGGTGATATGAAAATAAACGGCATCATTTGGTACTGCAAAATCTTTGGGTATGATGGTGTAATTACTTTCTCTGCCGGTACATACCATTGCCACATTACCAAACAACTTTGCTTCCTTTATAGCTTTTTGTCCCCATACACCTGTATCGGCATATGCTGCTGTTTCTTTTGTATCCAGTAAATTCATCGGTACCTGCATAAATTGTGTGGAGGCACCGCCATGCAAAAACAATACTTCATGATTTTGGTCCAACTGCATCAGTTCTTTCACCAATGCCCTTGCTTCATCCATTACCGCCTGGAAGATTGTTGTACGATGGCCGATTTCTAAAATGGATAAACCGGTATTATTATAGTTAAGCACCGCTTCTGAAGCCTGCTGAAAAACTTCTTTGGGTAAAATAGAAGGGCCTGCGTTGAAATTATGAACCACCTGAACAAATATTAAGTTGAAAAAAAATGAATTGCAAAAGTAACTTTTTGAAAGATAACGGTTGGAAGTATTTTATACATCAGGTCGTTTTATTTTATCGATACTGTTTATATTACCCCATCAAAAACATGCTTCCATAGAAACATTAACCTGATTCTCCGGATACTGCCTTTTTTTTAATGGTATTTTAGATGGAATTTTTTATGATCTTCATCTTATTTTTTCACCAGGCAATATATCCTGTTGCAGCGCATCTAACAGGGCTATTATTTTTTGCCTAAAAAGGATATCCAATTGCAATATTAAAAACAAGATTATCACTTCTCCAGTGCTTATCCCCCAAAGCTATTTTATCAATTACCCAACGCTCTCTATCAGGCAAATACGGCTTGCGTAAGGGTATGCCCAGGTCGAATCTCAATAATATTACACTGGCATCAATCCGCAACCCGAAACCTGATGCTACCGCAAGCTCTTTTAAAAAATCTTTTTTTAGCTGGCCCGGCCTGCCAAATAAAACAGTATCCCTGGTCCATATATTTCCTATATCTGCAAACACAGCCATACTAAACCGGCCAGCCAGCGGGATACGCAGTTCTGAGTTTACCAACAATTTATAATCGCCGCCGATGGTTTGAAAATATGCCTGCTTTTGTAAATCAGGCACAAAACTGCCGGGTCCCAATGAACGCACAGAGAATGCCCTGATGGAACTGGAGCCACCAATAATATATTGTTTTGAAAATGGCAGAAAGGCAGAATTGTTATATGGGAATCCAATGCCTATCTGCATCCGGTTTGCCCATTCCAATTTATTGCGGAATCTTTTTGTAAATCGTATATCAACGTCTCCTTTTACATACTGCGCAAAGGGGGTATTAAAAATATTTTTTGTCCGTGGAGCTTTGGCGCCAGACAGGAATCCAATCGTATTACCTGCTGCTTCAAGGCTTACATTGAAGAACCATTGATTTTTTACCAACGGATTCAGTGTGTTGTAAGTGTAAGAATAATAGCTGCCGATAATAGCCTCATTGTAAATATTCGATAAGAGTGATGGGAAGCGTCTTGCGAGGGAATAAAAACTATCTGTAACATTTGCAGCATTCAAATAGGTTAAAGCTACAGGGGTAAGAATATGCTGTTTATTAGCACTTTCCCTCCATTGAAATTCATAGTTAAATCGAAAAATATTTTTTGCGTAAAAATTTTGTTTGATAAAATATTCATATCCCAGTAAGAATTGTGTGCGGGCCGGGTATAGATTACTTTCTTTCACTTTCAGAAACGGAATGATATACCTGGGGAAATTTAGGGTGGCTTCAGTTCCGATCCTGTAATTATTATTATTTTTAAGCGAATCGTTAGGTGAAATTTCAAAACTTCCGTACGCCTTAATGGCCAGTTGTTCAGAACCTCTAAAGGTATTCCTGTTCTTCCAGTTGATACTTACCTGTGAACCTATATATTTATTTTCTTTAGAAAATCCGTCTATTTCTGCCTGTAAGGATTTCTTTTTTGCCGGGGTTAAATAATAGAAAACATTTAAGCGGTAGGGATCAGCCAAATCCTTAACTGCTTCAAACCTGTTTTTTGAAAATTTAAAAGCCCCCAGGTTGATCAACCTGTTGAGGGTAGTATTTTGATCAATACTACTGTATAATTTTCCGGGCCGGTAAGTAATGGTGCGTATAAACAAATCATTTTTAAATTTATAAACAGTGTCCCTAATTAATAATCCATCTGCATTTACTGTGCCTGCCTTACTGGTATCCGGTGGCGGATGCAGCAAAGTATAATTTGGGAAAACGGTGATGCGGTTAATGGTAAAGGCATGTTTTGCCGGTTCAGGTGTTGTACTTTTTATATTTAAATAAAGATCTACCTCATAATTACCTATGGTGCTGTCTGCATATACCATGATATAATCAGGATTAAAATAATAATACCCTTTTGTTTTTAACTTTATATCCAACCGTTCCCGTTCTGCTTCTATATCACTTAATCGGTATGCCATACCGGTCTTTAAAAGACTTCCCCCCTTTGTTTTTTTTACGTCCAGTTCTTTTAATAAGGCCGAACTGTCATTTATCCAGGTAATATTTCTGATGCTATGCTGTGGAAAAACAGTTGCCTGGTAAACCGCTTTTGTAAAATATTTATAGTTCGCAGTATCTCCCGTAACCGCTGAATGAAAGTAGCCTATGTTTTCTAAATAGGCATTCATATTTTCGGCTGTAACTTTTGTATTAAGCATACTGCTGAGTACCGGTGGTTCCCCTAATTTATTTCTTAAAAAAGCCCTGAGACCCTTTGGCCTTTTTGGCTCACCAATAAAATACCACCACCATACCCTGTAAGGCTGCCCTAATATAAATTTATTAGGCCTGGGTCTTGCTGCTAAAAGTAATTGTTTTCTTAAAGAGTTATTAGACGCTTTTACATCTTTCTGCTTTTGTACTTTAACTGTTGCACCCCTGTATAGTTTTTCACCAACAGGCAAATACCTGCCTACGTTGCAACCGGTTGCCAGCAACAAATAAAATAAAAGATATGCAGCATTTTTTTTCATTTCTATTTAAGATTCTTTTTGCCTTTTTTGCTAATCAATTCATTGAACTTATCGTAATCCATCGTTACAATAAATGCAAGGCCTGTTTCAATAACATAGCCATCCAGTATTACTTCAAACTGTGTTTTTTTATATGCCCTCATCAGGTATTTTCCATCCTGTGTTAATTTGTAATTAACCGTAACATCCGGTAAAAAACCAGCACCTTTTTGCTGGGCTGCTTTGGCGCTTGCATCCTGCCCTTCTATACCAAAATTTTTACCAACACTGATACTTAGGCGGTCGTTGATAAAACTTTTTGTAATGGCAACATTCAAATCGGTTTTTTGCTGTGCATCCCCGCTGCTGTAATCTTTATAACTATTAATATTAAGGTCAACATCCAGCCCTTTGAATAGATCAGAAGCAATATTGTCTAATGCAGAAGCTAAAAATTTACTTACACTTTGCCTTGCCAGGTCATTAAATCCGCCTCCATCACCAGAACCGCCAATATTAAAAAAGTCAGTACTTTGCTCACCCACAAAACGATTGAACAACAGAAGGGAGAATACCTGTTTGTTGGTAGCGGCAATATCACCTTTTAACTGTGTTAACTTATTTTCGATGGTAGTTCTAAGTTCACTGCTTATCTGTACCGTTTCATCCGGCAATTCAATGGCAAAACTTATTTCAGGTTTCAGCATAGAACCTTTTAAGGTTAATAATACCCTGAATGGAATTTCCTGTTTAAAAGTATTGGCTAATTTGGGATCTACTGTACCCACTTCATTTCCTAACAGGTCTTTGGCAGAGGTTTTGGCAATATATTCTGCAGTAATATTTATTTGTGCATCAGTGGGCGGACCGCTGAAATCAATGGTACTTCCGGGTAATAAATTAAATTGTTTTCTAAGAAACTGGTAGTTCAGTATATAATAGCCACTGCTCAATTCGTAATTACCTGCCAATATGATATTACCTCCGGGATCAACGCCCGCATTTAACTGGGCATTGCCCTGTAATTTTAATTCGTCACCGCTGCCCGGATCTATAATAATAGTAAGCGCCGCCTTTTTACCAACTTCAATATTGAGATTATAATTTAAAAACGATGCGAATGAGGGTTTAACTTCATTGACAGGGCGAAATTTTATTTTCTCGGGTAATTCAAAAGTGTCCCTGTCAATAAACCGCACCACAGATTTTGCAGCATCTTTGTTTATATTACTTTCAGGCAGCACTATGGTCACGTCACTTCGATCATTGAGTGCAATATTGCCTTCTATAGACGGAGCAGTTGAACTGCCGGTAACAGATATATCTGCATCCACTGCTGCATAACCATACACCTGGTTGGCTATGGCCCTGGATACATTTACAAGTATAAAATCTTTTGCATTGATTCCCAGGTCCAGGTTATAATCAGTTATTGAGCTGGAAGTGATCTCGCCATCAATCACCAGGGCGTTACCGGCAGTATCTTCTACTGTAAAATTATTTAGCGAAATAGTGGGGTAAGCAAATTCAATTTTTTGATTAGCTATTGCATAAGCTGTACCGGTCTGAGTAAGCGTAAACCGGGTGGTATCAAAGTTGACGTCTCCATTCCAATGTGGCTCTGTAAACTTTCCATCCAATGCTGCTTTCCCTTTAATGCTTCCTGATGACCTTATCAAATTGCCTTTTGAAAAAGCCTGGATTGTTGTCATTTTTAAGTTGGTGATATTGATATCTGCATCAAATTGCCTGGTGTCATTATCCAAATAATAATCGCCTTTAACATCAACTGTATTGCCATTACCTGTTAAGTTAAGTGTGGCAGTAACGGTATTTTCACCACTCTTTTCTGTAAATAATTTTATGGTGCCAACCGGTTGTTGCATAAACTGCAAACTATCTATCACCAGGTTACCGGTAAATGCCGGTAAATGCTTATCAAATCCGCTCACTGAAAATTTACTATCAATGATACCCGAAGCCAGCAGGGTATCACTATTGATCATTGAGGTTATTTCTTTTATGTTGAAGTTATCAATCGTTACATCTACCGGGCTGTTAAATTCATTTCCCCTGCTTGCAGCAGCTATTTTACTGCTGTCGTTACTGAGTAAAAAATTGTTTACTAAAAATCCCTTTTCTGAATACACAATTCTATTATCGGGCGCTACCTTCCATTTTTTATAGTCAAGCAGCAAAGTATCCTTTAACGAAAAAGTATAGAATTTGTTTTTTCGAGTAATGTCTACACCAATCGCAAAGCGGTCATTATTTTTTTGATCTTTCGTTGCTGCCGCAATACTTAAACTATCTCCGGCTGCGGTTGCAGCAATAACCGTTTTGTACAAAATAGTAGTGCCGTAATGTAACGTATCAAAGTTGATGACACCAGCTACCCGGTTGTTAAGGGATGCAATATCAATTGATCCGTGGCCCACCCTGTTAGCCTGATATTGCAGGAATGGAATGGTTGCTTTTAATTGTAATGCGCTGTCTTTTTCATTTGAGGAATATCTTCCCCTGAAAGGAATATTGTCATAATCTAAGCCTTCCATAAAGCCCTTTACAACCGGGTTTTTTTTGATCACTCCTTCAAAAGCAATTTGCTGTGGCAGTATACTTACTCTCACGGTATCCGTTATGTTGTAATACCGGTCAATATATTGCAATAGTGACGGGCCAATTTTATCATATTGAAATTTTCCTTTTGCTGTAACATCTGCCAGTGGAGAAATTAAGCTCATATCATTAGTACCATTGGTGGTTTTAGCTTTTGCAATAATACTGTCCAGGGTATAGTGGTTATTATTAACAGTTATTTTGGAAGAGTCAATTCTTGCAAGCACATCCATATTTGAAGGATTAAGGTCAGTAGCGTTGATATATGCCCTGAGGGATGCATTCAGCGTGTCTTTATACAAATTAAGTTGCTTCAGTTGTATTGTATCCAAAGTTACCGTGGCTTCTACAGAGGCATGGCTGCCTTTTACATTTGCAGTGGCTGTATAATCTAATTTAATATTCGCATCATCAATGCTGCCATCACTTACAATATCCCCTTTCTTTAAATCTGCATTGAGTATAATATTTTTATAATCATATTTATTATATCCAATACTTTTCACCTTCCCCTTAATTACGGCAACCATTGTTTTATAATTAAACCCTTTACCTTTTGCAGATCCGGAAAAAGTTAGATTGCCTATTACTGTATCCTGCTTAATTAGTTTGCCCAACTTAAAATCCTGTGTGGCAAACGTGAGATCATAAACAGCCGTTTCGGGGTTGTTAAAATTGTATACAAGGCCTTTTATCATGGCCATTCCATAAGTTCCCTTCAATGTAAGATTTGGCTGTATATTATTTCTGTCGCCCCGGGCCGTGCCTGTTACCATCATTATTTCCGGTAAACTGATTGATTCGGGTATAGCACTAGGAGGAAGCAATGCAGTAATAAAACTCTTCTCCACCCTGCTGTTATCAATGATTATATTATATTGAAGGGCGATGAGATTATCCATATTCTTTATGTCTCCTTTACCTGATAAATTAAAACTGCTGCTGTTGATATTTATTTCAGCAGTACTGTTTTTCAAGTTCCCCTTTAAGTGCGTGCCAAAATTGAACACTGCCGGCAACTTATTTAACAGCTCGTTACTGGTTGGCAGTAATTTCAAAAGGTCTGACCGGGGAAGGCTGCTGTTAAATACTGTAATATCGTATCCCAGTTTTTTTGAATCTGTTACATTATATATAACTGCCCTGGCATTAATATCAGTACCGTTCAGCCCGGCTATTTGCAGTGAAGGAATGTTTAATTGCCTGAGTGTACCATTAATTTCTGTTGACAGACTGACAAGGTTATTTTTAAATTTTTGTTCTGGAAGATATGTTTTTATAGAAGGCATTAACAGGTAAAGATCATTTACAGCCAGCACCGTGTTTTGAAGTTTTACACTAACATCACTGTTCTCAGGATTACTGGTTAGTTTTTTACTGTCATCATATTTCATTACCAATGTATGCTGCACCAAACTTTGTGGTGATTTAATATACAATGATCTTACTTCAATTCCCTTATTGCTGTAGCGGATATTAGCATGTGTGGTATCTATCTCAAAACCGCTTTTATCCTTAAAGGCCAGTTGATTGATAGTGGCAAGGATGCTGTCCGGGGAATAAAATATTTTAGAGGTACTGATATTTATTTTTTTTAAACCAAAATGATACAAATCAAATCCTTCTTTTGGCAAGACATTGTTATCATTAAATATTACTTCATCATTGTTTAACCGCAAATTGGTGATTGCAATATTCCAGTTAACAGTTGGGGTTAAAGTATCGGTTATTTTTATGGCTGAATTTTTTGGAGAAGTAAATTGTACCGATGATGTATCTAAATGAATGTCTCCTAACGATGCTGTTTCTTTTACCAGGTCTAAGGCTGTTTTACTAACACTCAAATGGTGAATGGTATTGGCATAATACATTCCATTTACTTTGTTGTTGTAATGCACATTGATATCTTTCAGGTCAATTTTATTTGCCTTAAAAAATAATTCAGTACGGGAGCTATCAATGATATTATTTTTTACTGCTTCTTTTAAAGTACTCATAGAAAAATAAATACCTGAGCCCGTAAAATCATCAATGCCAAATCTCATCCTTTCAGGTTGAAACTGATCCAGGTTTGCTTCCACCATTTTTATGGCTGCAGTAAATTCATTGCCCGCATATTTATCAGTGAATTTTAGCCTGACATCATTTAAGAGTATTTTTTTTAGAGTGAGGTTCAGTGCAGCAGTATCTGCAGGTGAAGGGACATTTTTTGTTCCTGCAAATGCATTTAATATAAACTGGTAGTTAAAAGTACTTTCATTTTCGGGCCGGGAAATATTGGCGTAAATATTTTTAAAAAGTGCTTTACGGATATAGATATTTCCACTTACCAGTTTCAGCATGTTGATATCGACCGATACCTTTTCGCCAAACAATAAGGTATCCTTATTTTGGTCTTCCAGATAAATGCCATTCAACTCTATCCATTTAGGAATGCTAAAGTCAATGGAACTGATTGTAACTTTTGTTTTAAGTTTTTCCTGCAGGTAAGACTGTACCTTATTCCTGATAAAACTTTTTCCTGTACTCGTATTGATAAAAACAAAGGCAGCGATAATAATGATAAGCAGTACACCCAATAGGTAAAATATTATTTTTCCCGTCTTTTTTAATAATCGCTTTGTAGTCATTATTTTTAATCCTCATACTGTCGAAGTAATATTAATTAGTCACCCGCACTTCAGAAGGTTTTTAATATGATATAAAATAGTGTGCCTGATTTTATTATTAAATTATAAGCCAGTTTTATTCAATTAATGGATGCACAATTCAAATATTCCCGGTATGGGGAGATGAATCCACACCATCACGCAGTATAAATTTCAGGGTATTTTGATATCTGCTCCTTTTCCTCTGCCACTTTAAATAGACACTCGTTTGTTACCGGCAGAGCATCTATAAGATTAACAGTCTGAAAGTTTTTTCTGTTTTAACTGCACAATGTGTAAGTAAGGATTAAGAAATGGAATAAATGCTAACCGCTGTTATCTATAATTCAGTAATTTTTTCCCTGATCTCAGGCATTTTCTTAGTTATCAAACTGGTGGTTATAAGTTGTAACGCATACCCCGTCATTTTTCTAAATATATTTTTAGAATTCCTGGTCAATATTTTATTTACTGCCCATCCTGCTCCCAATCCAAGGGAGGTATCAATTATGGTATGCTGTACACTTTTGGAACCAAGGATACCATTAAATGCATTTTTTACCAATTTAGAAGGCTTAAGGCACTCTGTAAGTTCAACACATTGTGCTTTTATGCCTGCCAGTTGAATGGCTTCCTTCAATTCCATTTCCTGTATCCTAACAGCCAGATCAGCCATACTGGTGATTTCGTATTTCACTATTGAATTATTTTATCAATGATTAAATTACTTAGTGGTTGCTCCAGCCATTTTTTCCTGTTTATAAAAATTAATAACCCAGCCAGGACATAAAACCCGCCTATTATGAAAAAACCATAACTCAGATTGTCTAATTTACTGCCGATAAGATAGGCAAATCCAAAACTAACAATGGTAAGTGCCGCTCCGCCAAAGCACATTGCAAACATCATTGCTATTGTACTTGATAATGAAGCCGAAATTTTTCCTGCTGCCCTCAACTTTATAAGTTCCGCTTTTGTTTCTACTACATCACTTACAGATGTAACAAGGGTTTCAATTTTTTCTATGGTTGAATACATAATATAAGGTTTATGCCTGGCCGGTTATTAACTGTATATTTAAGATAAACTTGCTCTTGCATCTGCAGTTAAGTCGTTTATCTTAGCGCTGGCTTTTTCACCCAACGCTTCTGCCTCCTCTTTCGTCCCTTCGTAAGAGCGTTTTATGCCGTCAATAAAGTCATCAAACGAAGATTTCAAAGTATCGGTTAGGTCTCCGGCCTTTCCAGATATTTTTTTTCTTGTTTCGGAACCTTTATTTGGCGCTAAAAGAACTCCGGCTAATGCTCCTATTGCGGCGCCCGCTACAAATCCTAAAACTGTTTTTGTGTTGCTCATGAAAATTTATTTAAAGATTAAAAATAAGATGTAATTTTTTTTTGAAAATATCAGGAAGTACTCCGCTTAAAAAACAGTGATAATACAAACAGAAGAATGAAAATGAAAAACAATACTTTTGCAACTGATGCTGCACCTGCAGCAATACCTCCAAAGCCGAAAACGGCAGCAATGATGGCAATGATTAACAATGCGGCTGACCAGCGTAACATAAAATGAAATTTAGATTGAAATATAATGTGAGTTTCCTCTAATCAGTGACAAAATATTGTGCCATCATAAAACCTATCTGTTTGGTGCCTTCAAAACAAATAAGTGGGGATGTTTATGCCCAGCAGGAGTAAAAAGAACGACAGTGTGTGGCATAATTTTTAACTACTATTCACAAATTGCTTTAACCATACTTCATTAATAAAAACGGAGGTTAAACAAACAATCAAATGAAAAAAGTTTTTGAAAAAGTAAAAGCAGATAAACGCATCATTATCGGCTACAGTGCGTCCCTCTTCCTGTTGCTGGTAACCTACCTGGTTACACTCTCTGCAAATAAACAGTTGAAAGAAAGGACATCAGTTGTGGAACATACCTACCGGTTAATCGGAAACCTCGACCTGTTACTATCCAATTTAAAAGATGCAGAAACGGGTGTAAGGGGCTACGGCCTTACCAGAGATGCAGATTTTTTAGAACCATACAATAAGAGTAAAGCAATATCAGATTCGATTTATCTCATCATACAGGAGCAGATTAAAGACAATATTCCGCAGCGGGAAAGACTTATTGAATTGGAAAGGGATATTGATAAAAAATTTGAACTGTTTATTGAGAATGTAAGGTTGTATTCTATTGACAGTATACCAATCAACTATATCACAAACAGGTTTCAGGTGCAGGGAAAAAATGTGATGGATAAAATAAGGCGTATGGTAACTATCATGCAAAATGAAGAGAAGCGTTCACTTACCATAAAGGACATGCAGTTGAGATCTACTTTTGCCTCTATCAATACAATCACAATCACCTCTTTATTACTTACCTTATTGTTAATCATTACAGGGTTTGTAACGTATACCAATGAAAATAAAGGCCGTAAAATTGCCCTGGAAAATATTAAGGAATATCAGAATCAGTTGGGCAAACGGATTGATGAATTAAATGCAGCCAATGCCCAATTATTGCAGATGCGCAGTGAGGAAAAATTTGCGGCCACCGGCAGGATTGCCAGAACAATTGCTCATGAAGTGAGGAACCCTTTAACCAATATTGACCTTGCTACCAGCCAGTTAAAAACCGATATCCCGCTCCAGGATGCCAATACGCTTTACCTTTTTGAAATCATTGACCGTAACAGCAAACGGATAAATAAACTCATTTCCGATCTGCTGAAAACAACGAAATTTTCAGAACTGAATTTTACCAATGTGTCCATCAATAATTTACTGGATGAAAGCCTTGCCATGGCAAGGGACAGGATTGGGCTGCAGCATGTAACCATTGAAAAAAAATATGAAGCCACCTGCAGGATACATGTTGATACAGAAAAACTGAAAATTGCTTTTTTAAATATCATTATCAATGCAATTGAAGCAATGGAGCCGGATAAGGGTATTTTAAAGATTAGTACTAAAACTGAAGCAGGGCACTGCATTGTAACCATCACCGATAATGGCATTGGTATGGATGAGGAGATAATGAGTAAATTATTTGAACCGTATTTCTCCAATAAACCAAAAGGCAACGGGTTGGGGCTTGCCAATACTCAAAATATTATTTTTAATCACAAAGGAGTCATTACGGTATCAAGCATCCAGGGAAACGGCACTACGTTTACTATCAGGCTTTTAGTTACCTGATTTATTTTAAAAAAAATCGCAGCGGACTTATGGGAAATATATTCCCCAGCTGGGTATATTTTTGCCTGCTGTAATATTATTATTCCGGGAAAAGTTGGCTGATTACGTTTTTAATTTCAAGGGTGGAAAAAGGTTTTGCAATAAATATGTCTGCACCTTCCTGAAACGCTTTTTTTCTGTCTTCCGGTGTATCATGAGCAGTCACCATTACAATTTTAGTGTTGGCATGCTCTTTTTTTACATAGCGGATAAAATCAATTCCAAATCCATCCGGCAGGTGATTATCGAGAAATAACAGGCTGGGTTCACTTTTTTTTAAGGAAGATTTGCCTTCACTGATGGAATGTACATACTGCACATTCAAATTGTTACTTCGTAAAATAATACTCAATAAAAAACAGATGTCGTTTTCATCATCAATGATCAGAGCGGAAAGATTATTTCCTTTAATCGGTTTAAGGTCCATATGTTTTTTCAGATTCGTGTTATATGTTTTATCAAAATACCAGCCATACTTGTCAATATACAGTCTTGTTTATTATTGCTAATTTGCATAATACAAAAAAGCAACCCATAATTGCAATAAGGCTTGGCACTATTTTGTAATACAGGTAAAGGTAAATTTGATGGCTTTGCAACTTGTTATACAGACTGGTGTTCAATTTACCATTATTTATTAAAACGGATAAACACAACTTGTGATGAAAAGAATATTAATTATTGATGACGATATAGACATGTGCCAGTTACTGGCAAGGTTCTTACAACGAAAAGGATTTGAAACAGATTTTGCCACCAGCGGCAATAAAGGGATTGCAAAATTTAAGGAATCATTATTTGACCTCATATTGTGCGACTTCAGGTTGGGAGATAAGGAAGGGGGAGAGGTGTTAAAAGAGATCAAACAAATTAACCATAAGGCTATAGTGATCATCATTACTGGTTATTCCGATATCAAGATTGCAGTCGAAGTTATCAAGCAGGGTGCTTTTGATTATATCACCAAGCCCCTGGTTCCTGATGAAATACTACATCTTATTAACAGGGCTATTGGCGCAGACAATAATGAAAAAAATACTTCTGCTTTAACAATCAGGCCTGATGCTAAAAATGAAAATCATGACAACCAAAACCTGCCACCATTTATGGTAGGTAAATCGCCTGGCATACTTGAAGTATATCAGCATATAAAAACTATTGCACCTACTAATTACAGTGTTATTATTTATGGCGAAAGTGGAACCGGCAAGGAGGTAGTAGCCAAAACGATTCATACCAGCAGTAACAGAAAAAACAAACCCTTTGTAGCATTGGATTGCGGTACCCTATCAAAAGAGCTGGCTGCAAGCGAACTTTTCGGGCATGTAAAAGGTTCTTTCACCGGTGCACTCAACGATAAAGAAGGCCTTTTTGAAACCGCAAATGGCGGCACTTTATTGTTAGATGAAGTAGGCAACCTGCCTCTGGATGTGCAAGTGGCTTTGCTAAGGGTGATACAGGAAAGAAAATTTAAACGGGTGGGCGGCAACAAAGAAATAACCGCCGATGTACGGATCATTGTTGCGTCCAATGAAAATTTAATGGAGGCTTACCATGCCGGAAAATTCAGGGAAGACCTCTATCACCGCTTCAATGAATTTTCCATACACATCCCACCCCTGAGAAACCGGGGTGAGGATATTCCTTTATTTGCAACCTTCTTTTTACAACAAACGGCTGAAGAGTTAAACAAAAAATTGGATGGCTTTGAAGAAGATGTGATGCAGTTGTTCATGGAATATAACTGGCCCGGCAACCTGAGGGAGTTTAGAAATGTTATACGCAGGGCTGGCCTGCTTACGGCCAGTGGATTGATCACCAAAAATGTACTGCCCTGGGAAATAGTAAGCGGCCCGCCTGCACCTGAACCAACTTCAGCACATGCAACTGCCGGAAATAATCCGGGTCCGGTGGCAGCCCTTAAAGATGCTGCAGCCTATGCAGAGTATGAAGCAATTATGAATGTGTTGAAACAGGTAAAATTCAACAAAACAAGAGCGGCTGAAATTTTACAAATAGACAGGAAGACCTTATATAATAAAATTAAAAATTTTGAAGACAGCAACCTGTAAAGAATATTAGAAAAAATAAAAAAATTAAAGGAATTCCCAGTGATGCCTTTTTTAAATCCACCTGCTGCAAGTTTCCCGGGGTGTGGAATAAAATGCTCAGGTAAACAGCCCAACTACACTTGCCGGTTGCTGGCACTTCAATTGCAATGACTGCTATAACAAACTTTCAATGGCTGGATAAAACCATTGAATTAAACAGGTATTCTACGATTTTTGGAAGGTTGTTAACCGGATAACGGAAATGGTTGTTTATACCTGGGGTATGGAAGGCTGCATTTTATAATTCATATTGAATAATCGCTTCCGGCAAAAATTACAATCTGGCAGTTTCAGGTTTATTTATTCATTCTATTTTTAACGCTTAAAAATTATTGTATGCAGGAAAGAACAAATCACATGATTACCCTAAGCCAGATTTTGGAGAAGCTGCGGGTTAAGCGCCACGAAAATGAGTTTACTATGGAGGGCGAATTATTTATTACATCCAATGGCAATAAATATACCCCCGAACAACTAACTATTATAAAAACTTTCCGTTTTGAAGGGGAGTCAGACCCATCTGATTCATCTATACTTTATGTAATAGAAGCCAATGATGGGCTGATTGGATACAGCATATATGCTTATGGTGTATATACCAATCATGATGCAGCGTATGACGATTTTGTTAGAAAAATACAGGTACAGAACAGGGATGAGCAATTGATATTTACTTTAGAATAAGTAAAGTCAAAATAATTGTTTCGCCTCCGTAAGTACTCTTTTTACATAAGGCCCAGTGGTACTGCACCCTGCAGGCAGATATTATTCTTCCTGCCTGCCAATCATCTTTCCGCTGCTCTTCCAGGTGTTGTTTAAGGTGTCAAATTCTTTCAGATCAGCGTCCGAAAATTTTTTGTTCACCAAACTTTTTAAATCCGGCTGCCCCGCATTTACCCGGGCAGTGTACCAAAAAGAGGCTACCGATATTATCGAAAGCCGCATCCTCCGTTCAACCATACCATCCAATTTTTGATTGAAGCTGTTGGTAAATGCTTCCGAATACTGCCTGATGACCACCCCGTTCCTTGTTTCAAAAGAATATTTCCGGTCGCTGGGGAATTGGTTGGTGAGCTCCCTTTCAAAATTTAGAACAGAGTCAGCTGCTTTCGCACTTTCCAGTACCCTTGCCCAGGCATAGTTCAGCGGGTCTTGCAGGTATTGGGCTTTGCCTATAAAAAAATTAAATTCTTTTTCTGCCAGCAGCTCCGGCACCCTGCTTTCCCAAAAACCATGTATGCCTTTTTGATTGGTATATTGCCCGTTGTGGTTGCTGTTGGCGTGTAATGGTACATGTGAGTCGGCAATATAATGGCCCAGTTCAGCACTGTTCTTCATTATTCCGCTGAAATTTTTTTCTTTAAACGCCCTGGTGAGCCTATATAGCATGGTTTGTATATGCCATGGCACAATGCCATACATTTTCAGGGAATCCTCACCAAACTTATCCACAGCCTCTTTCCATTTTCGTGGTAGATTAGCGTAGGGATAAGTGCCGTAATGATCAATATCAAGATAATGCCTGGCTCCTTCATCCGGCACTGCATAACGGCGCTTATCGGGATCCACGGCATGCTCCTCCAGGAAAGCAATATTGGGTTTATACAACACCATCAATTCGGGCGGCAATAAAAATACTGCGTAATAATTAATTTTTTTGTGGGCAAAAAATCCCCAGCAGCAGCAGTCGGATATGAAAAGGAAACTGATGGCCAGCAGCAGCAAGCGCTTCATGTAAGTAAGATTTTTATCAGGAAAGTTAAAACAAATCTGCTACTCTTCTATTTTTTTACCGGTACTTTTAATAACCATTACCCGGGCACAATGCTTAGGCTGTTATATGCCCTTCCTCTACGGCTGTAACGCCGCCACTCACCGCAAATTTCATGGTTTGTGTTGCGCTGATATTGGTAATTGGTTTTACCCTTTCCTTTGGTATAATGTATACATTGCCTGCCACAGAATAAGACATTGGCACATACACCGCCACATAACCTTTGAAGCCAAATTCCTGCATGTCTTCATTGGTAATAAAGCCCACCCTCCACACATCGTTGTCATCTACATTGGCCAATACATTTTTGGTAAATTTTTTCTTCTCCCCTGCAAATGCCTCAAAAAAATCCTTGAGCGTAGAGTAAATAAATTTTATCCCGGGTGTTTTTTCAAGCAACTGATCAAATACCTCCACCACCTTACTGAAAATAAATGAAGAGGATATATAACCGATAAACAATACAAAAACGATTACTACCAAAAAACCCAGGCCCGGAATTCTCCTGATATTGCCATGTGTGTCCTCCATGAGGGATGGGACTATGCTATGAATGACATTTGGTAAAATACCATCAATAAAACTGAAGACGGCAGCAATAGCCCATATCGTAATGGTAATTGGGGCCAGTACCAGTATGCCCTGCAAAAAATACTGAAACAGCTTACGGTAGTTGAGTGGACTTTTCATAAAAAAATCATTTTATTTTTCAAAGGTAACTGATTAGTAAAAAGATGGGCACTATGAATAAATTGTTATGAATGGCAAATATATGTGATGGAAACTTTGGTAACAATAAAAGTTTCTATAGTTTTGTGCCCGATTATGACAGACACGGATACCGCAAACAGAATAAAGCAAAAAGCACACGACCTGGTGATGCAGTATGGCATCCGGAGTGTAAGCATGGATGATATTGCCGGTGCACTTGGCATCAGCAAAAAAACCATTTACCAGTATTTTTCTGATAAGGATGAACTGGTGGAGGCTGTTATTGCAGACAAGATAAAATACAACCAGGACTGTTGCCTGCAGGACAGGGCCAGTGCCAGCGATGCTGTGCATGAAGTATTCCTGGCTATTGAAATGATGCAGGAAATGTTTCAGAACATGAACCCTTCGGTTATTTACGACATGGAAAAATTTCATCCGAAAGCATTTGCCCGCTTTACACAGCACAAGTACAATTTCTTATATAAAATAATTAAAGAGAACATTGAAAGGGGAATACGGGAAGAAATGTACCGGCCGGAAATAGATGTGGATGTAATTGTTAAGGCAAGGCTTGAAAATATGATGCTGTCTTTTAACCTGCAACTGTTCCCAAAAAACAAATACAGCCTCGTTCAGGTGGAAACTCAATTAACGGAACATTTTCTGTTTGGGCTGGCATCTCAAAAAGGGCATAAACTTATATTAAAATATCAACAAGACCGAATAAAAAAGAATAGTAATGATACAAAGAAATAGCTCTAAACTGATAACTGCAGTAATCCTGCTGCTGGCTGTCAAAATAGCCATGGCACAGAAAAAAAATGAATTTTCCTTACAGCAGACTGTAGATTACGGGTTAAAAAATGCAGTGCCTGTAAAGAATGCTTTGCTTGATATAAAGATTCAGCAGCAAACCAACCGGGAAATTACGGCTGCAGCGCTTCCTCAGTTAAATGGCAGTATCAATGCCACCCACTATTATAATATTGCCGTGCAAACATTGCCCAACTTTATTGGCCCGGCTACTTACCAGGTGCTTATTGATGAAGCAGTAAAAAATGGAAGTGGCAATACCATAACCAGTCAACCATCAGGAGGATTTGGCAATATCAATGCACAGTTTGGTGTGCCCTGGACGGCAAGCGGCGGGTTGGATATTTCGCAGTTATTATTCGACGGGCAGGTGTTTACAGGGTTGCAGGCAAGAAGTGCAGCAATGGACCTGGCTAGAAAAACAGCAGCTGTTACCACAGAACAAATTAAGGCAAACATTGAAAAAATTTATTACCAGCTTGTGGTGGGACAAAAGCAACTGGGAAGTATAGCAGCCAATATTGAACGCTTTGATAAACTCCTGCATGATACAAAGGAAATTTATAAAAATGGATTTGCTGAAAAATTGGATGTAGATAAAGTATCTGTGCAGTTGAATAACCTGCAAACAGAAAAAGAAAAGGTGATCAGCCAGTTAAATGCGGGCAATGCAGGGCTGAAGTTCCTGATCAATATGCCCCAAAAAGATACGCTGGCATTATCCGATACCTTAAACGATGATGAATTAAAAGCAAATATTTTAGATGCCTCCTACAGCTACAACGACAGGAAAGAAATACAATTACTGGCTGCAGCCAGTAAATTGAACAGCTATAACGTAAAGCGCTACCAGCTCAGCAGGATACCTACTATTGCGGCATTTGCCTCCTATTCTAAAAATGCCCAGCGAAACCAATTTGATTTTTTCGGCAAAGGCGACTGGTTTACCACCTCCTTAATAGGGGTGAAAATTGCAGTTCCCATCTTTGATGGATTTGCCAGGAGGGCTAAAATCGAAAATGCAAGGTTATCACTTGAAAAAACAAATAACAGTTTGCAGCAGGCAAAAGAGTCAATGGACTATGAAGTAACCGTAGCAGTAACGAAAATGAAAACCGCCATATTAACGGTTGACAACCAAAAACAAAATATACAACTGGCAGAGCAGGTATATAATACCACAAAGAAAAAATATGAACAGGGCCTGGGCAGCAACCAGGAAATATACAATGCACAAACCGAGCTTAAGGTGGCACAAAACAATTATTACAGTTCGCTGTATGATGCCATCACTGCCAAAATTGATTTTCTGAAAGCAACTGGTAAATTATAAACCACTACTACTAATTAACAGCATTAAATAAACCATTTAATAATACAGCAATGAAACAATATATAACAGCAGGACTGGCAATAATGATCTTTTTATCTTCCTGTGGCAGCAGCAGTAAGGATAACAAGGCGGCAATCAATGATAAAAAAGCGGCGTTGGAAAAACTGAAGGGCGATAAGGGGAAATTAGATGAACAAATAAGAGTAATAGAAGCAGACCTGAACAAATTAGACCCGGCAAATTCCACTGCACAAAAGGCAAAATTAGTATCAGTGCAAACCCTGACAGCTTCCGACTTCAGTCATTATATTGAACTGCAGGGAAAGGTAGATGCCGAAAATATAAGTTTTGTAACCCCCCGCGGTATGGGCGGGTTGGTGAAAGCCATCTATGTAAAACAGGGCGACTTTGTAAAGAAAGGACAATTGCTTATGAAACTGGATGATGTAATCGCAAGGCAAAGTGTGGTAGCAGCTAAAGAAGGATTGCAAACAATCAAAACACAACTGGCATATGCAAAAAATATTTACCAAAGGCAAAAGAATTTATGGGAACAGAATATCGGCACTGAAGTGCAGGTGATTACTGCCAAAAACAATGTAGCTACCCTGGAAAACCAGTTGCAGGCCTCAGAAGAAAATGTAAAAGTATACCAGGAGCAACTGAATACTGCTAATGTATACAGCGATGTAAATGGGGTAGCCGATCTTGTTACTATCAAAGTAGGAGAAACTTTTAGTGCAGCCTCGGCAAGTGCACTGGGGATACAAATCGTAAATAATTCTCAGTTAAAAGTGATTGGGAATATTCCTGAAAATTATTTGAACAATGTGTCAAAAGGCACTTCTGTAATTGTAAGCATACCCGATGTAAATAAAAGTTTTAACACCGTTGTAAGTTTTGTAGGTGCTACCATAAACGCTTTGAGCAGGGGCTTTGTAGTAGAAGCCAAACTGCCATCGGATGCTGCTTTGAAGCCCAACCAAATTGCTTTGCTAAAAGTGAAAGACTATGCATCTGTTAATGCGATTGCCATACCGGTGGGCACATTGCAAAATGATGAAAAGGGAAAATTTGTAATGGTAGCCACTGCTGA
Organism: Chitinophagaceae bacterium; assembly: GCA_043787935.1. GTDB lineage: Bacteria > Bacteroidota > Bacteroidia > Chitinophagales > Chitinophagaceae > Ferruginibacter. Next base: position 12,920 of record JAYVUL010000071.1, on the reverse strand, counting down.
AAATGGCAAGCTGACTGCCCGTAAACGCCAGGTAAATATTGGCTTCTTAAATACTGATATGCTGGAAATAAAAACAGGGTTAAAAGCAGGTGATGTATTGATTACAGAAGGCTTCCAGAGTTTGTATGAAGGGCAAGTGATAACGACCCAATAATACGGCATCATCTCCCAAAGCGGAGCAATAAATATAATACAGTCATAATCTCCCAACATCCCTGCAGTGGCCCCTTTAGGGGCTGAGGATAAAATAACTTATATGAGCGCATTAGAAAATTTTAAGGAAAATTTTAAAGAGTTTAAACCTACCTCCTGGGCTATTAAAAATAAGACATCTATTTATCTCCTGATGTTGTTTGTTTCACTGGCCGGGGTATTCCAGTTTGTTACCTTGCCCAAAGAGCAGTTCCCGGATATTGTGATACCTACCATTTATGTACAAACGATTTATGTAGGTAATTCTCCAAAGGATATTGAAAACCTGGTAAGCAAGCCTATTGAGAAACAGATAAAAGGTATTACCGGTGCCAAAATAAAAAAAGTTGTCAGCACTTCCCAACAGGATTACTCCGCTATACAGGTAGAATTTGAAACGGATGTGAAGACAGATATAGCGTTGCAGAAAGTAAAAGACGCCATTGATAAAGCCAAAAAGGACCTGCCTACCGACCTTACACAGGAACCTACAGCCCTTGAAGTAAGCTTTAGTGAGCAACCAATCATGTACGTAAATGTTAGCGGTGATTACGACCTGGTGCGGTTAAAAAAATATGCTGATGCCCTGAAAGATAAATTAGAGGAACTGTCGCAGATCACCCGTGTTGACCTGGTGGGGGCGCCTGAAAGGGAGTTCCAGATCAATGTAGACAATTACCGCATGCAGGCTGCCAACGTAACATTTGATGACATTGCCAATGCGGTGGCCCGTGAAAACCTGGATATCAGCGGGGGTTTACTTGATGTAGGCAATATGAGGCGGAATCTCCAGTTGAAAGGACAGTTTAAAACGGCCTATGATATTGAAAAAGTATTGGTACGCAACACGAGTGGCGCACCCATTTACCTTAAAGACATTGCCAATATCCGTGACACGATCAAAGAAAGGGAAAGCTATGCCAGGCTGAACGGTAAAAAAGTACTTACGCTCAATATCATCAAAAGGGCCGGCGAAAACCTTATTGAGACCAGTGATGGGGTAAAAAAAATTGTGAGTGAATTACAGGCCTCACAATTTCCCAAAGATCTGGCAGTGGTTATTACCGGAGATCTCAGCGTTAAAACGCGTACATCATTTAACGACCTGGTCAATTCTATTGTGATCGGGTTTATACTGGTATTGATTATCCTGATGTTTTTTATGGGGGTTACCAATGCTTTCTTTGTGGCCTTGAGTGTGCCGTTGAGTATGTTTGTGGCTTTTATGTTTTTGCCGGCGGCAGACCTGATTGTAGGTTCTCATGTTACTCTAAATTTTATTGTGCTCTTTGCCCTCCTGTTCGGGCTGGGCATCATAGTGGATGACGCCATTGTGGTGATTGAAAACACCCACCGTATTTTTATGGAAGGCAGAGGTACCATATCATCTGAAAAAAGTGCGATGATGGCGGCAGGGGAAGTTTGGTATCCTGTACTTTCCGGTACCCTTACTACGCTGGCTCCTTTTGTGCCTTTACTTTTTTGGCCGGGGATCATTGGAAAGTTTATGATCTACCTGCCTACCATGCTGATTTTTACCTTATCGGCTTCCTTGATAGTAGCCTTTATTATGAACCCGGTTTTTGCGGTTGATTTCATGAACCATCCGGCGGGGGAAAAAGAAAAGAAAACAGCTATTTTTAAAAAGCCAATTTTCTGGGCCATTATTGTTTTTGGGGTATTGTTCAATGTTATCGGCATGGTAAAGAATGCAGGGGTAAATGCTATTGTTACCGGCGACGGTATGGTGGACCCGGGTAGCAGCTATCATTTTTTTGGGAACCTCTTGTTGTTTTTTGCACTACTGGTACTACTGAACCGTTTTTTATTGGATGGCGCCATCCACAGTTTCCAGAATAAGGCATTACCATGGATTATGAGTCATTATGAAAACCTGTTGCGCTGGGCATTAAAAGGCTGGAGGCCGGTGCATCTCTTATTAGGCACCATCGCATTATTTTTTCTTGCTGTTGTTTTCTTTGGCATGAGAAAAGTACCCGTGGTATTTTTTCCGCAGGGCGACCCGAATTATATTTATGTGTATTTAAAATTACCCGTAGGAACTGCTGTTGATTATACAGATTCTGTTACACATATCCTGGAGGGAAGGGTAAATAATGTACTGGGCCTGGATAACGGTAAAAGCAATCCGCTGGTGGAGAGTGTTATCACCAATGTTGCGATTGGCGCCGGCGACCCGCAAAGCGGGGACCGCAGCACCCGCAGTGAACTTGGGCGTATCCAGGTTTCTTTTGTAGAATATGAACACCGGAATGGCAAATCAACAAAGCCCTTTCTTGACTCCATCAGGAATGTGTTGAAAAATATTCCCGGCAGCGAAATATCAGTAGACCAGGAAAAAGGAGGCCCGCCAACAGACCCGCCAGTCAATATAGAAATAGCCAGTGAAGAGTTTGATGATCTGATAAAAACTTCCGTCAACCTTAAAAATTACCTTGACTCCATCAACACACCTGGTGTGGAAGAATTGAAAATGGATGTAGACCTGAAGAACCCGGAAATTACCCTTACTGTTGACAGGGAAAGGGCACTGATAGCCGGGGTAAGCAGTGCACAGATAGGTCAGCAATTACGAACTGCTTTGTTTGGCAGGGAAGCCTCCAAAATAAAAGAAGGAGAAGATGAATATAAGATACAGGTGAGGAATAACATGCAGCAGCGGAACAACCTTAGTGACCTGCTGAATATGGAAATTGTATTCAGGGATTTTGCCAGTGGAGGCCAGATAAAAAGAGTTCCCATCAGCAGTGTGGTAAAAGTTGATCTCACCAGCACCCTCGGCAGTGTGAAGAGAAAGAACCAGAAAAGAGTGATCACTTTGCGTTCAAATGTGCTTACCGGATATACACCTACAGCTGTAAATGCAGACATTACAAAGCATATTGCCAACTTTAAGAAGAAGCCGGATGGGGTTAATATAAAACAAACCGGTGAAGGGGAACAGCAGGCAGAAACAGGAGCCTTTCTCCTCAAAGCCCTGGTAATAGCCCTGTTGCTAATATTATTCATTTTAGTATTGCAGTTTAATTCGGTTAGTAAATCAGTGATCATCCTGACCGAAATAATATTCAGTGTGATTGGAGTGTTACTTGGTTTTGCTGTTACCAAAATGCAGGTATCTGTTGTAATGACGGGTATCGGTATAGTGGGGCTGGCGGGTATTGTAGTAAAAAATGGAATCCTTGTGATTGAATTTGCAGACGAATTACGCAGCCGTGGAATAAAAACAAGGGAAGCTGTGGTACAGGCAGGAAAAACCCGTATCATACCGGTATTGCTTACCGCTCTCGCAGCCATACTTGCATTAATACCGCTGGCTACAGGCTTTAATATTAATTTTGTAAAACTGTTTTCCGATCTGAACCCACATATTTTCTTTGGAGGCGATAATGCGGTGTTCTGGAAACCACTTAGCTGGACAATTATTTTCGGGTTAGCATTTGCATTTTTTATGACCCTCGTTATTGTTCCCTCCATGTATTTAATTGCAGAAAGATTAAGAAGGCCCATGCGCAGAATGTTTGGCGGCAAATGGATCAGCATGCTGGGTATACCCCCGCTTACTATACTATTTTTCCCCTTAATGATTGTGGCATGGCTAAGGCACAGGATGGATGTAAGGCGCAGAAGGTCCAAACAAAAAACAACTGATGAAACCTGGGCCGGTAGCTGGTTTTAAAAAAAGATTTTTTCCACTCTAAAGAAAAAGAATCCCAAAAATGGAAATTTTTTACGCAGCTCATAATTTCAATGGCTTAAATTTCAGGTACTTACATCACGGCACGATATAGGTATTCCTTAAATCAGCCATAAAAATAGGTGATTATAACTTTTTTGCGTTGCCGGCAAACTGGCAAAAAAAACATCGTAAGAGGTTTCAATTTAAAGGAAGAGGCATTAAAAAGAACGTATTATTTGCAGGATTTTTTAATAAATAAACATCCTGCATCTGTGGAGGATCTTTAATAAAAGCTTACTTTTACTTTAAACAGATTTTACCACAAGATTTCTTATTACCTGATCATTACTCCAATCCCTTTAAAAGCCTCTTTCCATAACCTTCCTGTATCCCTGAAAGCCATAAAGTATTTAACATTTACCCAGGCATTCACAACACGTACAAATATGAAAACAGGAAAAATGAAAAAGGCAATTTGCATCAGCATTTTTTTAGGGCTTACCTCTTTACTTACTAGGGCACAATTTTCTGCAGGGATGATTGCATTATCCGGTACAACGTCCGGAATTGCCCTGGTTGATATGAAACTACAGGCGGTTTTTGAAAATAATACAGGAGAAATCAGCTGGATGGCTTTGCAGCAAACTAAAGTGCGCCGCTATGAGCTGGAAAAAAGTACTGATGGAGAAAACTTTAATTATGTAACTGCAGTGGCCGGCAATATCAGGGCGCACAAAAATTATTCAGTGCAGGACAGGAACATAATGGAAACAGTGAATTATTACCGCCTTAAGATCGTATCTGCTGACGGAAACTTTCATTACAGCAAAATGGTTTCCCTGGATGCACACAGCAAGCCGGCAGAAATAAAGATCTTGCCAACACAGGTAAATCATAAATTATTTATCTGGGTGCCTGCTAACACCAGCATTTGCAAAGCCATTATCAGCGATGCTTTTGGCAGAAGTATAATACGGCAAACAGCCGTTAATAACACCACTAACCTGGCTGATGTGGAAATAAGCAGCTTGCCCATTGGGTTATATAATATCAAATTATTTACCAGCAAAGGGGAAACCGTGAAATTGAAATTCAGTAAAGGAAGCTGATAAATTACCGTATATATTACTATTGAGCCTTGCGACATTAATTGCAGGGCTTTTTTATTGCTGTTGGGTGATAATAATTATTTTTACAAAAAAATATTACGCCATGATCAACAACCACGAAATTGATTACAAAATTTACGGAGAAGAATTACAGTTTGTAGAAATAGAACTTGATCCCAACGAAACCGTAATCGGCGAGCCCGGGGGCTTTATGATGATGGATAATGATATCCAGATGCAAACCCTTTTTGGCGACGGCAGCCAGCAAAGCCAAAGTGGTGGCTTGCTGGGAAAGCTGTTGAATGCCGGCAAGCGGCTATTGGTTGGGGAAAATTTATTTATGACCGCCTTCACCAATATGGGCCAGGGAAAAAAACATGTAAGTTTTGCAGCTCCATATACAGGTAAAATAATTGCCTTGGACCTGTCGCAATACAATGGTAAAATAATTGCCCAAAAGGATGCTTTTTTGTGTGCAGCAAAGGGCGTGAGTATTGGAATTGAATTTCAAAGAAGATTGGGTACGGGTATTTTTGGTGGTGAAGGATTTATAATGGAAAAATTAGAAGGAGATGGGATGGCATTTGTGCATGCCGGCGGATATGTAATTGAAAAAGCATTACAGCCCGGAGAAATATTGAAAATTGATACCGGCTGCGTAGTGGCCTACACTGCTGGAGTTGATTTTGATATTGAATTTATTCGGGGTATCAAAAACTGGATGTTTGGTGGAGAAGGTCTGTTCTTTGCTGTATTAAGAGGACCCGGAAAAGTGTGGATTCAATCTTTGCCTATCAGCAGGCTGGCCGGAAGGTTGCAGCAATACGCTTCTCCTGGCGGCAGAAAGGAAGAAGGAAGTATTTTAGGTGGACTGGGTAATTTACTGGATGGGAGAGAGTGAACTGTGAGCTAAATATACTTATTGTTAAAGGTATCATCAGTACATACCGGTTTTCCTTTTTTTAAGAAGGGTTACCCTGCAATGAAATTATAATTGCCCGGTTTATTTTCTGGTATCCTTGCAGCTTCCATGGTCAGCTATTTAATCCTGGTGAATAATTTACAGCAGGCTTTCTGTGCCTTTTTGATTTTTTCCTGTTTCTTATTTTTTCATAAATAGCAATATTCATCAGTATCAGCAGCATCCCGTAAACCACATCTTCAAGCGGTATGGTAGAAATCTTTAAGCCTAAATTTTCTGCATCATTATACAGCACAACGGGGATGGAAGTTAGATATCCGTTTACAACCAGGAACGGGATCAGCATCAAAGAAAATGAAATGATAAATGGCGTGGCATCAAAGTGTTTAAAGAATTTTTTATTGGTATAAATGATAACAATAAAAAGGGCACAAAAAATAAACGTCCAGGAAGTGTAATATTTTTTATGAAAGACTATACCTGTTATCAATAGAATAACCGCCAGTATTTTCAGGGCCAGGGCATCTTTTCTTTTATTTTTCAGGTTGCGGAAATATACCCGGATACATTCATAAATAAACAGGCAGCAATATGGCACTACTAAAAAGAATAAGACTTCTTCAATGGGCAGGTTGAATATTTTTACCCCGGTAATATAGTTTGGATTAAAACTCCACACCCCCTTTGAAGTAAAATATATATCCCAGGCAATATACAGCAGGGCAGGCAGCAGCATAGCGGCGAAGATATTCTTCCATTTTTTATAAAATGCCACTTTCTTATCAAAACTCAAGGCCAGTGGGCCAAGTAAGGATAGTGCGAGGATAACAAAATAAGTGTAATGTGCTTCCAATCAGTAAAGTAGTTATGGCAATGATTAATGGGGATAAAAGTATATCATTTTCTCTTTGTAATTACAGGTTACGGATAAAATTGCCGGGGATTATTTTTAAAATAACAGGGCTGTTGAAAAGGAAATATAACCGGCGGGTTTATATTTGTTGACAAACAAGGTAAAAAATAAGAGAAGTATAATTCTTTTTTTACCTGTTTGCAATAACTTCAAAGCAATACATGTCAAACCATTATTTAATTATCGGAACAGGATTTTCCGGATGTGTACTGGCTAACCAGCTTACGCAGCAATCAAACTGCATAATAGATATTTGGGATGAACGCAACCATATTGGGGGTAACTGCCACACGGAAAGAGATGCTGAAACCAATGTAATGGTACATGAATATGGCCCCCATATTTTTAATACGGATAAAAAGGAAATCTGGGATTATGTGAACAGCTTTGCCGAATTCAAACCTTATGTTCACAGGGTAAAAGCCAGGAGCGGGGGCAAAATTTATTCGCTGCCGGTAAACCTTCATACTATTAACCAGTTGTTTGATAAAAGCTTTACGCCGCAGGAAGCAAAAGATTTCCTGGAAACGCTGGCATGTAATAACATCACCGACCCCCAAAATTTTGAAGAGCAGGCCCTGCGTTTTATTGGTAAGGAGTTATACTACGCTTTCTTTTACGGGTATACGAAAAAGCAATGGGGTTGCGAACCATCGGAACTACCTGCATCTATTTTAAAAAGAATACCTGTGCGCTTTAATTATGATGATAATTACCATACCAACAGCTATACAGGGATACCTCCAGCGGGTTATACTGCCGTAATGAAAAAAATGATTGACCATCCTTCAATCAATGTTACACTTAATAAAAAATATGATTCAGATACAGACATAAGCAAATACAGCCATGTGTTTTATACCGGGCCACTGGATGCTTTTTTTAATTATCAATATGGCAGGCTGGGGTACAGGACCGTGGTTTTTGAAAAAGGATATGCTGATGGCGATTTTCAGGGCACTACGCAAATGAATTATTGCGATGCCGATGTGCCTTTTACCAGGATAACAGAGCATAAACACTTTACGCCCTGGGAACAGCATGATAAAACAATTTATTTTACAGAATACAGCAGGGAAACTACTGAAAGCGATGTTCCCTTCTATCCAAAAAGATTAACCAGTGATATTGCTTTATTGCAATTATACAGGAGCAAAGCTGCTGAACAACAGTCGGTATCTTTTTTAGGAAGGCTTGCCACCTACCGCTACATGGATATGCACCATGTAATTGGCGAAGCACTGGAATTTTCTAAAAAGTATCTGGAGTGTGTAAATGCTGGCCTTCCCTCACCGGTGTTTTCAAATACAGAATGGTTTTAACAGCCGTTTGGCCTTATTGAATATTCCTGCGTATATATAATGAATCCAAATGTACAATCAACTGCCAGCCTGTTTGCCCGAAGCCGGGCCTGCAGTAAAGCCAGGAGAATTGGATTTGATATCGTGAATATTGGCACCGGAATGCCTTAAATAAGTTAATAATATCATCAATCTGTATCCCCTTTCCAATTTTTAACAGCAGGTTATTACATTGATTTTCGCCTGGCTATGGTGTGTATTTTCATCGATTTACACCGCCTTAAAATTTTAATGCCTGTTTGAATTTTAGTTTTTACAGTGCAATAACCCCTTACTGGTTTCGTTATATACCGTAGTAACCGATAATCCTGTAAACCTAACCCTATGGAAAAGATAATAGCCGTTGTTGTAACTTACAACCGGCTCTCACTCCTTAAAGAGTGCATTACTGCACTCAAAACCCAGACACAGCAACCGGATGCTATTTTGGTGGTTAATAATGGCAGCACAGATAGTACTGGCCAATGGCTGCTGTCGCAAAAAGATTTACTTTCTATTACCCAGGATAATATGGGGTCGGGCGGTGGATTTGAAACAGGGATTAAGTGGGCATATAAAAACGGGTACTCCTGGATATGGTGTATGGATGATGATGGGTATCCCAAGCAAGATGCCCTGGAGAAAATACTAGCCCCGGATTTGGACAGGCTGTTTTTACGCAACTGTGCTGTATTAGACAAGGATAATAAAAAAACCTTTGTATGGAAAACAAAAAATTTTACCAGTATTGATGAAGTACCCTGCAACATTATAAATGGCATTGGTCATCCTTTTAACGGCACCATGATACACCGGAATATTGTAGAACGGGTAGGTGTACCCCAGCAGAATCTTTTTTTGTGGGGAGATGAAACAGAGTACTATTACCGGATAACAAGGCGAAATAAAATACCCGTATGCACCATTGCGTCCAGTATTCATTATCATCCTGCGGCTGCATTTGCGTTTAAAAAAGACTGGGACTACAGTACTGCATGGAAGATGTATTATTACATACGCAACCGTTTTCATATCCACCATTCGAAGTTTAATTATAAAATAATGGCATGGGCAAACTATTGCTGTTTCCTGCTGGCATTGGCGGGTATAATTATAGTATACCAAAAAACAGATAAGGCCAAAAAGCTGCAGTTTATGCTGTGGCCTGTTATGGATGCATTGCGAAATGATTTCACTGCCAATCCATCCACTATCCTCACAAGGTTAACAGCTCCGGTATCCCGTATGCGAAGCTTTACAGGCTTTCACCTGCGGAATAGTCTGTTTGCAGATGTCCCGTTATTTACATCGGTAAAAGCAAAAAGAGCGGCAGGTATTTAATGCTGTTGCCTGCACATCAGCCTTCCTCCATCTCAGCCTCAGTTTCTGCAGCAGTTTTTAATTATTTTTCTTTGTGCTTTTGTAATATAAGCACCAGGGCAATAATATAAAATGGCATACAGGGAATCTTGTAACGGACCAGTGTACCAAAGTTGAGTGTAGTTACACCCACAAACAGGGCAAACGTTAGAGAAAACAAAAGGCAAAACATGATCATATGGTCTTTTATGATACTTACTAAAAATGTAAACGGGCCTGCCCTGAAAAAAACATAGAGGGTAAACAACATCAACGCAAGGCTTTCAAGAGAAGACAATAAGGTGGATACTTTTTTTGACTCCCACAAATAAGGCCGGTACAGTGTAGCAATAATGCCTGCAGGTGCTATTTTCAGGAGGCTGCCGGCACTCCCGTCAAATTCTACCCCCAATGAAAAAGAGGATTCTGCAAGATCAGAAATACGCATAAAATTCTGCTGGGTATTTTGTACCGACTCGGTTATTTTACCTAAGGCAAGTCCGCCAAGTTCTTCCTGTAACCTTCCTTCTACTGCAAAAAAACTACCAATGGCAATAACTGTAATAACGGCCAGTAATATCATGCGCACAAAAAAAGCCTTGATGTTTTTTAAATAAGACAGTACAATGAAAAGCATAAAAAAAGGCAGGTAAGAAATCAAAATATATGCTTTTACCAATGCTAATATATAAGCAGATAGTATAGCGGCCAGGCTATTTTTTATGATGCTTTCCTTCTTGATAAAAACCTTGTACATCGAATAAGTAAACCAACCTAGCATACCGGTGCATAACGGATCTTTTAATATACCCGAACTCCAGAAAACAAAAGTGGGCAGGTAAATAATGGCTATGGCAAGCTGCTTGTGCAGATTGGGATAGTGCTCGTAAAAAAATTTATATAAACGCCATACACCGCTGAAAGAAATCATGGAAAAAATAAGCGTGATAACACTGTAACTGCCAAAGCTGATGAACGAAAAAAAAGTAACAAGTTTAGTGACAAAGTAATTGCTCTCACTTTCAAAATAGCCCTTATTAAAAGTATCGGCCAGTAAATTCTGGTCAAAATCTTTACCAGAAATAAAAAGCAATTTAATATTGGTGAAATCTTTCAGGATCAGCCTGGTAATGTTCATCCCTTCAGGATAATATAGAAAAGTAGAATCCCCTTTAGAAAGATATACACTGAAAATGATATAAGCAACAGCGCTGAACACTTTTATCCAAAATCCCCGGTGATGATATTTTTTTAAAAGAGGGTCTTCCAGCCGCTTTCTTCCTGCAGAAGAAAGTAAACTGAAAAAAAGTACATATAGCGGAAATAATATGATGTCTGTTAACCCCATTGGTGTACAAAAAGTCTGTTTGCTGCTGACCGGAAATAGCGATTCGGACAAATTTATCTTAAAATATCAATTGCCATTCAATAATATGCAGTTATTTTGCTCCTACTAATTTTTGCGTCTTATGTGTGGCATTGCCGGTGCAGTTAATTTTAAAATATCCTATCAACAGGTCAATCAGGATATGTTTCATCGTGGGCCTGATGAACAGAATGGCTTTGCAATAGATAATATTGATTTTTACCACCTCCGGTTATCCATCGTTGATATTGCCGGGGGCAGGCAACCCATGCACCTGGATGACCGCTATACCATTATTTTTAATGGCGAAATCTATAACCACCGTGAAATAAAGCAAGAACTTGGCATAATAACACATTCTTCATCCGATACGGAAACATTGCTGCTGCTGTACAGGAAATATGGTGCTGCAATGCTGGATTACCTGGATGGTATGTTTGTGTTTGCCATTTATGACAGGAAGGAAAAGAAGATATTTATTGCAAGAGACAGGGCAGGGAAAAAGCCTTTATATATTTATAATGATGGCGAAAAGATAGTGTTTGCCAGCGAGTTAAATTGCCTGAAAGGATTGCTGCCACTGCAAATAGCAAACGAAAATATATATCACTATCTCAGGCTCGGCTCTTTTTACAAACAGCTTACTCCCTATAAAAATGTAACAGAATTAAATGCCGGCAGTTATGTGCTGATTGATTGCACCACCACAGTTTGCAGGGAAACCAGGTGGTGGGATATCAATGAATTATATAAAGGGAAAAATAGCGACAGCTTTGAAGAAAGCCTGGAAAAAACAGATGCCTACCTGCATAAGGCAGTAAGGAGAAGAGTGGAATCTTCTGACCTGGAAGTAGGCAGTTTCTTAAGTGGTGGCATCGATAGCGGATTGGTAACAGCCATTGCAAGCAAGTACAATAGCCAACTAAAGACTTTCACGGTATCATTTGACGGGGAATATGATGAAGCACCCCTGGCAAAGCTGGTGGCTGATAAGTACAATACTGAACATACCCAGATAAAAATTTGTTTTGACAGCCTGAAAGATGATGTAGAAAAAATCCTTTGTAATTACGGCGAACCTTTTTTCGACAGCTCCGCAATACCCAGTTACTATGTAAGTAAAGAAGCAAAAAAACACCTTACCGTAATTTTAAATGGTGATGGGGCGGATGAACTTTTTGGTGGCTACAGGCGCTATGTGCCTTTTGCCCAGTATGATTTTTTTAAACCCAACGCGTTAATAAAAAATGCTGCCGGATTGGCAAAAAATATCCTGCCTGCGGCGGGTAATAAAAAATCAACCTATAACTACCTTTACCGCCTTGCTTCCCTGGCTTCCAAAGACAGTATGCATATTTATTTGTCTGCCGGGGTTGATATCATGGAAGACTATGAGAATAATATCATACATCCCCCGGTAAATTATCTTGCCATGATGCAGGCCGATTTTGACGTTATTGCCGGGGCTGATATCAGCGGGTTAAAAAAAATCATGAATATGGATTTTAATACCACGCTATTTGGCGATTTGCTGGTTAAAATGGATATAGCAAATATGGCCAACTCCCTGGAAGGGCGCAGCCCTTTTTTAAGCAGGGAGCTGCTCGAATATTCCCCCGGGATGAAAGATAGCTATAAAATTAAAGGCAGAACTACCAAGTACCTGCTGAGGCAATTAGCAAAAAAATATTTGCCCGATAAATTAATTAATCAGCCGAAGAGGGGTTTTGAAATCCCATTAAAAAACTGGGTAGAAAATGAATTGAAGGATATCCTTTTTGATTATTTGGGTGCTGCCGGCAGCATCAGCAAACAATTTTTGGATGGGCGTTTTATTGATTCCTTACTGCACGACACGGTGAAAATATCTGCTGAAAAAAGAGCGAAAATATTGTGGACCTTATTCAGCCTTGAGGTTTGGTACAAAAAAGTTTACCTGGATAACTGATGCCGTTGCCAATCTGCAACCTGAATTTTTTATCTTTCGTTTTCAAACAAACTTTCTTAAGATTTGTAATA
>JAYVUL010000070.1:0-2321 GCA_043787935.1 Chitinophagaceae bacterium | reverse complement strand
GCATGCAAATAAACACTCCGGTGGCTGTACACAACACCTTTGGGTGCCCCTGTTGTACCGCTGGTATAGCAAATAGCACAGGCTTCATTTTCATCCACTTCCATCCATTCAAAATCATCAGCAGCATTGGCGAGCAGCGTTTCATAGTGTATGGTATTGGGTAAAGTTGTAACAAAATTGGCTGGGCCATTCAGCAATACAAACCATTTAACCAACGGTGTAAGTGCAGCTATTTTTTCAAAAAAAGGGACAAGGGTTACATCAATAAAAATCACTTTATCCTCAGCATGATTTACAATGTATTCAACCTGATCGCCGGAAAGCCGGATATTTAGCGGATGACAAACAGCACCTGCACCGGGAATGGCATAATACAATTCTATGTGCTGGTAATGGTTCCAGGCAAAGGTGGCTACTTTATCCCCCGGCTGTATATTTAATTGATGTACCAATGCATGCGCCAGCTTTTTTGAGCGGCGATACATATCGTGAAAACTATACTGGTGCCGGCTACCATTGGGAAGCTTTGAAATAATTTCCTTATGAGGAAATACCCTGTTACCAAACTCAATTATGGTATTAGTGGTAAGTGGGTAATGCATCATTTGTCCTTTCATACCGGCATATTTAGGTTTATTAATTGATCCGCAATGAAATTCATAAAAATCCAATCAATATAGAAATGAGTAGAATCAGCTTTCATTTTTTTATACTCCCCGATAGCTTTTACAGCACCCATATTTTTAATTTGCAGCAATATTACTTTTTCCCGGGAGCATTAAAACCTTTGGCCGCATCATCCATTACAAGCACCCAATCATTTTCAATACCAATTGTTGGTGAAGTTAATTCTATGATATCCTTTTTTTCTATACCATCAATTTTTTGGCAACTGCCATCTTTTGGATTAAACCACCATGCTATCATTTGCTTAGGAAAATTGGCAGCATGGATGGTTATCGTTTTACCAACCGGCAAATAAATCATGGAATAACTTCTATCAGCTGCATGAAATGCTTCTATGTGTTCTCCTTTTTCACCTTGCCCTTTTACAATAATTGAATTATCCGCAATGCGATTCAGCATGGGCCTTGACTCCATTAATTGTCTGAGGTATCCTACCTGAAATGCACCCGGCCTGTCCATCGCATTTATCCATCCCCTGTCAGGATAGTTGATGGCTTCTTCTTTTGCATTCATAAATTGCCACACTGCATGATGCCCGTATGTAACGCCACAGGCTCCGGCAAAAACAGAACGGTAACATTGTTTGCGCACATCATAATCCCGGTAGTATCCATTTTCTGTATTCCATTTTGGCCAGGGATTAACAGGATGGTCCTCATAGTTGGGTTCTGCATCAAGCGTTGGTTTTGAAGGCGTGAAATTAAAATCCCGTAGAGCTAAATCCCAACAAGCTACATCATGTCCGCCACCATGGCCGGATTGAAACATATTTATATTTAACCAGGCTTCATTGTGTATCCATTGCGAGGTAGAGTTATTGCCGCCCCATGGATGGTAGGTAATAAGACAATGATGATTGGTGGCTTCTATAATACCCCTTGCCATAGCCCGCCAAACAGGCCGCCAGTCGTTGCTATCTCTTACTGCTGGCCTATCGCCGCCGAGTATCCAAATTATATTAGGTTCATTTTTATATCGGCTGCCTATCCATTTGCCATAGGCATAAGCATTGATGCTATCAAAAACTACCGGCCCTTCGCCCCATAATTTTGTAACCTTATCGCCCCAGGTGGGCAATAATCCTACAAATAAATTTCGTTGCCTTGCCATGTGAATGGTGCTATCAATTACTGTAAAGTATTTACTATTGGGCGTTGCAGGGTTAAGGTTTTTTAGCGGTAATTCGCCATATTGATTTGGCTTACGCAAACCATCAAATTCTGCCAGGGCAACTGCCTGTATTACCGTAAAGCCTTTTGCCGCCCGGTTATCAAGATATTGTTTTATTTCACTTAGGGTAAGCCGGTGAAATAATTCCCAACCGGTATCTCCCAGCCAAAAGAAGGGGGTTCCATCTGCAAATTGCAGATAATGTCCATTTTTTGTTACTTCAAGGTTCCCATGCTTAAATAATGATTGACCGAAAGAATTGATTTGGAAGGAAGCAATCAGAATAAAGAAAAGATAAAATGACTTCATGGAAATAAAATTTATGAATATAAAGGTAATGTTAGTGTTACGTGCTACGTTCGAGTATTACTGCAGGCAGGGGATTCATTGCTGGGTCGAGCCCCGGAACTGAAGCCGATTGTTTCAACGTCCAGCCCTGCTTGCAGCAATACTTTTGTTGCCTG
>JAYVUL010000069.1:0-17719 GCA_043787935.1 Chitinophagaceae bacterium | reverse complement strand
GTCATCATTAATACAGCCGGCTCGTTAAGGAAGTTGACAAATGGAGTTAACTGCAATTGTTCTGCAAATAAAAAGGCTAACAGCATTGTGGTACCCAATAAAAATACCGGTAGCATAGCCGAAAAAATACTGTTAATAAAACCAGGCATGGGATAATCTGTTGCTTTTTCACTCACCAGGGCCAATGGCCCCCTGGGTTGTATATTTTTTAAGGTTTTTGAAAACAGTGGTCCAGCCAAAATGATTGCGGGAATAGCAACGAGGATGCCATACAAAAAAGTTTTTCCCATACTGGCGTTTAGAGCAACCACCAATGATGCAGGGGATGGATGCGGTGGCAAAAAACTGTGCGCCACGGAAAGGGAGGCTAACATAGGAATAGCAACATACATTGCAGGTAATTTGTACTGGTATACCAAACTAAAAATAACCGGAACCACCAGTACAAAACCCACATTGTAAAACAAAGGGATGCCAATGATTAACCCTGCAGTTAACAAGCCCCATTGCAAATATTTTTCACCACAAACCTGCATAATGGTATCAGCAATTACTTTTGCAGCGCCACTTTCGGCAACCAATTTTCCAATCATTGCCCCGGCAGATAAAATAATAAGTATAGAGCCCAGCATATCACCAATGCCTTTTTGCAAAGACTTTACAATACCTGCCAGCGGCATATTCAATAAGAAGCCAGCCAGGATGGACACCAGGATTAATCCGATAAAAGGGCTGATCTTAAATTGTGCAGTAAGCAAAATTAAAATTCCAACCACAATCAATAAAATGAGTACAAGTGGCACCGGGCTTATTTTGATACAAAAAAAATACTGATCGGTTCTTTTGTAATGTATTACTATTTTAATTGAAATATTTTACAATTTCAAATGGATTTTTCATCCATATCCTATTAAACAATACCTGCCTAAAGCAGCGGCATCAAAACTATGAACGGTTTTCTGTTAATGGCCTTTTCCAGGGCTGCAGGCTGAAGTAGGTTAACGAGCGCCATGCCCATTCAAAAGGTCCATAGTAGTATCTCCTCATCCACCATTTACTGAAATATAACTGGGCAATAAAAAAAACAATACCGATAACAAATGCCGTACTGTTGCCGATTACATCCAGCAGGTTGAGGCCATAGCCATAGAATATAAACACACCAAAAAAAGTTTGTGCCAGGTAGGTAGTCAATCCCATTCTGCCAAGAGGAGCAAGGCCGGCCAGCCTTTTTTCCCATGCCGTTTTTTGGAATACTAAAATAAAGGAACCTGCGTACACCATGCTTAAGGCAGGGCTGAAGACATCTGCCAGGAAGGATAATGCTAAACTCAATAAACCGGTTGTTTGAAATAATTTTTCCCCAAATGTAAAATAAACGATAAGCATAATCATGCAAAATATGGCAGTAAACCACAGCCATCTTTTAATCCCGCTAAGGTGCTGCTGGATATTTTCAAAAATTTTTCTTTTGGCCACATAAAGCCCAAGAATGAATAAGCCCATCGTTACAAACAACCGCCCGGAATAAATTTGAAAGCCCAACTTGTTTTGAAACTCTTTGGTAATATTTGTTTTGATGATTCCGGTATAATCACCCTGCTTCACCATAGAAAAGTAAACAGTAGCGTCTTCCTGCATTTTTTTAAAATCAATGCTTTCAGGTAATCCGGCGGGTTGCGTTTGGGAAGCAGCGGGCTTATTCAGACTCTTAAAGTAATCCACCGATTTAAAAATAAACCCCGGCATGTTCAGGATAAAGAAGAATGCCCAGAATAATAACATCCTGTTTCCGGCCTTATGGAACAGCAACAGAAAAAAACCAAGTACTGCATAAATTGTAAGGATGTCGCCACGGTAATGGATATGGTTTAAAAACCCGATCCCGAAAAGTAATGCAAGGCGCCAGGCAAATCTCCCTAAAAAAGACTTCCCTTTTTCTTTAGCGTTCAGCATCTGAATGCCAAAACTTAATCCAAACAGGAAAGAAAAGATGGTGTAAAATTTTCCAAAGATGAAAATATCATGGATCATTTGCAGCACGCCGTCAACACTATTCTTAATGGCCATGTTATCGTGGCCGGGGGGTGTAAAGCCTGCATAATACTGGTTGTTCATGTGGGCCAGTATGATGCCAAACAAGGCAAACCCTCTTAAGGCATCTAGAATATCAATGCGTTTTTTTTCAATAACAACAGTATTCATGCAGTAATTTTAAAAATAAAATATAACCACATAAGTACAACTTATTATTTTATCCGGCAACTGTGTAATTGGAAGAGCTAATTACCCCTGGTTTTTATATTGCGTAAATTTACAAAAGCACCAAAGCAGGCTGCATTTTGATTTGATTAGAAGAACTGCTATTTAAAACTTGTCATTTCATTATAGTCGAGTGGTGCTGAAGTATCCTCTTCCCTGTTTTCGTTGTATTCAACAATAAAATTATTTTTCCCTTCACCGGTTACAATGATCAAATATTTTTGTTGTGAAAGTTCAAGTAAACTCAAAAAAAGGAACAGTGCATGGATCCGGTCCTGGCAAATCTCAAATATTTTTTCGAATGAGGATGTCTTTTCAGTGCGGCAATGCGAAAGCATATAATCCCGGCTTTCTTCCATGGTATAATTATACTGCACCACGGTGTGTACCGGCTTATTATTTCTTTCGTGAAGTTTTTGAATAACTTTTTCAAAAGCCTTCATCAGCTTAAAAAGCGTTACAGCCTGTATCTCGGTTCCTTCGCCTGCTTCTTCGCCAATCTGAGACAACTCCTTCTGCAGGTTACCCCTTTTAAACATCAGCATGCGTACCTCTTCCATTTCCGCCATTTTTGCAGAGGCTTCTTTAAATTTCTTGTACTCCAATATCTTGCTCACCAGTTCGAGCCTTGGGTCAATTTCATTGCCCTGGTCATCCAGTTCTTTGCGGGGGATCAGCATTTTTGCTTTGATACGCATTAAGGTGCTGATGAATAAAATGAACTCACTGCTGAGTTCGATATTCAGCCTTTCGCCCTGGTGGATGAAATCCAAAAAATCGTTGGTGATTTTTGTAATAGGAATATTATAGATATCCAGTTCATCCCTTTCAATAAAGAACAACAGCAAATCAAACGGGCCTTCAAACTGCTCCAGTTTTATCTGGTAGGAAGCGGTATTCAATGTCAATAGAAATTTAGTGGTAAAAAAAATCCTCCTCCGAATTACCGGGGGAGGACAAATGTATTAAAACTTAGCTGAGAATTACATTTTGAAAGCTACACCCACTCCAAATGTGGATAATACCTGCAAACCTAAAGCACTTGAAGGGTTTGCGGGGTTCTTTACATCATCATCATAAAGCATATCTAAATTATAGCTCACATTTAGCCATTTGGTTAGTTTTACCTTAAACTGGTTGGTCCAGAATACATCTACATTTGAAGCACTTTTAAGATAGTTGGAATACAAATCCAGTTTACTGTAATAAGCTACATTTTTGAGAATATCTTTTGTAATGTTGGCAGTTACAAAAGCACCAAACTCACCACGGTTGCCTTTTGCAGGATCAACACCATATAAAGTGGCTAATGGCGTTTCTACGTGGCCATTAAAAATACCGCCCTGGCTGGCATAGCTGTAGGCACCATTAGAAACAATTGTCCACCTGGCTGCTATTAACGAACCAAATAATGAAAACCAGCTATTGGGTTTCCACTCAACACCTGGGGCAACAACGATATAGGCTGGTGCAAAAAAACCGGAATTTCTTCTTTTTTGGCTAGTGCCAAAATAATCATATTCATATCCGCTGGTTAATTGAGAGCGCAGCTGGGCAAGCCCGGTAAGGGTTACGGTTTTCCATTTTTTTGGTTTATAGCCTAATTTAGAAATAAAATCAAGGCGGTCGTTCACTTTTCTAACCCCCAGTGAAGTGGTATTGATCAGGGCATAATTGAGGTCTAACACATTATCCCAGGTATACCGGCCCCATTTTCTGTTGGCATAGGCATTGATGGATGCGGCTGTAGATAAAGAAAAATCGTCTCCCCCGGCAGCGATCCAGTTGCTGTTTCCAATCTGGGTAAGGCTAAAGCTGATGTTGGCTCCATGTATCCAGCCATTTTTATTTGGCTTTTTGGCAGTATCAGCGGATACGCTTTTAATAGCGGAAGCCTGCATTTCTTTTACTGAAGCATCCTGTGCCTTTATTTGAAAACATATGAAGGTCAGAACCATCAAACTCAAAATTCTTTTCATGTTAGTTTGGTTATATTAATAAAACAACGACTTCCTATATTGGAAGCCGCTGCGAAAATAGTATATATTTTTAGAAATAGCCTTTACAAACAGAAATCTTTATAACTTGAGAGTAAGGCCTAGTCCCAATACCTACTTTATCTGTGTTTTACCTATCACATCATCATCATATACTATATCTAAACTGATTGAAGTACCCAGTCTGGTATTAAATTTCGTTTTCAGCAGATTAGCAAAAAACATTTCCTCATATTGCGGGCCCTTTTTTCTCAATACTGAATAGATCCAATCTTCCGGCATATGTTTCGCACGTATTAAATGGCTTGGTATAATGACAGATAAATATGCTCCTGTTTATTTTAATTTTCACTGCCTCCAGGTACTCCAAATGCATTAATAAGACAAAAAAGCATTGCAGCCATAAAGACTAACAATGCTCAAAAAAGATTGTATTTGAGATTATTTTTTCAGGGAATCCCTGATTTCCATTAACAATGCATCAGTAGAGGATGGGCCTGCAGGTTCTGCTGCTTTTTTCTTCTTCATATTATTCACTGCTTTCAGGGCTATAAAAACGATAAAAGCAACAATCAAAAATTCAATAAAAACAGTGATGAAGTTTCCCCATTTAATGGTTACCGCTTCTACAGCAGGAGTAATTACTTTACCCGCGGCATCTTTCACTTCATCCACCTTATCCTTTAGTGTTATCACTAATTTACTAAAGTCAACTCCGCCGGTAAGCATACCAATCGCTGGCATTACCATGCCATCAATAAATGCTGAAACAACTTTGCCCACGGCTGCACCCATTACAACCGCTGCGGCCAGGTCAACTAAACTGCCGGTAACGGCAAATTCTTTAAATTCTTTTAAGATTCCCATAATAATAGTTTTAAGGTTAAGCGTTTGATGTAGAATTTATTAAAAATGTTACACAATATAATAAAGTTTCTTACTAATTGAAACTAGTTTTCAATTTAATAATAACAACTTTGCAGTGTGAGTAAAAGAGTAATTGACTGGTTAATTTTTGCTGCTATTTCAGCTATCTGGGGCAGTAGTTTTATTTTAATGAAAATTGGTTTAGACAACCTGCTCAGCCCCTACCAAATAGCGGCCATCAGGATGGTGGCTGCTGGTATAGTACTATTACCTGTTGCGGTCCGGTCTTTTCTGGCAATTCCTTCCAATAAAATCCCCGTCGTTTTTTTATCAGGGGTATTGGGAAGCCTGTTGCCTGCCTTTTTATTTTGTATTGCCGAAGAAGGTATTGACAGTTCTTTGGCAGGCACGCTGAATTCACTTACACCCATTTTTGTAATAATAACCGGGGCTATATTTTTCAATAAAATCACTCCCGCCAACAAAGTTATTGGTATACTTATTTCTTTCACTGGCTGTGTGTTGCTATTATTTGCCAGGGGCCACATGCAGGAAACACAGCACCTGGTATATGTGGGATTTGTAGTTCTGGCAACCATATTATATGGTATAAATGTAAATATGGTAGGTAAATACCTGCTTCAAATCCCATCCTTTCAAATTGCCGCGGTTGCCCTTACCTTAAGTGCCATCCCTGCCTTAGGCATTTT
This sequence comes from Chitinophagaceae bacterium, assembly GCA_043787935.1. GTDB lineage: Bacteria > Bacteroidota > Bacteroidia > Chitinophagales > Chitinophagaceae > Ferruginibacter. The sequence continues at coordinate 11,883 of JAYVUL010000069.1, read as the reverse complement.
AATCTATTCGGGTTTTTTTGCCTTGCCCTTCAGCAATCACCAGGTGGTTAAAGGTACTGCTGCAGCTGTGGTTTTAGGGATGGGGGGCACTTCCATTGCCACTATCCTGTTTTATATGCTGGTAAAAAGAGCCGGGGGTATTTTTGCCAGCATGGTCACCTATGGTATCCCGTTTATCGCCATTGGCTGGGGTGTTTATTTTAAAGAAAATTTTAGCTGGAGCCAGGCAGGCTGCCTGCTGATTATTTTGCTTGGTGTATATTGGGCAAACAAAAGAACAGCCCTTTGATTAACCCCGCGGATTAATGTATAAAAAACAAAGCCCGTTTTATTGGGACGGGCCTTATGAAATTTATGAGGGTTCTTTATCTTTCTCTATTACCGGCGCAGTAAACTTTACTTTTTCTTTTGGTTTTTTCGGCGCTTTGGGTGGAAAAGGCGGGCGGGGAGGCTTTGGGGGGGCAGGGATGTCCTTTGCTATTACTGGGGCTGTAAATTCTGCAGGCTCCTGTGGAGGCGGCGGCGGTGGTGGTGGGGCAATAAATGTTGCAGATGGAGGTGGAGGAGGGGGTGGGGCTGGATTTTTTTTGTTGGATTGAGCAATTAACTGGATACAAATAATACTTGTAGCAGCCAGCAGGATGATTTTTTTCATAAATAAAATTTAATTGAAGAGATTCGCGGGAGGCTATATTCCATAAAAAATCCCCCGATTCGGGGGACTTTGCAGTCGGTTTTGGTAAACAACGAATGTAAAAATCTATCTGTGTTAAGCGTTTTAGTACCATTATGACAACCACTTATTTGAAAGTGCTGCACAAAAGAAATTTTTTTTCAATTTTTTTTAATGGGTAATGGTTGATTTTTAGGCAAATAGCTATTTCACTAAAAAGGATTGTTTGTAAAATTGTATCTTATCAATTATAAACAGACGATACACCCCCCTTGACAGTGTTACCGGCAGATTTATCCTCACTGTTTTATCAACTCCGTCATGATTAAAGGGCATGGTGGCAATTGCCTGGCCATTGGTATTAAATACACTCATTTTATAATTACCTTTTTTTACAGCTGCTAATCTTATCGTTAATTCTGGCCCTGATGGGTTAGGATAAATGAAAATGGTATTGCCCACTTTGCCAAAATAGATCCTGAATACAGCGGAGAGGTTAACGGTATTATTAATATTGTATGATTTGATGCGGTAATAATTGGTGCCAATTATAGGGTTTCCATCGCTTATTAAATAGGTGTTGCTGCCAATGTTTTGATTAGAAGGAATGTCCTGGATAGGGGTAAAATTTAGCCCGTTATCAGATTTTTGCACTTCGTATTTTGTAATGGCCACATCGTTTTGCACTACCCACTTTACTTTGATGTCATTTTCGGTAGCAATACCGTTCAGAAAAACCATATTGATAGACAAGGGGGAAGTAATGGAAAAGTTGGCCGTATAGTTTGCATTGGCGGTATTATCCTGTACTTGCTGATTGCAGTTTGTTCCGGTATTATCGCCACTGGCCCTGTAAAATATTTCCAGGGTGTACTCCCCGGTTTCAAAACTGGTAAGGTCAACCGACTGGTTTACATTCTGCAGTTTTTGATCATTGCTGCTGCTGCAACCCCCATTTCCGCAACCGCTGAAAATAGTGCCACTGCAATAACAATAGGGTGTTAAATTAAAACTTGAAAAAACAGGTGAAACGGGTCTGTTACCCTGCCTGTATACAATGTAATAAAGGCTGCCACTGCAAATTGTAGTACCATTACTTTTGCCGGTATTGATTTCTGCACCCAGTATTTTTAATGCACCGCTGTTTTTCCAAACACACCAAGGTTGCCGCTAAAAGTATTGCTGCCAATGGCCAGCAGGCCAGAAAGTTTTTGTGTATTGTAAAACCCCGAACTGCCATTTACATTCAAATAAATGGCCGAACCCCAGATATTGAAATCTGCCTTTGCACTACTGCTGAGTAAATAAAAAGTAAAAAGAAAGAGTGAAAATTTTCTCATGCATAATAAGTTGGGAAATAGGGAAGTGTTTTTTTACTTATTTAATTGCTTCTTAAATTTATAAAATATTTGGGCAAAAGGGGAAACAAATTTTTTATAATCACCTAAATAGTAAATTGCAGCAATTATAAAAATATGCTGAGTATTTGTAAAAAGGAGTTGCACCAGTTTTTCAGCAACCTCACCGGCTATATTGCCATCATTTTATTTTTGCTGGTCAATGGTTTGTTCCTGTTTGTATTGAAAGACAGTAACCTCTTCGATTTTGGCTATGCCACCCTCGATAAGTTTTTTGAACTGGCTCCCTGGATCCTTCTTTTTTTGGTTCCGGCCATAACCATGCGTTCTTTATCTGAAGAAATTAAAAGTGGCACATTTGAAATTTTACGCACCAGGCCAATCACCTGCCGGCAAATTGTGTTGGGCAAATATGCAGCTATTTTACTGGTACTGTTATTTGTGATTGTTCCCACCTTCATTTATATTTTTACCATTAAAACCCTAAGTGCAAATGGCGCCATTGATGGTGGCGGTATTGCAGGCAGTTACACCGGGTTGTTTTTGCTGGCTGCTGTGTTTGCCGCTATCAGCCTGTGCTGCAGCAGTTTTACCAACAATGCGGTTGTAGCTTTTTTAATCAGCACCTTTTCCTGCCTCTTGTTGTATTTTGGTTTTGATGCAGTGAGCAAATTGCCTCTGTTCCTGGGCAAAGCGGATTACTATATTGAAATGGCAGGCATAGATTTTCATTACCGCAGCATCAGCCGTGGCGTTATGGACAGCCGGGACATGGTTTATTTCTTCAGCATCATTTTTTTGTTTTTACTGATTACTGTAAAAACCCTTCAAAAAAAATGAGCCAATAACATAGCAAATAATTAATACAATGAAAATGCCGGTTAATATAATAGGAAGTAGTAAACTGTGGCTGCCCATTACAATTGCGGCAATGGTACTCATCAACTGGCTGGCTTCCATTTACCATACCCGGATAGATTTTACCAATGAAAAACGGTTTACCCTATCTGCCCCCACAAAAAAAATAGTCAGAAAGTTAAATGATAAGATTCAGGTAGATATCTTTTTGAAAGGCGAATTTCCCAGCAGCTTTAAGAAACTGGCTAACAGCACCGGTGAAATATTACAGGAGTTTAAAGAACTGGCAGGCAATAAAATTCAATACAATTTTATATCGCCTGATGAGGTGATGGAAGGCACAGATATAAAATATGGAGATTCTCTCTCTTCCATGGGCCTGTATGCCATCAATTTAAAATCGCAGTTAAAAGCAGGCGAACAGCAGCAACTAGTGTATCCCTTTGCGTTGGTACATTATAAAGATGCTGTACTTCCGGTGAATTTATATGCAGGCAATAAATCGTTGATTACACCTGCGGAATTAAATAATGCAGAAGCATTGATGGAGTTTAAATTTGCAGATGCCATCAATAAACTGGTGCAGCCATCAAAGCCAATGATTGCCTATGCTGCGGGTAATGGCGAGCTGGGGCCAGATGATATCCGTACTTACGATTTGTTTAACTATACTTTAAAAAAGGATTACAACGTATTTACTTTTAACCTCAATACGCAGCCTGCAATACCAGACACTTTTACAACCCTGATGATTGTAAAGCCCACACTGGCTTTCAGTGATGAGGAAAAATTAAAGATTGACCAGTTTGTAATGAGGGGGGGAAAACTGCTTTTGTTTATAGACAAGCTGGAAGCAGAACTGGACAGCCTGAAAAGTATGAGTAACCAGGTAGTAGCTTACGACAGGAATCTGCAATTGGTTGATTTGCTTTTCCGGTATGGCGTGCGAATCAACAGTGACCTGGTGATGGACCTGCAATGTGATTTTTTACCATTTGTAACCAATGGCAAAGACCAGATGGATTACCTGCACTGGAATTACTTTCCGCTTTTTGAAACGAAGTCAAACCATGCGATCAATAAAAATTTGGGATTGGTTGCAGGGCAGTTTGTAAATTCTATTGATACGGTGGAGGCAGAGGGAATTCAAAAAACAATACTGCTTAGTTCATCCGCAAACTCAAGAATGATAGCTACACCTGCCTTAATCAGCGGAGCTGAAAATATCAATGCCCCCGAAGATGAAAAATTCAGAAAAGCGAATATTCCGGTAGCCGTATTGCTGGAAGGTAAATTCCGTTCGCTGTTTGCTAACCGCTTGTCACAAGCTATGAAGGACAGCCTTGCAAAATACCATGTGTCATTTGAAGGCCAAAGCAATATCAACAACAAAATAATTGTGGTATCTGATGGAGACATGGTGCTGAACAGCGTATCCAAAGGCGAACCGATACCCATGGGCGTTAACAGGTATACCGCGGGAACCCAATACCAGTATGAATTTGCCAACAGGGATTTTTTGCAAAACTGCCTCGATTACCTTATTAACCCTTCGGGGCTCGCAGAAGCTAAAGGAAAAACGTATACACTGCGCCTGCTGGACAAGAAAAAAACGGAAGATCAAAAAAGTTGGTGGCAGGCAATCAACATCGCTTTACCGGTATTGCTGGTTGGTTTGTTTGCTATTATCTACCAGTGGAGAAGAAAAAGGAAATATTCACGGTATGATGTGAGTAATTTGAGAATGGAAAAATAAATTATTGTTTTTCAGCGGTACATTTTATTACCTGGCTTTTATAAATCAACATACCATTTGTACGCCATTTCACAAATAGCTTCTATCGTCAATGCAGTATACCTGCAGCAGCAGGAAGATGCCCCTGTTGATTATATTTTATTAGACAGCCGCAAGCTCCTGTTTCCAAAAAAAACGTTGTTTTTTGCATTAGGCGGGCCAAGGCGAAACGGTAATTTATTTATTGTTGAATTATACAATAAGGGAGTAACCAATTTTGTGGTGGATGAATCATTTGATCCTGGTGAGGTAAAAGATTTTACCGGGGCAAATTTTTTGCAGGTGAAAAATGTGCTGCAGGCCCTGCACCTGCTGGTGGCATATCACCGGAAAAAAATGGAGATGCCGGTGGTTGGTATTACCGGGAGCAATGGTAAAACGATTGTAAAGGAATGGCTATACCAGCTGCTGAATGAAAATTATGCCATTGTAAGGAGCCCTAAAAGTTACAATTCACAAATAGGGGTTCCATTGAGCGTGTGGCAGATGAACAGCAATCATACACTCGGCATATTTGAAGCAGGTATTTCCCAGCCGGATGAAATGCAGCAACTCGAAAAAATGATAGCCCCTTCCATTGGTGTATTCACTAATATTGGAGAAGCACACAGCGAAGGCTTTTTAAACATCCGTCAGAAAATAAATGAAAAGCTCCGGTTATTTGTGCGAAGTGAACTGCTGATTTATAATACAGATAATCCTGATATCAATGAAGCGGTAAATACTTTTACAAATAATGTAAGAGCGGATGGCAGCCTGCAACTTTTTACCTGGGGAAAAAAGGAAACTGCTGCACTGCGGATAATTTCTATTGAAAAAAAAGCCAGTGTCACTAACATTATTGCTGACTACAACCCAATAAAAAAAGGCACAATTCATAACAGGGAGCAAACATCAACTGCCAGGCACGTGGCACTAAGCATACCTTTCACCGATGATGCTTCTATTGAAAATGCCATCAGCTGCTGGTGTGTGTTATTGTATTTAAATATCAATGACGCACAGATAGAGGAACGCATGCTGCAATTGCGTTCGGTTGAAATGCGGCTGGAACTGAAAAAAGGAACCAATAACTGCTCCATCATCAATGACAGCTATAGTGCAGATGTTAATTCACTCACTATTGCACTGGATTTTTTGGCACAGCAACAACAGCACTCCAAACGCACTTTGATATTGAGTGATATTTTGCAATCCGGCAAAAGCAGCGAAGTATTGTATACAGATATTGCTGCTATTTTACTGCAAAAAAAGATCAACCGTTTTATCGGTATCGGTCCGGAAATATTTAAACAGCAATTGGCTTTTAAAAATATACAGCAGTCATTTTTCTTTTCTTCCATCGCCGATTTTAAACAGCATTTTTATACACTTCATTTTAATAACGAAACCATTTTATTAAAAGGTGCCAGGATATTTGAGTTTGAACAGATCAGCCATTTGCTGGAAGAGAAAGTACACCAGACGGTATTGGAAATTAACCTGGCTGCCATTACCAGTAATTTAAAAAAATACCAGCAACTGCTAAAACCAGGAGTAAAATTAATGGCCATGGTAAAAGCATTTAGTTATGGCAGCGGCAGTTTTGAAATTGCTAACCTGCTGCAGTTTCATAAAGTAGATTACCTGGCTGTGGCTTTTGCAGACGAAGGCGTAGCCTTAAGGAAGGCTGGTATTACATTACCCATCATGGTGATGAGCCCTGAAGACGCCTCTTTTGATGTGATAGTACAATATGACCTCGAACCCGAATTGTATTCGTTTCCTATACTGCAATCATTTCAAAATTATCTCACACTGGCGGGGATTGAAAATTTTCCTGTACATATTAAAATGGATACCGGCATGCATCGCCTGGGTTTTGAGGCAGCTGATATCCCGATGCTGAAAGATATTTTACAAACTTCCCACAGGCTAAAAGTGCAATCCGTATTTTCTCACCTGGTAGCAAGCGATAATGCAGGCCTCGACGCATTTACCCAGCAGCAATCAGAATGTTTTACAAAATGGTGCAGTGAATTGCAGCAGGTAATCAACTATCCGTTTATCCGGCACATAGCCAATACTTCTGCGATCATCCGGCATAGCGAACTTCAGTATGACATGGTGAGGCTGGGTATTGGCCTTTATGGTGTGGATAGCAACGCATCTATGCAAAGCCAGTTAAGTAACGTAACTACATTAAAAACTACCATTGCACAGATTAGAAAAGTGAAAGCGGGAGAATCGGTGGGATATAACAGGGCTGGTATGGTGGCAGAGGATTCTCTGATTGCAACTGTGCGGATTGGCTATGCAGATGGATATCCCCGTAAACTGGGTAATGGTATTGGAAAGATGATGGTAAGCGGGAAGCCGGCGCCTGTTATAGGTAATGTATGTATGGATATGACCATGCTGGACATCACAGGCATCAATGCAAAAGAAGGCGATATGGTAATCGTGTTTGGAGAATCATTGCCGGTAACAAATGTTGCCGCATGGGCCGGCACCATTGCTTATGAAATTTTAGCTGGTATATCCCAACGGGTAAAGCGGGTTTATTTTGAAGAGTGAGGAGGTGAATGGTGAATGGGAAAGGCTTTTTTATATGAAATACCCCTCGAGCTTTAAATTTCTGCAACGTCTTAAACCTTTTAAACGTCTTCAAACGTCCTGAACCTTTTATTCAATTATCTTTGCGCCCATTATGAAGGCAAGAAATATTACACTCATCATATTATTAATAGTGTTGGCCGACCAGGCTTTAAAGATCTATATCAAAACGCATTTCTATATTAATGAGCACCACAATGTGATTGGTAACTGGTTTCGCCTGCATTTTGTGGAAAACGAAGGCATGGCTTACGGCTGGAAGTTTGGTGGCGACGGTGGTAAGATGATACTAACGCTGTTTAGGCTGGGTGCTGTAATTTTCGGGGTATGGTATTTAATAAGTATTATTCAAAAAAAATACCACCGGGGTTTTATTATATGTGCTGCATTGATATTTGCAGGGGCATTGGGAAACCTTATAGACAGTATGTTTTACGGGATGATATTTGAGGAAAGCATTCCCGGCAGTATGTCTCTCGCCAAAATATTTCCTGCTCACGGTTATGCAGGCTTTTTGCATGGGAAAGTAGTGGATATGTTGTACTTCCCTATTATTAGAGATACCCATTTTCCTAATTGGGTGCCTGTTTGGGGTGGCGAAGAATTTGAATTTTTCAGGCCAATATTTAATTTGGCAGATGCAGCCATCTCCACCGGTGTGATCAGCATTTTAGTTTTTCAAAAACGTTTTTTCAGGCACCACGATGATGCAGCAAAGCAAAATGCTATGGGGGAAACGAATGCTGTGGTCAATGATGATGTGCAGGTGTCATGATACTTATTTCCAAAAAGTATTGAAGAAAAAACGAATCATAACCTGTTTTATTGATATCATTCTATTTTTAATATCAACATTGCAGCATTTAATTTATTAAGTAATAATTTCAATGCATTAGCAGAAGACAATGGGCTTTTCATCATAATAAATAAAAACGGGAATTGGTATCTATCCAATAGAAAGTCGTTACCATTCCTTACAAAAGTGGTAAGAGAATAATAAAATACTTTTCGGGAACTGCTGATAAACTGATGGAAATCCCTTACTAATAATCAATCAGGAAGATGAACTTATCCTGAATGATTTATTGTTTTATTTTCGTCAACTTTTTCTGTACCTGCGCTCCCTTGTTTTCAAATACAATAATGTAAATGCCGCTGCTTAAATTTTCCAGGCCGCTGTATGATATTTTATTTAACCCTTTATATAAGTTGATGTTTTCGCTTTTAATTTTTCTTCCATAGTTATCCATCAATATCATTTCTACGGCGCCATCCTCAGGCAGTATGATGGTTGCATTGATAGCATCCGTAAATGGATTAAGCAATGAACTCACCTGGAACTGGTAAGATTGGCTGAGCAAAATAACATTACTATATTGATGCAATCCATTTTTAGAGATTATTTTAAGGCGGTAATAAATATTTTTAGCAATACTGTTTTCATCTTTGTAATAATACTCAAGTAATGTACTGCTGTTTGTGGCATCCGCTCTTCCTATGGTTGTAAAATTGTTGCCGTTATCACTTTTTTCTACTTCATATTTTACAATACCCGTTTCATCCGAAACAATCCAGTTGAGTATGGAAGAGTTATTATTCTGCAGCCTGCCGGTGAACGAAATAAGTTTAGTATTAAGGATTTTACCACAGTCAATTATTTTAAGGAATGTGTAATTGCCATCAGTAAAAGAGCAGGAAGCATTGTTAAGGTTAGCAAAGCTGTTGGCCACCACAATCCTGTACAAATGCCCGCTGTCTGAAGTGTGGGCAATGAAAGATGGATAGTTGGTAACATACTGGTATTGCCCATTGATCAATACTGGCGTGGCTAATCCTGTGGTTGGTACCGGGGGAGTACCCCAGGTAACACCACCATCGGTGCTTCGTTCCCATTTATACCAGGAATAGTTGGGATTGAAACTGTATTTAACCGTATCTGCCAGCGTCACTAATGTGCCATTTCCACATCCTAAGAAAATAGGTATATAATTGAGGCTCATCGTTGGGCCGCAGGTGCCAATCGATAAATCATCCAGCACCCAGTCATTGCCGCCGCCCCCTGAAGCATTGTTCCTGATGGAGATTAATGCAGTGGTTTGTGCGGGCCCGGTTTTAAAAACAAAACCTTTTTTTATCCAGCCTGTTGTATCCAGCTCGCCGGTAGAATATAGGTCCAGACCATTTATTGAAAAACTAAGATTGGGATACACTCCCGGCGAAAACAGATTGGTGCTGTTAGAATCAATAGCGCAACGTTTACAAATATTTTTCACCCAGGCGCTGAACTCGTAATAGGTATCCTGGCACAGGCCGGTTACCACCTGGCGATAGGCTTCGCTTGTTACCACGTCGGCATTCACCATTAGCATATAACCACCTTTAACGCCTGCAGCTACGGGGCTATTTCCTTTGGAATTACCGGAGCCGGTATGGTCACCCATTATTTCCCAAAATCCTCCATGCATGCGGTTTCTGCAGCTATCAGTTACGGGTACAGCAGGGGAAGAGGTGCAGAAGGGCTGAAATCTTGAATTAACAGCAATACTGCCAAGGGGGCTTGTGTTATTAACAACAGCATAGGAGCCATCACTTACAGAAACAGTTGGGGATACATTGTTTTTATAGTCGTAACTCGGAATTAAATAGGTTGGAGATGCAGCCCTGTTCAATACTATACCACTATCAAATGTTCCCTTATATTCTGAAGATAAATTAATCCCCAGCGCATTGCCGCAAAGCACCGGTGCCACGGCACTGCTGATTAATATTTTGAACGGATTTAAAGTAATGACGGTGTCGGCTCCGCCAGATGTTTTTCTATACACCAGTTTAGCAGCTGCCAACACAATAGTGTCACCTGCATTACCGGTAACCTTTACCCTAAAAGCTGTTGTAATCAATAATCCGCCAAATAATTTGGGCTTAAAGGTTCCAATTACCGCATCGCCTGCACCGGTAGCATCCGATAGGCTCCCGGTATTGACAGCGGATGGCAGGCTTGTGGATGATCCAATATTTATTCGTACCTGGTATTGGCCTGGTGCGGGGGATAGGTTGTACGTGGCTGCGTCATCATTAGCAGTTTGAGTATAACTTTTTACATTAAGTCCTTCATTTGTTATGAGCCGGAGCGAATTATTGCCTCCCCCGGTGCAAGTGGTAGTTTTCAAGGGGATACTATCGAAATATCTGATTTGATAAAGGTGATTGCCGTTATAATTCTTACCAAAAAAATAATTCGTCCTGATTTCAAGTGTGTCGCCCACCTGCACAAACCCCCCGGTTGATTTTTTGGTGGTGTTTACATAACTGTTACCAGCGCCTATTAATGAATTTCTTTGGCCATTCGAGTTGAAGGAGATCAGGAATAGAAAGGTAAGGCATAAGGAAACATTTTTACAAAAACAGCCTATAGTCTTTTTCATAAAATGTTTTGGATTAAACTGGTAAGGATTACAGTATCATGCTTAAGGTGATACCTTATATTGTAAGGGAACGAACTTTATTCCTGATTATTGTATAAAATAAAAATGAGAATGAAATAATTAAGGCATTGAGGCGTTAACTCTTGTTTTAGTGAACCAACGGCAAAATCTGGGTTTAAAAAACCTGCAAATAAAACGACTATATTTTTCCTGCTGGTATCCCTATATTATTTTTAGCTCCAGTTTAAAGGCAAAACCCACTGTGATTGCAAGCGGCAGCAATAGCGTTGAAGCAACAGAATAAGGACACTGATACCATACAAATTCTATAAGTAATATTGCTTATACCCTGGCCGTCGCTATCATAAAACGGTGATACATGATATGAAGGATTATTTAGTATTGAAAAAACGCTCCTTTTTAGGGAGCGTTTGCATTCTAATCAATTTTGCCAACCATATTGGCCGGTATCACCCAGGCATCAAATTCTTCCGGCGTTACATAGCCTAATTTTACTGCCATTTCTTTTAATGTTGTTCCCTCTTTATGCGCTTTCTGTGCTATTTCCGCGGCCTTATAATAACCAATTTTTGTGTTGAGTGAGGTTACCAGCATCAGTGAATTGTCAACATGCTTTTTGATATTTGCTTCAATAGGTTCCAGCCCAATGGCACATTTGTCATTGAAAGAAACACAACCATCACCTATCAGCCTGGCACTGTGCAAAAAGTTATAGATCATTACCGGCTTAAATACATTCAGTTCAAAATGGCCGTTGCTGCCGCCAATACCAATGGTAACATCATTCCCCATAACCTGAGCGGCGATCATGGTAAGTGCCTCACACTGGGTTGGATTTACCTTGCCTGGCATTATGGAAGAACCTGGCTCGTTATCAGGAATAAAAATTTCGCCGATGCCACTGCGTGGGCCGCTGGATAACATGCGGATGTCGTTGGCAATTTTCATCAGGCTAACAGCCACAGTTTTTAATGCGCCATGTGCTTCCACAATCGCATCATGTGCGGCCAGTGCTTCAAACTTATTTTCTGCGGTTATAAAAGGTAAGCCGGTTAAAGTGGCAATATGTTTGGCAACATTTTCACTATAACCTTCCGGCGTATTAATGCCAGTGCCAACAGCAGTGCCGCCTAAAGCCAGTTCACTCAAATGCGCCAA
>JAYVUL010000068.1:0-3878 GCA_043787935.1 Chitinophagaceae bacterium | reverse complement strand
TTGGTAATAATTTTCTTTTAAAAAACATCCGGTAATCAGTTAAAGTAAAATTCTATCAAATTGCTTTCAGTGCTTTTTTTATCAGTTCTTCTAAATTATCAATGTTAGGTTGTGCCAGGTTAATTTTGTGTATAGAGGATTCTGCCTGTTGTTTTGAAATACCCAATGCTATTAAGGCATTTAACGCATCCTGCTGCAAACTATTGCCTGTTGCGGAGATAGCATTAACGTCTGCACTAACCTTGCCCACTTTATCCCTTAATTCCAGCACCAACCTTTCGGCCGTTTTTTTTCCTATTCCTTTGATACTTTCCAGCAACTTAATGTTGCTTTGTGTGATTGCCCTGCTTACTTCATCAGGTTTAAGATGAGACAGCATCATTCTTGCAGTAGCTGCACCAACCCCGGAAACGCTGATCAACTGCACAAACATTTCCTTTTCCCCCTTATCAAAAAAACCAAATAACGTGTGCCCGTCTTCTTTAATGTGCAGATAGGTGTACAGTTTACCTTCTGCTGATTGTTGGATAAAGGCATATGTGTTTAAACTGATATTTACTTCATACCCCACACCATTTACATCAACATATACCTGGGCCGGATTTTTGAAAGTGAATTTCCCCTGAAGGTAAGCGTACATAGTAAACACAAGTTAAGGGCGAATATAAGAAAAATTGTGGTTAACAAGGGTAAAATGACGCTTGTTATATTTCCATTACTTTTGCTTTCTTTTAACATAAACAACCTAAACCTGAAATTCAAACTTAACCGACGATGCAAAAAATTACGGCAGCAATCACCGCAGTTGGGGGCTATGTTCCAGAATACCGCCTTACCAATGCTATTTTAGAAACCATGGTGGATACTAACGATGAATGGATAAAATCAAGAACGGGTGTGGAAGAGCGGCGGATATTAAAAGGAGAAGGGCTGGGCACATCAGACATGGCAGTACCTGCCGTACTGGAACTTTGCAAAAAAAGAGGTATTTCTCCTGAAGAAATTGATTGTTTGATCTGTGGTACCGTAACACCAGACATGGTTTTTCCGGCCACTGCTAATATTATTTGTGATAAAATAGGTGCTGTAAATGCCTGGGGATTTGACCTCGGTGCTGCCTGTTCAGGATTTTTATTTGCGCTTACCACCGGTGCTGCATTGATTGAAAGCGGCCGCTATAAAAAAGTGGTGGTGGTAGGTGCCGATAAAATGAGTGCTATCATTGATTATACAGACAGGGCTACCTGTATCATTTTTGGTGATGGGGCCGGAGCCGTTTTGCTGGAACCGTCAGTTGATGAAAATGGGGTTTTAGACAGCCTGTTGAAAAGTGATGGCAGCGGAAAGGCTTACCTGCACATGAAAGCAGGCGGCTCGGTAAAACCAGCCACAGCAGAAACAGTGGCGGCCAAAGAACATTATGTATTCCAGGATGGGCAACCCGTATTTAAGGCTGCGGTAAAAGGTATGGCGGATGCTGCCTATGATTTATTGCAAAGAAATAACCTGACCGGCGATGATATTGCCTGGCTGGTACCTCACCAGGCCAATAAAAGAATCATTGATGCCACTGCCAGCCGAATGGGGCTGCCTGCTGAAAAAGTAATGCTCAACATACAGCGCTTTGGCAATACCACTGCTGCCACCATTCCTTTGTGTTTGTGGGAGTGGGAAAAGCAATTGCATAAAGGGGATAAGATTGTACTCGCTGCTTTTGGTGGGGGCTTTACCTGGGGCGCCATATTGGTGCAGTGGGGGTATGATAGTGAGTAATTCTTTTACTGTAAGCTGAATATTTTTTATATAAGTGGGGCGATACAATTTTGTATCGCTTTTCTTTTTTGGGAACTATTTCTTATGCCTCAAATACCCATTAAAATCTGTTGAAGGAATTTTTGTAACACCCAGTTGGCGCAGCATCGTAACCAGTTGCCCGCGGTGATAAGCATTGTGATTGAACAAATGCAGCAAAGCCTGGCAAACCTGCTGTTTGTGTTGTTCCGACTTGTTGAGCTGGTAAGCAAATACATGCTGCAACTGGTTTTCATTGGCATTGCTTACCCACTGCTCAAACAAAGTTGATTGCTGCAATAATTTTTTTTGCAGCGTTTCAAAATTGCCGGTAAATGTCTGGCTCGGCACCTCAACATGCTCCTGTAATTTTAAGCGTTGCCACCAGATCGTATCTGCATCAAATAAATGCAACACGGTTTTGAAGATACCAGGAAAACTGCTGGTTATTTCCTGGTTGATTTGCTCTTCAGGCAATAAGGTAATGGCATCTATTATTTTTTGGTTTGCCCATAAATTATACGCAGCATATTGTGTTAAAAGTTCCTTCATATTTATGGCTTCTATTTTTTGTTTCTTGTTTCTTGTTCCTCGTTTCTCGTTGCTCGTTTTAGAGTATTCGTTTGCAGGTGGCTTTTCAGCAATTGAACTATTCAACCATTTAACTTTTCTCCTTCTCCCTCGTTCCCGCATACAACTCATATTCAAACAGCCGGCAGTCAATTTTGCTGGTATAAAATTCTATCCGTCTTGAAGGTTTCAATCCAATCTTTTTTCCCAGTTCGAGGTTGCCCGTAAAAATATACCCGGTGTAGCCTTTGCATTTTTGCTTCATGAAATCACCCATGCGTTTGTAAGTGGCCTGCAATGCCGCTTCTTCTCCCAGCCGGTCGCCAAACTCGGGGTTAAAATAAATTACGCCAGGTTTATTTTCCGGAATCGTGGTGGTTTCAAAATCACCTTCTTCAAAGGTAATCAGGCCGGCAACACCTGCGGCACCTGCATTTATTTTTGAAATGTTGATGGCATCGCTGCTGATGTCTGAAGCAAAGATTTGCAGTTCTGGTTTTTCAACGATGGCAGCATCCAATTTATTTCGCTCCCTTTGATACATCTCATTTTGATACCCGGCTACATGCATAAAAGCATAATTAGAACGGTACAGCCCTGGCATACGGTTGGTGGCCAGTAAAGCGGCTTCAATAGCCAGCGTGGCAGAACCGCACATAGGATTGATGAACGGAGAATTCCTGTCCCATTTTGTTGCCAGCAAACTGGCTGCAGCTAAGGCTTCCAGCATAGGTGCTTTGCCAGGAATTTTCCGGTAGCCATGCTTTGATAAGGTTTCGCCGGAAGTATCCACAAATATTTCTGCCAGGTCTTCTTTCCAGTACAGGTGAATAACGGCTTTATCCGGTTCAGATCCGGAGTTGGGGCGGCTGCCTGTTTTATTCCTGAAATAATCCACGATGGCATCTTTCACTTTTACATTAGCAAATAAAGAATTGTTGATCGTTTCATTATCAACATTGCTGGTGATGGAAAAATAGCCATCCGCGTTGAGCAGGGTTGACCAGTCGAATTCAACCAGCGTTTTATACAATTCATCTGCATTGGCGGCCCGGAATTGTGTTACCGAAAATAATACCTGGCTGGCACACCGCAGGTTCAAATTAAGCCGGATGCAGTCCTGCATGCTGCCGGTGAGTTCCACTCCCGTTTTAAAAACACGATTGGGTTTAAAGCCGAGCGCCTCAACTTCTTTTTGCAGGTAGGGGGCAATGCGGTTGCTGCAGGTGATAATTACTTTACTGTTGTTTTCAAATATAGTCATGTGCTGCAAAGCTATGTAATAATACAGTCAGGTATTAGTAATACAATGATGAAAAAAATGGCCTGGAATGTTGACCAATGGTTTGCCGTGGAAGTGATTGCGACGCAACGATGCCGCTATAAAAAACAACAGCAGGTATCTTAATTTTAAAAGTTTTAACTTGTGTGATGGAAATACAAAAAGATATACGCCTTGCAGTACTGATTGATGCAGACAATGTGCCGTACAGCAATGTGAAAGGCATGATGGAAGA
>JAYVUL010000067.1:0-10859 GCA_043787935.1 Chitinophagaceae bacterium | reverse complement strand
ACCAAAACAAAACTGGGTTCGCAAACAGTGTATGAAAATGGCCCTTCGATGAAAAATTTCATCGGCGATTTTTTAGGTAAGGAACTGAACAATTTTTTGCATCGCAACCCAACCACCGCCGATGCATTGAAGAAACGCATTGAGCAAAATGAGCGGGAAAGAAAAGAATTAAGCGGTATAAGAAAGCTGGCAAATGAGCGGGCGAAAAAAGCGAACCTGCACAACAAAAAATTAAGGGACTGTAAGTTTCATTACAATGATGAGGCTGCAGGAAAGGATAAAGACAAGATCGTAGAAAAACAAAAAGAGAGCACCATCTTCATCACCGAAGGCGACAGTGCCAGCGGCAGCATCACCAAAGCAAGGAACGTGGAAACACAGGCGGTGTTCAGTTTGCGGGGCAAGCCGCTGAATTGCTACAGCCTTACCAAAAAAGTAGTGTATGAAAATGAAGAGTTCAACCTGTTACAACATGCACTGAACATTGAAGAAGGCTACGAAGGCCTGCGCTACAACAATATTGTGTTTGCCACTGATGCCGATGTGGATGGCATGCATATCCGGTTGCTGCTGATGACTTTCTTTTTGCAGTTCTTTCCCGACCTGGTAAAAAATGGGCACGTTTACATTTTAGAAACACCGTTGTTCCGGGTAAGAAACAAACAGGAAACGATCTATTGCTATGATGAAACAGAAAAGCAGGCAGCCATAAAAAAATTAGGTACCAAACCGGAGATCACCAGGTTTAAGGGCCTGGGTGAGATAAGCCCGGATGAGTTTGCCCGGTTCATCAGCAGCGACATGAAACTGCAGCCGGTGATGATGTTGCCCGAAACACATATTCAGCAGTTGCTGGAATATTATATGGGTAAGAATACGCCCAGCAGGCAGGATTTTATTATTGATAATTTGAGGGTGGAACTGGACCTGGTGGAGGGTTAAAATTGAAAAGTTTTAAGAAGTTTCAAAGGTTTCAAAGTTGCGATACCGAACACTTTTGAAACCTTTGTACTTTTGAAACCTTTGGAACCTGTTAAACCTTTGAAGCCTCTTAAATTTCTTAAACCTTTTGAACCCTTCTTCATGTTCGAATTTCACGCCGATAAAAAAAGATATTTTGAAATGCAGGCGCAAAACTCCCGGAGTTATATTGTGCCGTTCATTGAAAAGTATAAGCCTGTACAGCCCGGCATGCGGGTGCTGGAAATTGGCTGTGCAGAAGCAGGAGTGCTGAAAGCTTTTACAGAGAAAGGATGTATCACGGTTGGAGTGGAGCTGGATGAGCCAAGGCTTGTACTGGCGAGGGAATTTATGAAAGCGGAGCTGGACAACGGGCAGATCAGTTTTGTATCAAAAGATATTTACAAAGTGGATATACAGCAGGAGTTGAATGGAACCTTTGATATCATCATTTTAAAAGATGTGATTGAGCATATCCACAACCAGGAAAAGCTGATCGCCTGGATGAAAAGTTTCCTGAACCCCGGCGGTGTTATCTTCTTTGGCTTTCCACCATGGCAGATGCCTTTTGGCGGTCACCAGCAGGTGATGACGAATAAATTTTTAAGTAAGTTGCCTTATTTTCATCTGCTGCCTATGCCGGTATATAAATGGGTATTAAAAACATTCAAACAGGATGTGGCAGCTTTTGCAGAGATAAAAGAAACAGGGATTTCAATAGAACGGTTTGAAAAGATTGCCGGGGATACGGGTTATAAAGTGGCGAATAAAACGCATTATTTTATAAATCCTATTTATACCTTTAAGTTTGGCTGGAAACCGAAGCTGCAATCAGCTATCATCAGTGCCATACCGTGGGTGAGGAATTTTTTTACCACTTGTGTGTATTATTTAATTTCACGCAAAGAGGACTAAATTTTATTGCACACAACGAGGACTAAGGATACAAGGGAAAAAAAAGATTTTTACACCAATTTAAAATATAACATACTTGGTAGAAGGAAATGTAAAACAAAGATCCTTTGTGGGCTTTGTTTTCTTTGCTCTCTTTGTGTGAAACAATCATGATCCATATAGTTTTTAACGAAGCAGATGTAAAAGTATTACAACAGGCTATTGAGCTGGACGAAACCCTTGCAGGGGAAGTAGTACAAATAATAGATGATTATGCCGTTGGGCCTTTGAATAATATCTATATTGGCGAAGGGAAAGAAGCCCGCAGGAAATGGTGGCAGGAGGTATTATCTGGAGGAGATTATGACGGTAAAGCCGGCAATGGGGAAGCGGATGATTATAAAACCGCTGCAGAACTGGTAGGAACCATGCGCAGGAATGAAACAGAAACCATCTGGATCTGGGCAGCGCAAAACAAACATGATGTAAGCGGCTACTACTGGCTGCTCAACTACATGAAAGAGTTTCACGGAAGGGTATTTATTTTATACCTTAACAATCTTCCCTTTATCAATGAAAAAGGAAATATTTTTTATCCCGGCTGGCTGTATGAGATTCCGGCCCGCGAATTTTTGAAAGCAAAAAAACTGGCCAGGGAAATAACGTTAAGCGAATTTGAGGTTGACCCTGATGAATGGATCAGGTTATGTAATGAAAGCAAAGGCGTTCGTTTGCTGGAAGGCGGGAAAAAGCTGGTACAGGCCGACTACGATTTTTATGATGCAGAGTTAAAAAAAATAATAACCCCCGACTGGCAGAAAGCTTCCAGGATCATTCACCATTTTTTAAACAAGGCCAAACAGACTACCGGGGATGCTTACCTGCTGTGGCGGCTGAAAGTGATGATAGCCCAGGACATGTTTGATGTGCAGGGAAAGATTGGAAACATGAAAGATTTTGAAATAAAATTTAAAGCACAATAATTTATGCCAATCCAAATCAAAGGCGTGCATCATATTGCCATCATTGCCGGCAACTATGAACTGTGTAAACATTTTTATACCGGGATACTTGGCTTTAAAATTATCAGGGAAACCTTCCGGGCAGAGCGCAATTCGTACAAGCTGGATCTGGCTATTGGCGACTTATACCAGATTGAATTATTTTCTTTTCCTGATTACAGGGAAAGGGCTTCCTTTCCTGAAGCAAAAGGATTACGGCACCTTGCATTTGCAGTGGAAAATGTAGCTGCGGCAGCAAGTGAATTAATGGCCAACGGGGTGGAGGTACAGGGAGTTAGAATAGATGAAATAACCGATAAACAATTTTGTTTTTTTTACGACCCCAGTGGGCAGCCGCTGGAGTTGTATGAAATTTGAAACCATTTCACACAAAGAGGACTAAGAATACGAAGAAAGCAAAGAATTTGAATTAATTTATGATACACCAGATTTCCGGGACTATTAAAAGAGCACTTTGTGCGCATTGTTTTTCTTTGCCCGCTTTGTGTGAAACAAATTAACTATGGCTAAAGCAAATAAAGAAGAATATCTGCACACCGACTCCGGTGTAGGTGGGCAATACAAAAACTGGTTTTTAGATTATGCCAGCTATGTGATACTGGAACGTGCAGTGCCTGCCATTGAAGATGGGTTGAAACCGGTGCAGCGCCGTATTCTTCATGCCATGAAGGAAATGGATGATGGCCGTTTTAATAAAGTGGCTAACATCATCGGGCAAACCATGCAATACCACCCGCATGGAGACATGAGCATTGGGGATGCCCTGGTAAATCTTGGTCAAAAAGATTTGCTGGTGGAAACACAGGGAAACTGGGGTGATGTAAGAACTGGTGATGACGCTGCAGCCTCAAGGTACATTGAAGCAAGGCTCAGCAAGTTTGCGCTGGAAGTGGCCTTCAACGCCAAAACAACCGACTGGTCGCTGAGTTATGATGGAAGAAAAAATGAACCGGTTACCCTGCCGATGAAATTTCCCTTATTGCTGGCACAGGGTGCAGAAGGGATTGCAGTAGGCCTGGCAACAAAAATATTGCCCCATAATTTTTGTGAGCTGATCGATGCTTCCATCAAATATTTAAAAGGAAGAAAATTTGAGATCTATCCCGATTTTCAGACGGGCGGCACGTTGGATATTTCCAATTATAATGAAGGCAGGCGTGGTGGTAAAGTGAGGGTAAGAGCCATCATTGAGGAAGTGGATAAAAAAACGCTGGTGATCAGGAGTGTACCTTATGGTACCACCACTACGCAGTTGATGGAGAGCATTGTTAAAGCCAACGACCAGGGGAAAATAAAAGTTAAGAAAGTAACTGACCATACCGCCGCCGATATTGAAATTATTATTGAACTGGCAGCAGGCATATCGCCGGATATTACCATTGATGCGTTATATGCTTTCACGGATTGCGAAGTAAGCATTTCTCCCAATGCCTGCGTGATCGTGAAAGACAAGCCGCAGTTTTTAGGCGTAAGCGAATTACTGAAAATTGCTACGGAAAATACCAAAGAATTATTACGAAAAGAACTGGAGATCAAACTGGGAGAACTGCAGGAAAAATGGCATTATACTTCATTGGAAAAAATATTCTTTGAAGAAAAAATTTATAAGGAATTAGAGAAGAAGCATGAGACCTGGGAAAAAGTGCTGGAAGCAATTGACAAAGCATTTGGCCCTTATAAAAAACAATTGAAGAGGGATATTACAAGAGAGGATATTGTAAAGCTGACGGAGAAGCCGGTGCGCCGTATTTATAAATTGGATATTGATGAACTCAACGAACAGATCAAAGGGCTGGAAGATGATATCAGGCAGGTAAAGTATGACCTGGAACACCTTACCGAATATGCCATCGCCTATTACGAAAACCTGCTGAAGAAATATGGTAAAGGACGGGAGCGTAAAACAGAGATCAAACTGTTTGATACGATACAGGCAAAACAGGTGGCCATTGCCAATACCAAACTGTATGTAAACTATGCAGATGGCTTTGTAGGTACCGGGTTAAAGAAAGATGAACTGATTGCTGAAGTGTCTGATTTTGACGATATCATTGCCTTTACCAAAGCCGGCATCATGAAAGTGGTAAAGGTTGCTGACAAAGCATTTATTGGAAAAGACATTATTCATATTGCAGTGTTTCAAAAGAACGATGAACGCACCACCTACAATATGATTTATGCAGATGGAAAGTCGGGGGTGAGCTTTGCCAAACGCTTTAATGTTACAGGAATAACCCGCGACAAAGAATACAACCTTACCAAAGGGGAAGACAAAAGCAAGGTGCATTATTTTAGTGCCAATGCAAACGGCGAAGCGGAAGTAGTAAAGATCATATTGAGCCCCAATTGCAATGCAAAGAAAAAAGAATTTGATTTTTATTTTGAAGAACTGGAAATAAAAGGCCGCAGCAGCATTGGCAATACCGTTACTAAATATCCCATCAAGTCTGTGAAGTTTAAAGAAGCAGGTAAGTCCACACTGGACGCCAAGAAACTGTGGTTCGATGATAAATTTGGCAGGCTTACAACAGAGGAAAAAGGATTGTATCTTGGTAAGTTTGATGCGGAAGACAGGTTATTGGTTATTTATAATGACGGTAACTACGAAATTACCGACCAGGAGCTTACTCAGCGTTTTGATGTAGAAAAAGTATTGCTGATAGAAAAGTACCATCCGGAAAAAATCATAACAGCCGTTTATTTGGATAATGAAAAACTGCAGTTCAATATCAAGCGATTTAAGATTGAAACGACTTCACTACACAATAAATATTTCTTTATCAAAGAAGGAAAGGATAACCGTCTTGAAATGGTAAATACGGAAGAAGAGCCGGTATTAATAGTACAAACCGGTCGTGGCCAACTGGTGAGGAGTGCTAAATTTAAAGTAGTGAAATTGGTAGAAGTTATGGGCTGGAAGGCAGTAGGGGCAAAGCTTACAGAGTTCAGTAAAAGTGTAGAGATGGAATGGGAGAGGAAGAAAGATGAGGATAATCCACAGGGAGATTTGTTTGAATAAACTGGTTTCAAAAATATAATAAATTAACCCTGCTCATCGAGCAGGGTTATTTCTATATAGCCATTGATTTGCATCTTTTGGTCCTGGGTTTTGGCATCATCAATGAATTCTTTCAAAGAGGCGGCGGCATTTTTTAATTCTCCAATACGTATTTTTGAATTGGACAGGTCTTTGGAGAACCTTTCCTCATTGCTGAAAAGTTCCATCTCATGATAATGAATCTTACTTCTGATAAGAGAAAAAAGCATTTCGCCGGCACTTGACGGAGAGAATTTTCCGTGAATGAGGTTAAGATGATATTTGGTAGTCATAATTTAAGATAAATTGATTTCGCTCCGGATGTTAATTTTTTCTCCTTTGGTCGCAATAAACTTACTGGCTTCAAATAAATCCTTCTGCAATTTTTTAATCCTGCTTTCCCTCATCTTAATGTCTTCTTCATTGGCTGCAAACTTGATCTTATCTTCCTGAAATTTAATTTTCAGGTGAATCATTTTGGTTATTATCCCGAGGGCATCTGTAGCACTGAATTGCCCTTCTATTAATTGTATTTGCATAATGCTTTATTTTTATTGTCCCTGTCCTAATGAAAAGGCAGGTATGCCTTCAAATTCGTACAGGTTTTCAGTTTTAATGGTGTCTATATTTTCTGTAATGGAATTAGTAAGTAATTGAATGATATCCTTATGGGTTATTGTAAGACCCTGCCCGGGCTTAAAGCGGCAACGCCAATGATCCGTACAAAAGGTTTCAGGGAAACCTTCCGGAAAAACTTTAATGCCCCTGTTGGTGATCATGGAGAGCTTCAGATTTTCAAGCTCTGTTTTTTTTATTAACGAAGCCAGTTCATCAGGGTTGGTTCCATTCCAGTGTACAAATATATCCACCCCGACCAGTTCTTTTTTTTGCGCAGGCTTTCGTTTGTATTTGGGAAGTTGCAATGCCGTGCCGTTTTTATAGGAAACTGCTTTTAAAAGAAGCGGTTTTTGCCCCAGGTTATTAATTACAGCACTGGCAAATTCTTTAGTGCCCACCTTTTGTTTACTTACGCCTTCCTTAAAAATATCATAAGTATGAATGCCATCTTCCATCGTTTTCAGCCATGCATTCTGTACTTTCTCTGCTACTGCTGTTTGGCCGATGTGATGCAAAAGCATTACTGCACCCTGCAATAACCCTGAGGGATTGGCAGCATTTTGACCGGCCCTGCGGGGAGCCGAGCCATGTATTGCTTCAAACATGGCACATTCTTCACCAATATTTGCAGACCCGGCCAATCCTACAGACCCTGTAATTTGCGCAGCTACATCTGATAAAACATCTCCGTATAAATTCGGCATCACAATTACATCAAAGATTTCGGGTGTATCAGCCATTTTAGCGGCACCAATATCAATTATCCAGTGCTCATTTTCTATCTCCGGGTATTCTTTTGCTATCTCATCAAACACTTTATGAAACAATCCGTCCGTTTGTTTCATGATATTGTCTTTGGTGAAGCAGGTTACCTTTTTCCTGTTATACTGTTTGGCATATTCAAAGGCATACCGCACAATTTTCTCACAACCCGGGCGGCTGATGAGTTTGAGACACTGCACCACTTCATCCGTTTGCTGGTGTTCAATGCCTGCATACAAATCTTCTTCATTTTCCCTTACTATCACAATATCCATTACCGGGTGTTTTGTACTTACAAAGGGATGCAAACTCATGCAGGGGCGAACATTAGAGTACAAGCCAAGAAACTTTCTTGTTGTTACATTTAAACTTTTGTACCCGCCACCCTGTGGCGTTGTAATAGGTGCTTTCAGGAAAATTTTATTTCTTCTGATCACATCCCAGGATTCTTTTGCAATCCCGGAAGTATTGCCTGACAGGTAAACTTTTTCCCCAACTTCAATTTCTTCGGTTTCAATTGCAGCACCCGCTGCCAAAATAATATCAAGAACGGCATCCATAATTTCCGGACCGATGCCGTCTCCTTTTGCAATAGTAATTTTTGTCATTTTTTTTGTTTTATCTTTTTAACAGGGCAAAAATGCAGCCTTTAACTCATAAAAAATCATATATCTTTACAATAATGAACATAAAAAAAATTTATGAATTATACTATTAATCAATTGCAGATATTTTTAAAAATTACTCAAACGCAAAGTATTACCAGGGCATCAGAAGAACTGCATTTAACACAGCCTGCAGTTTCCATTCAATTAAAAAACTTTCAGAACCAGTTTGACATTCCGCTTACAGAACTGGTGGGCAGAAAAATTTTCATTACCGACTTTGGAAAAGAAATTGCCGGTGCTGCTGAAAATATCCTGAACCAGCTTTATGCCATCAATTACAAAACCCTTGCGCACAAGGGAATGTTGGCAGGTACGCTGAAAATCTCTGTTGTATCTACCGGTAAATATATTATGCCCTACTTTTTAAGTGGTTTTCTTAACCAGCAAGAGGGAATTGAATTGAAAATGGACGTTACCAATAAAACAAGGGTAGTGGAGAGCCTTGAAAAAAATGAAGTTGATTTTTCGCTTGTCTCTGTTTTGCCGGATAATTTGAAAATTGAAAAAATGGCGCTGATGGAAAATAAATTATACCTCATCAGCAGTACAACAAATAAATTTAAGAATAAAATGTATGATAAAAGTATTTTTGAAACCATACCATTGATTTACAGGGAACCGGGTTCGGGGACCCGGCATACAATGGAAAATTTTATTAAAAAGAATAATTTACCCGTTAGGAAAAAAATGGAGCTTACTTCTAATGAAGCTGTAAAACAAGCGGTGATAGCGGGACTAGGCTATTCCATTATGCCTTTAATCGGTATAAAAAACGAATTGCAAAATGGCGATTTGCAAATTATCCCTGTAAAGGGGTTTCCTGTTAAATCTGTGTGGAACCTGATTTGGCTTAATGGGAAAAATCATTCTCCCGCAGCAACGGCCTTTTTAAATTTTGTAAAAAAAGAAAAGACTAATATTATCCAAAAAAACTTTCAATGGTTTGAGCAGTATTAATTGTCATTCTATTGTCATAGCTTTCTTAAAAATATCTTAATAAATCAGTATGGAAAATATTTTAAAATTTTGCGGCTATTTTCGCAGCAGTTTTTCTTGGCCTTGTTATATGGCGGTAAAAATGCAACAGCAAGTGTTGCCTCACCAGAACTCTCTTTGAAAGTAATAAACCCAATTCATTATGGCAACAACTGCTACACAAAATATTTTTGCTAATCCTGTCCGGCGCATACTTCAGGTGATCAAACTGGAGAAGAATGAAATTTCTTCTGTTTATTTTTATGCTATTTTGAATGGTTTAATTCAGCTTTCATTACCCCTCGGTATACAGTCTATCATCAGCTTTGTTTTGGGGGGCACTATCTCTACCTCACTTGTTATCATGATCATTTTAGTGGTACTCGGCGTTTTTTTAAACGGCATGTTGCAGGTAAACCAGATGAGGCTGATTGAAAAAGTGCAGCAGAAAATATTTGTCCGTTACTCCTTTGAGTTTGCTGAAAGGATTCCCAAACTGGATCTTCAATCTGTAAACCGCTATTATCTGCCCGAATTAGTAAACCGTTTTTTTGATACGGTCTCTTTACAAAAAGGGATTTCAAAATTATTGCTGGATATTCCTGCCGCCACCATCCAGATATTTTTTGGTTTGATATTGCTTTCCTTTTACCACCCCGTTTTCATTTTTTTCGGTTTGATCCTGATCCTGATCATATACCTAATACTTCGGTTTACCAGCGCAAAAGGAATGGAGTCAAGCCTTCGGGAAAGCGATTTTAAATACAGTATTGCAGGCTGGTTGCAGGAGATGGCGAGGGTGATCAAATCGTTCAAATTTTCAAGCAATACCGCATTAAATATCCAGCATACAGACAAACTGGTTACAGGTTACCTTACCCATCGCACCACACATTTTAAAGTGTTGTTATGGCAATACTGGAGCCTGGTAAGCTTTAAGGTGTTGATTACCGCAGCCATGCTGATTGTGGGCAGCATCCTGCTGGTAAACCAGCAATTGAATATCGGGCAGTTTATTGCTGCCGAAATAGTTATCATCAGCGTGATCAATTCGGTAGAAAAAATAATGGTGAACCTGGATACGGTGTATGATGTACTTACCTCGGTGGAGAAATTAGGTAAGGTAACAGATAAGCCAACAGAAGTGGGGGGTACCATTATGTTGCCAGTTGAAGATAAGGGCTTATCTATTGAACTGAGTAATGTAAATTTTGCTTATAACGAAGAAGGTGATACGCCTGTTTTATCAGACGTAAGTTTAACGGTGGGCAGTAATGAAAAAGTTTGTATCATGGGGCCCACCGGCTCTGGTAAATCCACCCTGCTCAGGCTCATCAGCGGGGCTTATAACCGTTTTTCAGGAAATGTTTTTATTAATAATATTCCGGTGTCCAACTACCAATTGGATTCCTTTAGGATGCAAACGGGCATATTACTTAACCAGCAGGATATTTTCCAGGGTACACTGATGGAAAATATTACCATGGGTAACCCCGGTATTTCTGCACAGCATATTTTGCGCCTGGCAGAAAAAATAGGTCTCCAGGCTTTCATGAATGGATTAGATGACGGATTGAATACCAATCTTGACCCGATTGGTAAGCGGCTCTCAAAAAATATCATTCAAAAAATATTGTTGCTTCGGGCCCTTATCAACAAGCCAAGACTGGCACTGCTGGAAGATCCGTTCGAAGGCATAGGGGAAATGGTAAAACAATCCATCATACAGTACCTGTTATCAGAAACACCACTGCAAACCATTTTAATCAGTTGCAACGAGGAACAGTTTGCCGAACAATGCGATAAGGTTATTTACATAGAAAAGGGGAGGGTAAAAGCCGCTGGGAAATGGGCTGATATTAAAAATACCGTAAAAAAATAATGATGAATTTTATTGAAACAAAAATAGAAGAGCAGGTTAAT
>JAYVUL010000066.1:0-13639 GCA_043787935.1 Chitinophagaceae bacterium | reverse complement strand
CCGGTATTGTGGGTTGCTGCAGGTTTGCTGTGGGTATTGGATGTATTTGGTAATGTAGCAATGGAACCATTCAGGGCTTTTGTTACAGATAAGCTGAATGAAAGACAGCGCACACAGGGATTCGTAATGCAAAGTTTAATGATTGGCCTTGGCGGTACCATTGCCAACATGCTGCCCTGGATTTTCAGGAATATTTTTCATTTTTCCAATACCGCTGCAAGTGGGGTGATACCGGACAATGTGAAATGGAGTTTTTACCTGGGTGGATTTTTCTTTTTGGCATCGGTTTTATATACTGTGCTTACCTCAAAAGAATATCCGCCGGCAGACCTAACTTTTAAAGACAAAGTAAAAGAGTCTAACAAAGGCTTTGGCGGCGGGTTTAAAGAAATTACCGAATCCATCATGCAAATGCCCAAGCGGATGAAAATTCTGGCTATCGTTCAGTTTTTTACATGGCCCGGCTTGTTCTTAATGTGGTTTTATTACAGTACCGCAGTAGCCAGGAACGTATTTCATGCTGCCAGTGAAACGGATGTATTGTACAGTGAAGGCGTGGCTTTTGCCGGTCTCACGCTGGCTTATTACAGTGTGGTAACTTTTGTTTTTGCATTTTTTCTGCCCTTGATTGCTGACAGGTTGGGCAGAAAATTAACCCATTCGGTTTGTTTGCTGGCTGGTGCCGTTGGTTTGATCAGTGTATCCTTTGTAGAAAATAAATACATGCTGTATGGTTGCATGACAGGTGTAGGTATAGCATGGGCCAGTATCCTGTCTATGCCATATGCTATGCTGAGTGGTGTATTGCCGGAAAACAAAGTGGGTGTTTATATGGGTATTTTCAATTTCTTTATTGTGCTTCCCGAAATAATGGCTTCACTGGGTTTTGGCTGGATCATGAAAAATATTTTGCACAACGACCGTCTGGCAGCTGTACAGATTGGTGGCGTTTTAATGATCATCGCCGCGATACTATGTTATTTTCTAATCAAAGAAAGAGATTAATTATCATGAAGAAATTCATCCTGTTTTATTGTTTGGTTTTTGTTTCATTTGTTTCCTTTGCCCAGTACAATGCCAAATGCTATCCAACCCACTGGTGGGCTGGTATGAAATGGAACAAGGTACAACTGATGTTGCATGCAGACAGCGGAATCATCTTCCCGGATAAATATTCACTGACCATTAATTATCCGGGTATCAAAATAGAGAAAATAAACAGGGTAGAAAATAAGCGCTATCTTTTTATTGATGTGGCTATTGCGGCCAATACCAGTCCTGGTATGGCTTACATTAATATTAGCACAAGCGGCCCAAATGGTAAATTTAGAATCCCTTTTGAAATAAAAGCAAGAAGAAAAAACCGGGGAACTGATTTTGCACAAGGCGTTACTGCCAAAGATTTCATCTATCTTATTTTGCCCGACAGGTTCAGCAACGGCGATCCATCCAACGACCGCATCCCGGGGATGAGAGATCAGTCCCTCAGGAGGGATACCGTTTTCAACCGCCATGGTGGCGATTTGAAGGGAATACAAAATCACCTGAATTATATACAGGACCTGGGGGTTACCACCTTATGGCTCAATCCTGTGCTGGAAAATGACAGGCCCGAAAGAACAGAGCATGGCTATGCATTTACCGACCATTATACCATTGACAGAAGGCTGGGGGGCGAAAAAGCTTACCAGGAGCTTATTGATGCCACGCACAAAAAAGGAATGAAGATTATACAGGATGCCATATATAATCATGTGGATGTAAATCACATTACCGTGCTGGATAAACCAACGAAAGACTGGTTGCACGAATGGCCAACTCCTACCAAAACGACTTACAAAGACCAGGTGGCATTTGATCCTTACGCCAGTGCTATTGATAAAAAGAAATTACTGGACGGATGGCAGGATAAACTGATGCCTGATCTCAATCAAAACAATCCCTATGTTGCCAATTACCTGATACAACATGCCTTGTGGACAGTAGAAGAATTTGGCATCGATGGCTGGCGAATTGATACCTATATCTACAACGACCTGGGCTTTATGAACCGCTGCAACAAAGCAATGACAGATGAATATCCCGCAATCACCATCTTTGGCGAAACCTGGTTTCATGGTGTGCCCAACCAGGCATATGCCGTTCAGAACAATCTCAATATTCCTGTTAAAAGTAACCTGCCGGGCGCCACTGATTTTCAAGCCTTATGGGGCATACAGGATGCCATGACAAGAGACTTTGGATGGACTGATGGCGTTAATAATTTATACACTACTTTGGCTCAGGACTTTTTATATAAAGACCCAACAAGGAATGTATTGTTCCTGGATAATCACGATGTGTCAAGATTTTTTTCTGTGGTAGGGGAAAACATGGATAAATACAAATCCTCTTTAAGCTGGCTGTTTACCTGCAGGGGAATCCCGCAATTGTATTATACCTCTGAGTTTGCAACCACAGGTTTTACAAGCCCCAGTGACGGTTATGTAAGGCTGGATTTCCCCGGCGGATGGCCCGGTGATAAAGTGAATAAATTTGAAGCCAGTGGCAGAACAGAAAAAGACAAAGCCATATATGACCATGTAAAAGCATTGGCTGATTTCAGGAAAACATCCACTGCATTAAGTACCGGCAAAATGATGCAATATGTTCCGGTTGACGGAGTGTATGTTTATTTCCGGTATGATGCAAAACAAACCGTGATGGTGGTGATGAATACGGCCAAAACTGAAAAGACGATTGCGATAAAGGACTTTTCCGAAAGAACAAATGGCTTCAGCAGTTTCACCAATGTGGTTACAAAAGAAAAAGGCACCTTGAAAGATTTTACACTTGGCAGCTATCAAACTGTAGTGCTGGAATTAGGAAAGTAATCTCTTTGGTAAAGAGATTTTGTAACTTTTTGTATAAACGAATGCTATGTTTAATAACGTCATTCAATACTTTCAATCTTTAGAACATCACCCGCTGCAACGGATGGCCATACTGGTAAGCGGCCTCTTATTATTCTGGTTATTAGAGGGCGCCATACCGTTGCTGCCGCTGCACTATAAAAAAACAAAATTGCGCCATGCCGGTGTCAACTTCAGTTTCACTGTAATTCATCTTATCATCCACACTTTTCTCGCTATCCTGATTATTAAACTCAGCGACTGGTGTTTGTATCACCGGTTTGGATTGGTTTATTGGTGGGGTGCAGGCATTGGGCTAACCATCCTGGTTAGTTTTTTTATCCTCGATTTTTTCGGCGGTTGGCTGGTGCATATCACCGAACATAAAGTGCCGGTACTGTGGCGTTTTCATGTGATCCATCATGCCGATAATAATGTGGATGTTACAACCGGGCTCCGCCATCATCCGGTGGAAAGTATCTTGAGAGGGGTTTTCTTTTTTATGGGTATACTGGTTAGCGGCGCCCCCATGTATGCAGTAATGATTTTTCAAACCATCCTTGTTTTTTCTACCGCATTCACGCATGCCAATATCGGTTTGCCTAAATGGTTAGATAGGGCACTTGGTTTTGTTTTGGTTTCTCCCAACATGCACAAAGTGCACCATCACTGGCAGCAGCCTTATACCGACAGCAACTACGGTGCCATACTTTCTATATGGGACAGGCTGCTGGGTACATTAAAAGACCTGGCACCTGCTGATATCCGCTATGGGTTAGACAGGTATTACCCGAATGAAAAAGATGAGGATTTTATGCAGTTAATGAAGAGCCCTTTTCAAAAAATGGATACACAAAAAAAGTAAGTTTTTCTTTCGCTGGTTGAAATAGCTACAGTAATGCACTCCATACAAACTGGTCCCTCCATGCTTTAGAGTCTTCGTCATCATCGCTGCTCCATTCTTTGGCTCTTTCCGTAACCAGGGTGGTTAATGAAGCCCTGTTGCTGTATTTTTTTGATGGTACCGGTTTCAGTTCTTCATATTTTACCCCGTTGGTCATTACTTTGGTGGCCATAAATGATTTGTACATCCTTGGGATCGTCATCCCCAGTATCATACCCGGTAACCCGCCAATACTGCACGGGCCTCCGGAGATCAATATTTCTTCTGTGTAAAAAGCAAAAACATACACACTATCCATTATTTTGCCTACCGCCTTCCGGCAGTTAAATCCTGCTATCACGCGGCTTTCGTTGGTAAGTCGCCAGTTGATTTGTGGTATGCTGTCTTCTACCATAAAGTTAGAACCAACAATGGCCTTTTGCTGGTACATTTTGTTTGCGGCATGGTCAAAAAAGTAAATATTCTGTTCATCATCCTTTCGTAAAAACTCAGGAACTTTTGGCCCTTCCTCCCAACGGTTGAATGTATAAATACTTTTATTGCCATTAAAACTGAACTGGTAATAACCTGTTTTAAACTGTGGCATATTTTCTTTCAGCATGTCGGCCCACATGCCATTGCCAATTGTTTTCTTTACATTCGTTTTTACTTCAAACTCAATCACCCCCTTATCAATAAACTGTTGTGCCCCGGCCTTGAAATAAGAAACGGTAACCGCTATAAAAATTAATAATGCTTTTTTCATTTTTGTGTTTTTTAAAATATCAAACATAACATTGCCTTTCCCTGAACCGCTTTCTCCTTATGGATTTGGGGCTTGAGATGGCTTGCTGCTTTTATTCTTAAAATCCCAGGTAAAGCCTATCATCCAGTACTGGCGAAGGCGTTGGTTCGTTACTTCAGAAGTAGTGTTGCCATAATAACTCCTGTCTATACCAATGTTTTGCTTAAGGATATCCCTTATCAATACATATGCGGTGAACTCGTTTTCTTTAAATGTTTTTTGCAGCCTTGCATTCCAGATATGGTTGGTGAGGTTGTCCTGGAACTGCACTGTTTTTTGTCTTGCAAAAAAATTATAGTCAGATGTAATTGACCATACTTTTTTGTAATACAAGGTGCTGTTGATACTGAGTGTGTTGGTGTAATAGCTGTTTACCAGGTTGTTTTGTGAAGTGATATTCCTGTTGTAGCCTAAATCGTTGCCAACGGAAATATCATATTTCTTTTCTTTTGACTTACTGAGCCAGATGCTCATTCCGCCATTAAAGGTTTTAGCGAAACTTGT
This sequence comes from Chitinophagaceae bacterium, assembly GCA_043787935.1. GTDB lineage: Bacteria > Bacteroidota > Bacteroidia > Chitinophagales > Chitinophagaceae > Ferruginibacter. The sequence goes on along the minus strand of JAYVUL010000066.1, from coordinate 8,556 downwards.
TTGCCCGTTAATTACATCAGCAAATTTTGAGTAGTTAAAATTGGGCTGAAAATTAATATTCATATTTAGCTTTTTAATTTTGTATCCAAACCCGCTCCAGAAATTCATAGTGATATTGCCATTGGTATTAATAGGCTGCATGGTTGTCTTACCACTATCCAGGTTTATAACAAGGCTGTTGGTAATGGAATTCATTGTACTGCTTAGGTTGAATGACTGGTACATCCACAGGTCTTTAATAAAATTATAGGAGTTGTGGGATACATTAAAGGAATGGGTGAAGGATTGTTTCAAACCTGGGTTGCCAATGTATTGATTAAAGATATCATTGTTGTTTCTTAGCGGCTGCAGCTGGTTCAGGGTAGGTTGTGTAGTGTTGCCGTTATAGGAAAAATTGATACTGTGGTTTGGTTTGTAAGTATAGTTTAATGAGGCGGAAGGGAATAGGTTGGTGTACTCTCTTTTATATTCTTTGTTATAGGTAATGTCCTTAAAATCAAAATGGGTGTATCCAAACCCGCTGCCAAAATTGAATTTTATTTTTTTAAAGTTGTAACTGATTTTTGCATTGGGTTTATTGATTACGATCAACTGGTCAAAATTATTACTGAGGGTGTCAATATAATGATCATACTTGCCGCTGACCGGGGAGTAGCTGTGTGTAAGCTGGTTGTTGGTACCGGCAGAGTACGTTAGCTCGTAGCCAAGTTCTATTGAAAATTTCTTGTTCAGGGGTTCGGTATATGTCGCCTTGGTAGTGAGTTTTTGGGTGGTTTTGTCCACTTCAAGCAGTTGGTTTTGCTGCAGGTTGTAGGATGGTAAGCCATTTACATAAGATTGGTTGTTGGACCGGAGGAAATTCCTGCCATCGGTGTTAAGCCTGTTCCAGTCTGCATTTACAGAGAGTGTCCTTCTTTCTTTTTTAAATTTATGCCGGAATATGGCACTGGCACTCAGGGAGTTTTTGTCAGCGTTTTGCTGGTACAGCCTGTCTGTTTTGTTCTTGATGGTTTCGGTATTGCTTTTTGTTTCACCTGTCCTGTTTTCACTGCTTTCTGTATGATAAAAATTTGCCTTCAGGGTAACTTTAAGGCTGTTGCTGGAATCAAATTTAATATCATAGCTGAAGTTATTTTTTAAATTATACCTGTTAACATCGGTGGTGGTGGCGGAGTAATCATTCAGGATGGAATCCCCAACCTGCCGCTGGGTAAAGTTGGTTTGTTCATTGGTATACAATTGCCGGTTATATTTTGGCGAGAAGCTAAGTGTCCTTTTATCTGCCCACTTATTTGAATAGTGTGCACCGGCATTGGTGTTGGAGATAAAACCATTTTCAGTGTTCACATTGGGTTCTTCATCACTGTTACCGCCACGCCACATCCACATCATGCCCCCGTCTTCATCCATATTCATTGTAACGTCACCTCTGTCGCCGCCAAATTTTTCATTATCCTGCCAGTTCAGTCCATTCTGCCCTGTATTGCCATTAAGTAAAAATGCAGAGAACTTACGTTTACCCTTAAAGGCATTAACCATGGCATTGGTATTATAACGGTTGTCATTATTTTTCAATGGCCCGCCTGCTGCATCCAATTTTCCAAAATAACCTTTTTTCCTGTCGTCTTTAAGTTTCAGGTTAATGGTCTTTTGTTTTTGCCCGTCATCAATACCGGTAAATTCTGCCTGGTCGCTTTTTTTATCAAATACCTGCACTTCTTTTACTGCATCTGCCCTTAAATTTTTTACTGCCATACCGGGGTCATCACCAAAAAACTCTTCCCCATCCACCAATACCTTTTTCACCTGTTCGCCCATTGCTTTTATTTTGCCATCCTTATCTACCGTAATCCCGGGTAGTTTTTTCAGCAGTTCCTCCACATTAGCATTGGCGCTCACTTTAAAGCTGTCGGCCGTGTAAGAAATGGTATCACCTTTTATCTTAATGGCACCGCCTGTTTTTACTATAACTTCCTGCAGCAACTGGCTCCTGGGAATGAACTTTAGGGTATTCAGTTGCAGCCCTTCGGCCGAAGTGGTAATGTCATCTACGATGTCGGCATATACCGGGTGGGTTATCATCAGTATATATTTACCCGCCATGATATGATTTAATTGAAATTTTCCTTCCTTATCTGTACGGGCGAATTTTATCAGGATGGAATCACCCGGTTTTAAAATAGCCACCACTGCAAAAGGGATTGCCTTATTGCTGGAACTGTCAAATAATTTCCCGGTAATAGTTTGTGCTTTTGCATAACTTACAAAGAGCAGCATAAAAGGAAGAAGGTACCTGGTGATTTTTTTCATGTACAGTTAGTTGGTTTGGGATCTATGAAATATTTACTAAATCTGGTGAAATATTTTCTTTTTAAAAAAAGACTATACTTAAATTTACGTTAAATCAAAGATTGCTTTTTGTATCATCATCCTTCAAACATATTATATCAATGGCAACTTCAAAAAAACAAACGGTAATAAAAACAGCTGAAACGAAAAGTATTCCTGTAACAGATAAGAATATAGAGGAAAAGGTAAATGCAGGGGAAAGAAAATTGACCATGAAAAAAGAAACGCCTGCACCATCAACTAAAAAATATGAAGAAATAAATTTTGTTGACAGTACAAAGCCGGTCTGGAATTACTCTTTACTTACAGAGGAGGATATACGAAATTTCCAGCAGGGTACTTTATATAACGGGTACGAGCTCTTTGGCAACAAAGCCTTAACGGTATTGGATACCCCGGGTTATTATTTTGCGGTGTGGGCACCCAATGCCACCAAGCTAAGTGTGATTGGCAATTTTAACGACTGGAAAAAGGATGCCCATCCTTTATATGTTCGGCTTGATAATTCAGGAATCTGGGAAGGATTTATCCCTGGTTTTCAAAAAGGGGAAGCCTATAAATATCATATCAAAGGGTTCAAGGGTGCGAAGGTGGATAAAGGCGATCCGTACGCCAATTTTTGGGAAAAACGCCCAATGACGGCCTCCATCAGCTGGGATATGCAATATCAATGGAAGGATAAAAAATGGATGGATACCCGAAAAAAAAACAATGCTTTAAATGCACCCTGGAGTGTATATGAAGTGCACCTTGCCAGCTGGATGAGGCCGGATAAAAACAATGAAGAAGTGTACAACAGCTACCAACAGATAACCGAGCGTCTGGTGCCTTATGTTAGCGGGATGGGTTTTACGCATGTGGAGTTTATGCCGGTAATGGAGCATCCATTTGATGGAAGTTGGGGCTACCAGGGTACCGGTTTTTTTGCGCCAACTTCCAGGTTTGGTGCACCGGAAGATTTTATGGCAATGGTGGATGCTTTTCATAATGCAGGAGTGGGCGTAGTGCTGGATTGGGTGCCTTCGCATTTCCCTTATGATGCTCATGGCTTGTTTATGTTTGACGGCACGCATACTTATGAATATGCAGATATGCGAAAAGGCTTTCATCCGGACTGGAACAGCTATATTTTTAATTACAGCAGGGGAGAGGTAAAATCATTCCTGATCAGCAGCGCCAGGTTTTGGTTTGACAAATTTCATATTGACGGCATCAGGGTAGATGCGGTAAGTTCTATTTTAAAATTGGATTATTCAAGGGCTGAGGGGCAATGGGAGCCAAATGAATTTGGGGGTAATGGCAATCTGGAAGCCATTGCCTTTGTTAAAGAACTAAACGAAACCATTTACCGTGATTTTCCGGATGTGCAAACCATTGCGGAAGAGTCTACGGATTGGCCAAAAGTGAGCCGGCCTACTTTCCAGGATGGTTTGGGCTTTGGAATGAAATGGATGATGGGTTGGATGCATGATACTTTGGACTTCTTTAAATTTGATCCCATCTTCAGGGGGCATCATCAGAATAAATTCACTTTTAGCATGATGTATTTTTATGATGAAAATTTTATGCTGCCCCTCAGCCATGACGAAATCGTGCATGGAAAAAGTCCTATGATATATAAAATGCCCGGTGATGAATGGCAGAAGTTTGCTAACCTTCGGTTGCTGTATACCTATATGTTTACGCATCCGGGGGGCAAGTTGTTATTTATGGGCAATGAGTTTGGACAGACAACTGAATGGAATTATAAAAGTGAATTACCCTGGGAACTGCTGGAATTTGCCCCGCATAAAAAAATGCAGGAATGTGTAAAGGCATTAAATCATTTATACAGGTCGCAGCCTGCCCTGTATGAACTGCAATTTGAAGTGGGCGGATTTGAATGGACTGATTTAAACCATCGTGATGAGGGAGTGATGGTATACCAACGTAAAGGAAAAAATAAAAAAGACGATTTGCTCATCATTCTTAATGTAACCCCTGTGGTGCGTATGGACTGGAAAATAAAAGTGCATGGGAAATCGGAATGGGCTGAAGTATTTAACAGCGATAGCGTTGATTTTCATGGCACTGGCATTGTATTTAATCCCAGCCCGGAAGTAATAGCAGTGGATAAAAAGGCGGAGTTGTATGAAATAAATTTCCACTTACCGGCGTTAGCAGCTGTAATATTCCGGTAGCTTAAAAAAACTTGGAATAATTATTGTAATAATCCCGTACCATGCGTAACCCCCTCATGCTTGCCATTGGCATAATGGCGTTCAGTCAATTGTATTCACAAAAAATTGACAGTTCAGAAATCTATTTCCAGAAAGGAATTGAAGAAAAAACAAGCAAACGTTTCCTCAAAGCATCCACTTATCTGGATAAAGCCATCAAGTTTAATCCCAAATACAAAGAAGCTTATCTTGAAAACGGGTATGTAAATTTAGAAATGCGCAAGACCGATCAGGCGATGATGCATTTCAGTAAGGTATTAGAACTTGATCCGGCAAACAATGCCGCCATAAGAGAATTGATGGATTTATATTTCAACTACAGGCAATTTGCAAAAGCAAAAGAAATGGCCGGCAAATGCAGCAACTGCTTAAACGCAGAAAAAATTAAAGCCATGTGCAGCTACCAGGATGAAGATTATGGAAATGCGGTGAAAGGCCTGATGAGTTACCTGGCAAAAAATCCAACTGATGCAGAAGCCACTTACACGCTTGCAAGAAGTTACCTGGATATGGAGGATTATAAAAATGCGGTGCCTTATTATAATAAATCAGTTTTATTGGACGGAGAGAAAAATGTTTGGATGTATGAACTGGGTTTATTGTATTACAGCCAGGAAGATTATAAGAATGCAGTGGTATTCTTTAATAAAGCTGCAGAAAAAGGGTATCCGCAAAAAACCGATTTCCAGGAAAATTTAGGATATGCCTATATGTTCTCAGGGCAAACAGACCAGGGCGAAAAATTACTGTTGGGCCTGCTGGAAAAGAAACCCGGTAATAAAGACCTGTTGAGGGATATGGCTGAAGCCTTTTACAAAGGGAAAATGTATGGTAAATCGCTTGGCTATTGCCAGAAATTAATGGAGATGGATATGAAAGATGGCAAAGCGCTATTCCAGGCAGGACTATGTTTTCAAAAAATGGGGCAAAAAGACAAAGGACAAGGTATGTGTGATGAAGCTATCAGGCTGGATCCTTCACTGGAAGGAATGAGACAAAAGCAAATGACAGGGTTCTGAGGAGAAATAAAATTTAATCGATACCCCATAAAAAATCCCGAAATAACTTTCGGGATTTTTTATGGCTAATTCATCATCAGCACATTCACACTACGCTGCAAAATATTAAACGCAATTTCAGCCATCAGGTTTTCTTTATCCAGTGTAGGGTTTACTTCTGTAATTTCAAAACAGCAAACCTTCCTGTTTTGCATAAATTTACTGATCAGGTCTTCCGCTTCTCTTTCCTTAAGCCCATTGCTGACGGGCGTTCCGGTACCTTTGGATATCGAAGAATCAAGGCTATCCACATCAAAACTTACATAGATATCTGTACAATCAGACAGGTAACGTAATACTTTCCGGCTGATGCTCTCGGCACCATTGCGCCTTACTTCATTTGTGGTGATTACTTTGATACCAAATTTTTCTATCAACGATTTTTCTTCTGCTTCAAAATCCCTCAGGGAGATAAACACAATATCCTCCGGTAATATTTTAGGGAATATTTTACCTAAGTGTTTTAACTGGTCCCACTGCTTTTGTGTCTTTTCATCCAGGTCATGCACTTTACATTCTTCATTGTCTTCACCGATAGCAGTGGCCAGGCACATGCCATGCATATTGCCCGTAGGAGTGGTGTACGGTGTATGCAGGTCGGCGTGGGCATCTATCCAAATAACGCCCAGTTTACTTTTGGGTTTTGCCATTTTGATGCCGGCAATGGTTCCGCCTGCAGTGGCATGATCCCCGCTTAAAACAACGGGGAAGAAGTGGCTTTTTATGGATTCATTTACCGCTTTGCTCACCCGCTCGTACATAGTGGCAATGCCGTGTATGCGCTTGGCGTAAGGCGATTGAATGGGTTCAAACAATAATTTATTTTCCACTTCAATTTTTTCTGAGGGGAAATGAACAAAAAAGTTACTCATGAAATCCAGGGCGGCGATCTTAATGGCGTCAACACCAAGACTTGCACCCCGGGTACCTGCACCAATTTCGCTGGGTACTTCAATTATTTTTATGTTCTTCATACATGTATTTTAATGCTGCGGTCAGGTTGAAAGACTGATCAGAATAATTATTGAGCCATCTAAAGCAGGTTGATGATATACAATCGTTTTGAATGACAAATCTATAACATTCCCTGCAAAGGAGAAATACCCCTGATAGTTCCTGTTACTTTTATAGGCTTAAACCGCACAAACATGTCTTCACTGTACCAGTTTTCTTTTCTTGTTTTTTGGATTACATCAGTATGTTCGGCCATTTGGTAAGCAAATTTTTTCATACTTTCTTTATTTTGCCAGATGCTGAATGTAGCTTGTTTGATGTATGGCATTTCACCAACCCCAAGGGAAGTTATAAAACCTTTTGCGCCGCTCATTTGAACGGCTACCCGGTTTACATTTTTCCAGAAGGCCGGTAATTTTGAAAGGCGGATGGTGGCCCTGGTTAAAATTGCCACCAACCCGTCATAGTCTGTTTGTTTGGGTAAGCTTCCAAAGGGTTCTTTGCCATCCCATTTGCCATGGCCTTCTATTGGCTCTAAGAAAAATGTGCAGGTTTCGCATTTGAAAATGGAAAACCACCTGGCTATAAATCCGCCATGCAAATTTTTGATTAGTGCTAGCGGTACTACAGCTGCACTTTCTATTGTGTGGTGTGCTGTTAAGATTCCCCATTGCTGCCAATCGGGGTTTTTATCAAATGTTCCGTTTTTGCCACAGCCTAATAATTTATAAAAGGATATTTTTTTATTGAGCCATAATGGTAAACGGTGTAATGCCATAGCTAATATTGCAAACGGAATATATTGTTTTGGATACCGAATGATCGTGAGTGTTACCAGCATAATAATGCAACAATAACAATAATTTGCTTACTAATGTTGTTTAGATGAGAAAAGACTTTTAACAGGCTTTAATTACAATTAGCAGCTTGTGTAAATCAGCTGTAACCGTTACCAATTCAGTAAAGTATATTTTAAACAAAAAAGTGGCTGCCTTTTTCAGCAGCCACCCGGTTAAATGAAATTCAGATATTAGTTGCTCATAATATTTTTAATAAGCTTTCCGGAAGGAGTGGATACCTCTAAAACATAATTCCCTTTTGGTAAAACCCCAAAATTGTTGAGTACAATAATGTTATCGCCCGGCTGAATGGCAACTTTACGATTCAGCATTTCCTTTCCTTCAAAAGATAGGATTCTGAATCCGGCGATTACCGCTTCAACGCTTGAGAAGGATACCTTAATGTTTGAAACAAACGGATTGGGGTAAACAGTAAAATTGCCAATACCCAATGTGCAGTTTATCCTGAGGGCTACAATGGTTGAATAATTAAATCTTCCATCAATATCAATGATCTTTAATCGGTAGTAAACAATAGCAGCGGCTGTATTTAGCTGGTCTGCAAATTCGTACGTATGGCTGGTGGAAGAAGTTCCGTTGCCATTTACGCTGCCTCTTGCAGCAAAATGAACGCCATCAAAACTTCTTTCTATTTCGTAATGGTCATTGCCTATTTCATTTTCTGTTGTCCATTTAACCATTGCATTGTTGTTTACAGCAACTGCCTTGAAGGAGGTCATTTTTACCGGAAGTACGGCCATACCAAATTTTACATCATCAAAATAATAGGTTTTGTCCCCGGCTACTGCACCGGTAACACCAAAGTTGAAGAATATGGAAGCCTTGTCATAATTGAAAGCAAGGTTAAAGGCAGCGGTTCCGTTTGCCTGGTTACCAAAATCAAAAGTTAGAGTTTCCCAGCCATTGGCAATGGTGCTGGTGGCTTCTGTTTCAACAGATTTGGTAGCATCTGTATGGTCTTCCACCTTCAACCTCACTTTAATACCGGTGTTAGGCGACCACACCCTTACATTCATTCTTTTTTCAGATGCAGTAAAAGGAATCCTGCTGCTGAAGCCGGTTTGAATACCTCCTGTTACTGCAGTAATGGTTGTTCCTGCCCAAAGTTCGGCAGTG
>JAYVUL010000065.1:0-13195 GCA_043787935.1 Chitinophagaceae bacterium | reverse complement strand
GATATGCGCCGGGGGCAGTCTTTAGTAGTGTGGGCAATAAAAGAAGGACGGGATTGCGCCCAAAAAGTTGATGAATTTCTTGTTGGCCGTTCTCTTTTGGAAACGGCAGATGGAAATGCAATAGCAAGGTATTTAATATAAGCTGTTTTTTAATCTAACTAGTTAAAAGCCTTTTGTTTTACAAAAGGCTTTTATATTAATATAATATACATATAACTGATCTTCTGGTATTTTGTAAATAAAAACCAAGTATTGTTAAGAATATGTCAATATTAATTTGCTGTCATTGGATAATTTGTATTAAGTTTGATAAATTATAATATATTTTATTTAAATTAATTTGTTTATTAAACTCTTTTATTATGAAAAAAGTAGGACTAAAAGAAGTGATCCCCTTCGCTGTACTTACAATAGTTGCAGTGTGCAGTTTGTTTTTTCCCACAGAAGCGGTATTTGCAGATAGCTCCAAATATGTTACCGGGGATATTACCTGGGTTCTTGTAGCAACGGCGCTGGTTTTTTTGATGACTCCCGGGTTGGCTTTTTTTTATGGTGGCATGGTAAACAGGAAGAATGTAATCAGTACCATGATTAAGAGTTTTGTTGCGGCAGGTATCATATCGGTATTGTGGCTTACAGTTGGTTATGGCATGTCTTTCGGTACCAGTATAAATGGTATTATTGGCAATCCTATGTCGCACCTTTTTTATAAAGGTGTTGTATCAGGTGCTCCCTGGGTTGGTGGTCCTACTGTTCCACTTACCTTGTTTTCACTTTTCCAGTTGATGTTTGCAATTATAACACCCGCCCTTGTTGTAGGGGCAGTTGCAGAAAGGGTAAAGTTCTCTTCTTATGCATTATTTATCGTATTATTTGCCCTGCTTATCTATTTCCCGGTTTGTCACTGGGCATGGCATCCGGATGGTTTCCTGTTTAAAATGGGCGTGCTTGATTTTGCCGGTGGTACTGTAGTTCATATTACCGCTGGTTGTGCAGCACTGGCTGGAGCAATCGTTCTAAAGCGCAGGCGTTCCCATATTGCCAATATTGAGCCACATCCCGCCAATGTACCTTATGTATTAATTGGTACCGGCTTGCTTTGGTTTGGCTGGTTTGGTTTTAATGCCGGTTCTGCATTGGGCGCCAACTCTTTGGCTGTTTCTGCCTTTGCAACTACCAATACAGCAGCAGCCACGGCTGGTTTGTCATGGATGTTTTTTGATGTTATCAGGGGTAAGAAGCCTTCTGTTCTTGGATTCTGTATCGGTGCCGTAGTTGGCCTGGTAGCGATCACTCCCGGTTCTGGTTTTGTTGGTATTGCCCACAGTGCTTTCATTGGTTTTGTTGCAGCAATTATATCCAATCTGGCAGTATCCCTTCGGTCAAAGACAAAGGTGGATGATACGCTGGATGTGTTTCCCTGTCACGGCGTGGGTGGCATGGTAGGTATGTTAATGACAGGTATTTTTGCCAGCAAGGCGGTAAACGGGGCAGGCGCAGATGGCTGGTTTTTTGGAAATGCTTCCCTTTTCATTACTCAAATGAAAGGGATGGTGATTGTAGCCACCTATAGTTTTGTTGTAGGTTGGGTGATTTTTAAAGTGATTAATATGATCAATCCTATCAGAGTTTCTCAAGATGAAGAAGAAGCAGGCCTTGATGTGTCTCAACATGGTGAAAACTACACGCAGGGTACCCTGTTGGTTAAGAATGGAGGCGTATTTGAGGAAACAAAAGTGATAGAATAAATACTAAAATAACTTTTTTAAAAAAAACCACGATTTTTTAGTAAATCGTGGTTTTTTATTTACATTAAAAACATATAGATAAAAGTAATAAGTAAAAAATGTATTTTTTAAATGGATGTATGCAGACTACTTTAAGTAAATAATGGGTTTTTTAGTAATATTAATTTAATATAAATATATATAATTATCTTAAAAAATGAAAATAAATGGATAATTTTATCTTAATAAGTTAATTAATTATTTTATTTAATATAATTTATCTTTTTCTTTAATAATTCTAAACCCTGGTAAAAATTACTGCGATTGCCTTGTCATTAAGAAGTTTTCAAATTTTAGTTTTTATTATTTAACAACCAAAACTTTACAAAATGACAAGAAAATTTTTTGCATTAACCTTTATTACTTTGGCGCTTATTAATGGATTATCTGCGCAGGATTCCACAAAATCATTAACCATCTCCGGCTCGGCAGATGCTTATTACCGATACAATTCGGGCGCCGGAAATGGATCTACCAGTTTTACAAAGGCCCAGAGTTCTTTTGCACTAGGTATGGCTTCCCTAAGGGCTGATGCCTCCGCTCTATCCGGAAAGGTTACTGCTGTTGCTGATTTGGGAATAGGTTCACGGGCAGAAGAGTTTTCGTATTATGATTATGCAGCCAAATCTACCCTTTCTTTGGTAAAGCAGTTGTACGTTTCATTAAATGTGTCTAAAAACGTAAAGTTTACGGCCGGTAAATGGGCTACACACGTAGGGTATGAAGTACTGGATGCGCCGTTAAACAGGAATTACAGTATGTCTTACATGTTTACCAATGGGCCATTTTCGCACACAGGATTAAAAATGGACGTTACAGCAGGCCCCGTTGGATTTATGCTTGGTGTAGCCAACTTTATTGATGAAACAAACTCTACCACCAGCGTAAGAACAGCGCTTGCACAGGTAAGTGGCGGTTCTAAAGACGGTAAATTAAAGGCATACTTAAATTATGCCGGTTTTTTTGGTTCTACTGCAGGTGCCAATCCTTCCGGATTGAAAAGTTTTAATCAACTTGATTTAGTTGTAACAGATGCTATTAGCAGTAAGTTTAATGTAGGTTTTAATGCTACCCTGCAAAACCGTAAACAAGTGGCAGATGCTATAACTCCCGATGGAAGCTGGTATGGTTTCGCCTTATACCTTAATGCAGACCCTACCCCCGCAGTTGGCCTTACGCTGAGAAGCGAATTGATCAGCGACAGTAAAATAATTTCTTACCGTACTAAAAGCATATTGGCCAATACTTTATCACTCAATTATAAAGTGGGCCCTTTTACCCTTATCCCCGAAGTACGATTTGAAAGCGCACAAAGCGCCATTTATGCAAAAAATGACGGAACATTCTCTAAATCTACATTCACCGGCTTACTTGCTGCTGTATATAAGTTTTGATTTGTTCACTTCTGAAATATTATCATAAATCTAAAAACCATAATTATGAATTTATCCATATTCGGTAAATTGAAAAAACACAGGTTGGCAACTTACGCAGCAGTAACTATTACACTGTTGCTGATGTTATTGCCTTTTATTACTATGGCCCAGGACCCTACAGGGGGTTCTACCGGTACAATAAAAGATTTGGGTATTGACACTTTGGCTGCTACCAGCGATACTGCTTTGAATAAAGTTGTAAATGCAGTAAATGCAATCGGCGCCGCTGATGGACACAGCAAAATTTCCATAAATATTATGTGGACATTGATCTGCGGTTTTTTGGTGATGTTCATGCAGGCGGGTTTTGCATTGGTAGAAACTGGTTTTACACAAAAGAAAAATGTGGCTCATACTATGGGGATGAATTTCTTGGTTTACGCCATTGGTATGATTGGATTCTGGATATGTGGTTTTGCCTTCATGTTTGGTGGAGCATTAAATGCCGCAAGTTTGGGGGGAGCACCGGGGGTAATTTCACATGAATACGTAATACACCTGTTCGGTAAAGACTTCGGAATCGCAGGCGCCGTTGGTTTTTTCCTTAACAGCAAAGTGTATGATGTAGGCGTATTTACGTTATTCCTTTTCCAGATGGTGTTTATGGATACTACTGCTACTATTCCTACAGGATCAATGGCGGAAAGGTGGTCTTTTAAATCTTTCCTGATTTTTGGATTGTTTATTTCCATGTTTGTATATCCCATCTTTGGCAACTGGGTTTGGGGGGGCGGCTGGTTGGCTACATTGGGCAGCAATTTTGGTTTAGGCCATGGCCATGTAGACTTTGCAGGCTCTTCCGTAGTGCATCTTGTGGGTGGTGTGGCAGCTTTAGCAGGTGCCATCATCATCGGGCCACGCATTGGTAAGTATGGAAAAAATGGAGAAGTAAATACGATTCCAGGACATAATATTCCCATGGCTATACTTGGTACATTTATTCTTGCCTTAGGTTGGTTTGGATTTAATCCGGGCTCAACTTTGGCCGGAGGTGATTTGCGCATTGCAGTAGTGGCTGTTAATACCATGATGGCAGGAACTGCAGGTACTTTATCTGCCCTGATTTACATGTATATCAAGGGGCAGAAGCCGGATCCCGGAATGTTATGCAATGGCCTGCTGGCCGGACTTGTTGCCATCACAGCTCCTTGTGCTTTTGTGAATTCCATCTCTTCTGTGATAATCGGGGCGGTTGCCGGGATATTGGTAATTGTGGTGTATAATTTTGTAGACAGGAAATTAAAAATTGATGACCCCGTTGGAGCATTTGCAGTACATGGTGCTAATGGTGCCTGGGGTTGCATTGCACTGGGCCTGTTTGCTGATGGTTCTTATGGCGATGGATGGAATGGTGTTGCAGGAACAGTAAAGGGATTATTTTATGGAGACGGGAAGCAATTGGTTGCTGAGATAATCGGCGTGGCAACCTGCTTTATTTTCGTTTTTGTTGTAATGTATGCCTTCTTTAAATTATCTGATAAGATAACCCCAATCAGGGTAAAAGAGGCAGACGAAATTGCTGGTTTGGATATCCCTGAAATGGGTGTTCATGGTTATGTAGATTAATATTTATACCGGAAAGCATTTACAGGTAATTTTTTTACCGGTAAGTGCTTTCCTGTTTTTTATGATCATTATCAGAAGCGGTTAACAATGCAAAAAATTATCAACAGGTTGATGTCACCGTTGCGCTATTTTATCAATGATAGCCGAACAGTAGGTATTATGTTGATTGTATGCACTGTTATCTCAATATTACTTGCCAATTCTCATTCGGGTGAAGCCTACAGGGCTTTCTGGAATACAGCTTTTATTAAAATGCCATCACCGCATCTCCCTGTAAATTTATTAGAATGGATAAATAATTTCCTGATGGGCATTTTCTTTTTGATGGCGGGCACTGAAATAAAAAGAGAATTGGCAGAGGGGGAATTGTCCTCCTTTAAAAAAGCGGTTTTACCTTTTGGCGCCGCTTTGGGCGGCATGCTGGTACCGGCTTTAATTTTTATTGCTTTTAATATTAAAACCAGTTTCATCAGCGGGTGGGGGATACCTACAGCCACCGATATCGCCTTTTCTTTGGGCGTAGCTTCCTTATTGGGTAAAAGGGTACCCTTTAATTTGAAAATCCTATTAATGGCATTGGCTATTATTGATGATCTTGGAGCAATTTTGGTAATCGCTTTTTTTTATGGCGGAAAAATTTACTGGTTATTTTTAGGCATTGCGGCTATTGTATTTTTTGCTTTGCTGGCTTGTAATTATTTCAAACTAAAATTTGGGCGGTTGCAGGTACTGCTTTCACTTTGCCTTTGGTATGCTATTTTACAATCAGGAATAGAAGCCAGTATTGCCGGTGTTTTATTTGCTTTTACTATTCCCGTTAATAAATTGGTGGCGGTTGAAAAAGCTATACATAACCCGGTTAATTTTTTTATTTTACCCCTATTTGCTATCGCTAATACAGCGCTTTTTATTCCCGCTCATTTCATCCAGGCATTCAGTTCAACTTTGGCCCTGGGAATAATGGTTGGACTGGTAATTGGAAAACCACTGGGGATTTTTTTAGCCAGTAAATTGCTGGTATCACTCAACATTGCAAGCCTTCCTACAAATGTAAAATGGACACAGGTGCTGGGGATGGGGACACTGGCAGGCATTGGTTTTACCATGTCAATTTTTACTACCATGCTGGCATTTAATGATAGTGGCATACAGGATATTGCAAAGATTGCCATCCTTACAAGTGTTACCTTATCGGTGATTGTAAGTGTAAGTTATTTTTGGATAATAGGGCTCAAGCCTTTTTTGGAAAAAAGGTTGCATGCCCGGCCCCAAAGGGATTTAAAATTAAAATTAACCTAGAAAACTTTTTCATATAGCAAGCAATCGTTAAGGCCCTTCATTTCTATGAGGGGCCTCTATTGTACAAGACGTTACCAGTATACTTGTTTTACTCATCGAACATTCAAAGCACTTCCGCTACTTTATTTTATTAACTATTTCCAGGTCTTGTATGGATAAAGACTCCCACCACTCATCACTTACATCTGCCAGCCGGTATTCTGTATCAATATCATAATTACCGTCTTTGTCTATTTGGTAAAAACAATTATTCAAAGTGTCCAATACGCTGTTCACCGATTTTAATTCTACGAATAATAACCTGCTTACAATTTTTTTACTTGTTTTTTGTTCAAGAAACTCAACCCGTTTTTGAAGGTCCAATATTTTATCATCTCTTTTAGCCAATAAAAAACTTGCGATGAAAATACTGAAAAGGAAAATAATTATTAGGGATACTACCATTTTCTATAGCTTGTTTTTATAATTGAAGATTATTTTAAAGTTAGCTTTCTTTTTGCTGTATCCGGCAGTATTGAAGTAATTTTTTTTCGCTCAGAAACGGAGGCGGTTGCCGTGTTATAGTGGAATAAAACCTGTGTTGAGTTTTGGGAAAAGAAAAATAAGTAAACGCTATAGCTGCCCCGGCGGCAATAGCAATGTTTCCAGGTAATGATTTTCTATATTGAATAATTTCCTGAGTGCAGTAACTTTTCCTAAGGCCTCCTCCCGATTGCTGTTTGGTTGATCAGATTTTATTCCAACAATCAAAATATTTTTTGGTGTATGCGCTGTGGCAATAAATTCAAAAACCTTTGTTTTATAACCATAAGCCTCCAGCAGCAATGCTCTTATGCTGTCCGTCACAATTTCAGCCTGGCGTTCCAGCAGTATGCCATGTTTGGTAATGGATGATAAAACATTGGCGGGGTTCATCTGCCTGCGTATTTGTTTGTGGCAACAAGGAGCACAAATAATTACTTTAGCTTGAGCCTGTATGCCTTTATAAATGGCATCATCGGTGGCTGTATCGCAGGCGTGCAGGGCAATCAGTATGTCTGTAGCCTGAAGGGTGATATCAGCAATAGAGCCTGTTTCAAAATGCAGGTTGGTGAAATTTGCTGCCCCTGCAATCTGGTTGCAGGCATTTACCAAATCCTGCCTCAATTCCACTCCTGAAATGAAGGGCTTAAGTTGTAATGTATTGGCAAGGTAATCGTATAGCGCAAAGGTGAGGTACCCTTTGCCACAGCCCATATCTACCACATTTATTTTATCACTGAATTTCAAATCTTTTATGATACCTTCTGTAATTTCGATATAGCGGTTTATTTGTTTGTACTTATCCTGCTTATCTTTTTTTACCAGGCCCTCAGCATTGGTCAGGCCAAGCTGTTGCAGGTATATATTCCCAATAGTTCTTACGATACGGGCTTTCTTTTTATCATGCTGGTGGCTATCGGTTTTAATTATAAGCGTAGCAGGTTTGGTGGTTATTTTTGTTTTGCCGTTATTATTTACAGATAAATGAAAATCGTTTGCTGAAGTAAAAAGGTCGCCATTATAAAATGTTGATTGCAGCATTTCCTCTACCAGGTTTACCCCTTCCTCATTATCAAAATTTTTAGTGATGTCGTTTGTGGGATACCGGTATAGAAATGATAATTGCCGGTTATTTTTGATCGTTACCATTTTTATAAATACGTTCTTCAATGTGGCGTCTTTATCTCTTTTATTGCCCAGGGTAATTTTTATTAATTCCTGGCTCTCAATTCCGGTGATAATTAAGCGCAGAAATGATTGTAGCTGATCAGACATAATAATTTTTTTATTGAGACGCCTGCAAATGTAATTGATTCTGCTTTTAGCCTGTAGAACCTATTTTTAAATACTGCCCCATAAGTATTACTTTTTTTTATTACAACATCCCCCTATTAGCCATAATTAACTAACTATTTTTCCTTTTACCCACTAAAAATTCAAAACATTCGTTATCAAAAGGCCGATACCCAAATTAAGGCACTTGTAAGTGAAAACATTGCTTCAATTATTCTATAATGTATTGCTAACGGCAGGTTTCAGCCTAGCTGTAAATAATGCGGCAGGTTATGATAGTACTGCCGTGGTTAAAAAAGGGATTGCAGACTTAAGGCAGGCAAACCTGAACAGCCATCCTGTTTCGCTTAACGGTGAATGGGCTTTTGCATGGCAACAATTATACAGCCCGGAAGATTCTCCTGTTTTTAAAGAATTTGCCCCGTTTCCTCAATTATGGAATAAAGCAAATACTGGTGAAAAAAAACTTTCCTCAACCGGGTATGCTACTTATGCTGTTACTGTATTGCTGCCAAAAGAATATGAACCTTTATCATTGTTTCTTCCTTCCCTTTACAGTTCATACAGGCTTTACGTAAATGGTAAATTATTGGCAGCTAATGGTGTACCTGACAGTAATCAAAAAAATTACATTCCTAAGTGGATACCCATTACCGTGGGCTTACCTGAAAAGGCCGATACGTTGCATCTTATGTTGCAGGTAGCTAATTTTTCACATGCAAAGGGAGGGCCCTATCTTAATATTGTGATTGGCAGTAGTGAATATTTGACATTGGAAAAAAATAGAAATATTGCAGGAGATTTCTTATTGGCCGGTTGCCTTTTTATGGGTGGCTTGTTTTTTCTTGGCCTGTTTTTATTTGGTACTAAAGACAAAGCAACATTATTTTTTTCTTTGTTTTGTATGGTATACAGTTACCGGATGGTTGGCAGCATTTATTATTCCCTTCACATCATTTTTCCCGGTCTCAGCTGGGCTATTGCCATACGGCTTGAATATGTATCCCTATTTGTAAGTATCTGGCTCTTTCTTCAGTACGTATCCCATCTATATCCAAAAGATTTTTATAAGCCCGTGATGAAAATGTTTTCGGGTATCACTTTGTTTGCCGGCCTTTTACCCATTATTACTCCACCACTATTTTTTACACATATCATTACTCCTTTTTTGGGGCTGATGTTTTTTTGCATCGTTTATATTTTGCTGGTGTTTATCCAGGCATTTATCCGGAAACGAATTGCAGCAAAATATGCCCTGGTGAGTATTGGGATGCTCATGGTCGTTCACCTCATCATGGACCTTGAATATTTTGGCATAGTAGTACCATCCAAAATGCTGCTTTTTATCGGCTATGTTTCCTTTTTCTTCTTTCAGTCACTGATACTTTCTTTCCGGTTTGCCTACACTTTACAACTGGCTAAAAAGCAAGCTGAAGAGGGTTTGCAGGCCAAAAGTGAATTCCTGTCAACAATGAGCCACGAAATTCGCACCCCACTTAATTCCGTTATCGGAATGAGTAACCTGATGCTTAGAAATAATCCAAGGCGGGATCAGAAAGAGCAACTGGATATATTACAATTTTCAGCTAAAAATTTATTGAGTATTGTAAATGATATTTTAGACTATAATAAAATAGAAGCCGGAAAGATAAGTTTTGAATCTATCGAAATGGATATTGCGCTGCTGCTTGCTAACATCACTGCCGGAACAAAAAGTGCTGCGGAGGAAAAAGGGATTGCAATAAAATTGAAAACAGATAAAGCCCTGGTCAATTATGTTTTAGGTGACCCCACCAGGCTGGCACAGGTAATGCACAACCTGGTAGGCAATGCTGTTAAATTTACCAAAGAAGGGGAAGTGCTGATAGAATTAAAAATGCTGGAAAAAACAAATGATACGGTAAAGTTGCTGTTTATAGTTAAAGATAGCGGCATCGGTATTGCAAAAGATAAACAGCAAGTGATTTTCGAGCAATTTACGCAGGCAGACTCTTCCACTTCCAGGAGTTTTGGAGGAACCGGCCTCGGGCTCGCCATTACAAAAAAGATACTGGCGCTTCAGGGCAGTCAGTTGCAGCTTGAAAGTGAAGCAGGGCAGGGCGCTACCTTTTTCTTTGCCCAGGAATTTAAGATTTGCGAAAAGAGGCTAACAACTAAAGCAGTGGCAGTAGAACTACCATCCAAAATGAGCAGGCCATTGAATGGTATTACTATTTTACTTGTAGAAGATAACCAGATCAATATTTTAGTGGCTAAAACATTTTTAGAAAGTTGGGGAGCTGCCATTGATGTTGCCGAAAATGGGCTGATAGCAATTAATTGTTTAAATACAGACAGGCACCACCTGGTACTAATGGATCTGCACATGCCGGTAATGGATGGGTATATGGCTATCAAAAATATAAGAGAAAAAGGAATCGATATCCCCATCATTGCACTCACTGCAAACCTGCCCGGTGAGGTGGAATCAGCAATAAAGGGACTGGAAATAAACGGGTTTATTTTAAAACCTTTTGTGCCGGATGAACTATTTAATACAGTACTCCACTATTCCGGAAAAAATCTGGTAAGTACTGTTTAGTTGAGACTGGCATCAACTGTATCTTCCGGGAAAGAGACCTGGCTGTAATCTTTTACCATCTTGTACAAAGTATCTCTTTCTACAGGGTGGCGATGCACTTGTTTTATCAGGGTTACCAATTGCTCAGTAGACATGGTGGGCGTTTGTTCTTCACTGCCGGCCATGCTGTAGATCTTTGTGGTGTCATCAATGGTACCGTCTATATCGTTTACGCCGAAGGATAAACTTAGCTGGGCATTTTCCCTGCCCAGCATTGGCCAATAGGCCTTCAGGTGAGGGAAATTATCCAGGTATATCCTTGCAATCGCGTAAAGGCGCATATCTTCTGTAATGGTACTTTCCGGCACATGGCTCATGTCATTATCATGGTTGCGGAACTTTAACGGAATGAACGTGTTGAACCCCCCGGTTTTATCCTGCAATGCCCTCAGCCTTTTCATGTGGTCAATGCGGTGTTCATATTTTTCAATATGGCCATACAGCATGGTGGCATTGGTGTGCATGCCCAGGTGATGGGCTGTTTCATGAATTTTAAGCCAGCCGGCAGCATTCACTTTATCACCGGCAATTTGTTCCCTTATTTCGGGTGAAAATATTTCTGCTCCTCCACCGGGCAGGCTGTCCAGCCCGGCTTCATGCAATCTTTTCATACCCTCTTCAATACTCAGTTTTGCTTTGCGGAACATGTAATCCAACTCTACTGCAGTAAATGCTTTTACATGCAGGTTTGGCCGGTGGTTTTTTATTTTTTGCATCAGTTCTATGAAGTAATCCATATTCATCTTTGGATGCACTCCACCTACAATATGCACTTCCGTTATCGGTTGCCCATCATATTTTTTTACGATGTCCAGCATCTGCTCAATACTAAGTTCCCAACCATCTTCCTTGTGTGCATACAACTGAGAGTAGGAGCAAAACTTACAACTGAATACGCAAACATTGGTAGGCTCTATATGAAAATTCCTGTTGAAATAGGTTGTATCACCATGCAGGCGCTCCCTGATAAAATTGGCAAGTGCCCCTACAAACGGAAGGCTGCCTTTTTCAAACAGCTGCACCCCTTCTTCATCTGTTATTCTTTGCTCCAGCTTTACTTTTTTAGCAATATTTTTTAAATCATTATCGGTGGTAAATTCAATGAGTGTATCGATTGAAGCGTTCATCTTTTTATTTTTTACAAAGTTACCCTGTCATTCAGTATAAAACAAAAGCGGCTGCCTTTTGTTGGCAGCCGCTGATTGTATAAAATTGTTTTATTTAGTTCTTTACGATTCTTTCTACAACGGTTTTATTAGTGTAAATCATTTTTAGAATGTAAATGCCGGTAGATGCATTTTTCAAATCAACAGTAATTTGCCTGTTGGCATTGCCATTATATTCATTCATCCATACCAACTGGCCTGCAGAATTGTATACCTGCACCGATTGCAAATCTACCGGTGGTTCGATGGCAGAATGGTGAATAAGGAAACCACTGTTAAACGGATTTGGATAGATCAGGTATCCCTGGTCCTTTAAGCGTTGTGGCAATGTTTTGGAACTGATGTTGATATTATCAAGCCAGATATTATTTTGCCTGTTGCTCTTTGCCGCAAAATACAACTGGAAGTTAGCAGCGCCTACAACAGGCGTCAGGTAAATCCTTTTCGATTTCCACTGATCCTGGATAGTAGGTACAAACGAACCGGTAGAAGTATAATTGGGTTCATTTAAAGTTTGCAATTCATCCCCCCATTTTTTCCAAACAGAAGTGAATGTGACACCGCAGTCTGTGGTAGCCAATACTTCCAGCGTATCTAAAGGAAATACGGTAGAACCCGGATATTGCGGCCCTGATTTGTAGGCAAGGTCAAAATCAACAAACACGGAATCGTAAGCACTGCTGTTGGAAAGTATTGGAGAAATGTAATAATCAACAGCTCCGTTGGTATTACCAGCGGCCGGATTATTCAACCACATAGACCCGATTCCTGTTTTGGCAGTTGTTGGCACTTTTTGCCAGGTTGTACCACCATTTACATTCACTAAGCCCCAGCCGGTAGCAGGGAAAGTGCCACTTTCAAAACCTTCAAATGCAGGGATAGCGGCAGTGGTGTAGATAGTAAAAGGCTTCACAAGGGTATCGTTAGACAATACCAGGTCCGTTCCACCATTTGGCAGGGAAGTAATTATTTTAATTATGTGTGGGCCAAATGAAGTGGTTGTAGGAGGCAATGATACTGTAGTAAAATCGCATTTACCCACGTTGCCCGTCCAGTTAAATGTAGTGGTATCAGGCCCATTATCAATAAGGTATTTAATCCGTAAACTCTTGAGCGTATCGGTACCGGCATTGCTGAAAGTTACTTCAGGCGTGAAAGAAGAAGTGCAAAATGCAGATAATGGTTTAGGAATAGCTTCCAGTTTAGAATTGAGTGGCTTTCCTGCTATGCCAACAATATTGATACTGTCAACATAAAGATTATTTCCAAAAGCATTGACAGATTCAAAGCCTATCTGGATATTCCTTAAGTTCCTGCCACAAAAGTCTGTTAGCACCAGGGTTTCCTTTCTCCACTGTGCGGCGGTTGGTACAAAGGCAGTGGTTATAGGGGCTGCGGTACTTAATCCAGGGCCTCCTTTGGCGTAGCTGGTAGGATACCAGGTAGCACCACAATCAGGAGAATAAACCACCCGGAGTGAATCATTGGTAGTGTTATCATACTGAG
>JAYVUL010000064.1:0-62674 GCA_043787935.1 Chitinophagaceae bacterium | reverse complement strand
AAAATGTTTTGATAAAAATACTGGCTAAACTGCCCAATACATTTTACCATGTAAGCCATATTGTACTGGATACAGGTCTGTTTAAAAAACAATTCGCCGATTCACTTGCCGATAATATTATCAGGCGCATACAAACCGGCAATACAAATTTTGAAACCATGTGCGGCACCTACAGTGCAGATCCCGTATCGGCATTAAAAGGCGGTGATCTTGGCTGGTTTGTACGGGGCGTAATGCTGCCCCAGCTGGACCAGGCTATTGCCAGCCACAAAAAAGGCGAATTGTTTAAAGTATGGACACCGGCAGGGCTTCATATAGTAACCATTAAGGATAGCCCAAAAAAAGATGATGGCTTTGCTTTGCTGCTGAGGGTGATTATGTAATGGGAAGTTAGGTTTCACACAAAGAAGACAAAAGGATACAAAATACACTACGCAAATCGTTTGATATAATCACAATTTCTTTGCTTCCTTTTGCCCTAGTGTAAAAACAATTTTTTATACCCCATTAGTAAAAAACTACTGATTCACATCCTTTCCGGCTTTTAATTTCTCTATCATTCCTTCCGCATTTAATTTGTTGCCCGGGTCCGGAGCTTGTGCCAGTGCGGCAGTTGCATATTTCAATGCCTCTTTAAAATTCCCTTCACTGCTGAATGCCCTTACCATACCCATGTTAGTGGTAAACGTGGCGGGGTACTTCTTATAGTTAATCCTGAATACCTCTGCAGCTTCTTTTATTTTTTTGGCTGCAAGCAGTTGCCGGGCATAGCCATGCAACTGGTTCATATTACCATATGGCAAGGCTTCTTTCATCAGGGCATCTGCTTCTGCTGATCTGTTCAGCAGGTTCAATATTTTTGCCTTGGCAGTAAGTGTACGGAAATTCTTTTCTCCAACAAATACACCATTGACAGCGTAATCAGCCCATTGCAATGCTTCGTCTAAATTGGTTTTATGGTCAGCACACCACTCTGCAGCCTGCGCCCATGCATTATAGTCAAAGCCTTTATCACTTCGCAGTTCATTACGGAACGATTGCAACTGGTATTTCTCCACATCCGTTTCTACCTTAAATGCAAACTGCCATTTTTCCCATTGCAAAGCAATTTCTGCACTGTTAACCAGCTGGTTAATAAATTCATATTTCAACCATTCCACCGGTTTCTCGAGTGACTGTTGCTTTACAGTTACCCTCAGGGCATCTTCTTTTGGATCATAAAAAAAACTGCCCCAGGAAGAATTGTTTTTTGAAAACAGGAGAATGGATTCTTCTTTTCCAACTTCAATAAAGAAACCATATTTACCTGCAGGTAAAGGCTTCCCTTCTATGCTGACATCAGTAGAAAATTCAATAGTAGTATTTTCATTGGCCCCAGCCCGCCATGGTGCAGCTTTACTGGTTCCAAATCCGAGATTGTTCAATCCGAAAGGTACCAGGCCGCCCCAAATTTTCCCATCCCTTCCTTTTACGCCCGGCCGGTCATAATGGATAGTTACATCAGTGAGCCCAATACGTTCTGCCACCATTGCCTTCCTGTTTCCCCCATCAGGTACTGTTGTTAATTGTGCCCGGGAAATAAACGGCATCAGGAATACAGTCAAGATAAATACAATACTATGCTTTCTCATAAAAAAAATTTAGAAAATAAAAATACGGTGTACAAAAAGTTAATCAAGCAATAGTTGATAAGTGGGCAATAGGTGGTAGTGGCGGGATAAAATGACTGGTTGGGGGAGCAGCTCATAAATACTTCAACGCTTTTTGCTGACGCAGCATTTCACCAAATTCAATTTTTTTTGCCAGTGAAGAAACTGCCATGGCTATCCTTTTGGCCCTGGTTTCTTCCGTTTTAGCGCTTTCCACCCATTTGCTGTAATAGGCTTGAAAAGATGGCGGTTTGCTTCTGAAAAATTCCAAAGCAACAGGCTCATCAGCCAGGCAATCCATCAACGCTTTATTCAACTGGTAAATCCTTTTGTCTTCCTGCAGTTGCACATTGACCATCGCTCCTTTTCTTTTACCAATGCCTTTGCGGATGGCCGCATTCAAAGGCATAATAAAATTTCCATCCCCCATTGGCAGTAAAGAAACCTGGATTATAGGGTGACCGTCTAATTGCCCTTTTACTTTAAAAGATTTTTTAAACGCCGGTTTTAATTGCCCGGCAATTGCCGCAGGCACTTCTATATAGGTCCACCCGGTTTTCTCACCCATCTTACCAAATTTTAATATACTGGTGCTGTAGGTTATCATTGCCCCGGCAAGATAAAAAAAAGCTTCTTCATTTTATTAACGTTTCAATACCAGAATTTACATTTTTTTAAAAGGCTGTAAACTATTATTGGCTATTTTTAATCTGTATGAAACAGACCGTCAAACTTATTTTTATCAGTGTATTGATTTTTACAGGCAATACCCTTACCGCACAAACCAGCAACAGCCGTTTTAAAACAGTGGATGACTATGTAAAATCGCTCGGCAGCCTTGATACGCTTAATATGGGAACGATCAGCTATGTGGTAACAAAAAAGTTTTCAGATAATATCGAAAAAGTAAGGGCCATTTTTGATTGGGTGGCAAACAATATCAGTTTCGATTGTAAGGCTGCCCGCAACAGTGGCAATGAAAAAAGAAATTCAGACGACGTTTTGAAATCAAGAAAAACAAATGCCAGTGGATATGCTGCTTTATTCCAGGATATGTGCAGTGTAGTAAAGATCCGTTGCCTTACTGTGGATGGCTACGCAAAAAACAATGTAGAGCAGATAAATGAAAAGCCGGATGAATTTAACCATACCTGGGCAGTGGTGCAACTTGGCCAAAGCCCTGAAACCTGGTTTTATGTAGACCCCACCTGGGGCAGTGGCTATACCGATGACAAGGTTACTGTTTTCACAAAAGCATACAACGACGCTTATTTTTTTGCGGATAAGACTATTTTTAACTACCAGCATTTCCCTGATAATATGGCATGGCAACTTGGAGGGGCAGGTCCTAAAACTGCAAAGGAATTTTTTGACTTGCCCCTGGTAAAAGACTATGCCTATGATTACAGGATAAGCAATTTTAATCCCCTGAATGGCTTAATTAAAGCGAACACCAATAAACCTGTTCAGTTTAGTTTTAAAGCAGGCAGTAATACTAAAATTGAAATCGTGGCGTTAATGATAGGAACAGACAAAAAAAAACGGATCAAAACTGCTGATTACACAGTCAACAATGGGGTTATCAA
The DNA here is from genome assembly GCA_043787935.1 of Chitinophagaceae bacterium. Lineage (GTDB taxonomy): Bacteria > Bacteroidota > Bacteroidia > Chitinophagales > Chitinophagaceae > Ferruginibacter. The sequence continues at coordinate 59,439 of JAYVUL010000064.1, read as the reverse complement.
TTTCAATTACAAATTTGATGAAGAAGACAGTTACCCTGTTACGGTATTAATCAATAATAAGCCTGTACTGGGCTATTTAGCAGAGATTACGGAATAAATTGCGGCCATGTTAACGAATTGTGAAAAAAATTTTAACCGTTTCTTCCAAAGTCAGTTTTTATTTTGTAGTTTACGTCAACTCTTAACCAAACAAAATTCAACACGATGAGTTTGCTGAAAAATTTACAAAACTGGACATCATCTCACAATCCCAAGTGGCTGGCTCTTTTCAGGGTGGCACTTGGTGCTACTCTTTTATTAAGGGGTGTTTCATTTTTAAATAACCTCCCTGAATTAGAAAGGGTGATTGATCAAAACAACCTGAGCAATTATAAAAACCTGCTGATGAATTCTATCCCCTGGATACACGTAGGAGGTGGTTTTCTTATTATCCTTGGGCTATTCACCCGTTTTGCTGCCATTATTCAAATTCCCATTTTGATAGGGGCTGTTTTATTTATCAATACCAAGAGAAGTATTTTTGAAACCGATCTCAGCCTTTCAGTAATTACTTTACTCCTGTTGCTGGTATTTGTGGTTGAGGGCAGCGGCCCGTTATCATTAGCCAGTTATTTTAGAGAAGCTGAAGCCGAAGAGAGCGCAGTAGAATAATATACCGTTTTCCTTTTATTATTCTTTAAGCCGTCATCCTGCAACAGTAAAACAGTTTTGGTGCCTTCTCATTTAATTAAATGAAGCATCAAAAGTATTGCCTGATGCATTCCTCTTCAACCACCGGATGCCAATGCATTAAAAATTATATTTCCCGGTTTATTAAAAAGATTATAAGGTTGCAGCAGTTGGGCTGCAGAATAAATAATTGGATCCGGCACGTTTCACCCTCCTATTTTTCAATACAATCTTTTAAATAATTTTTGCCCCTGGAAGGTTTACCGTTTCCTGCTGGTTTAACAGCCTGCATTCATTTTTATACTTATTTATTGGGACCGCAAAAAATAATTTCAGGTTAAACTGATTTATTATTTCAATTTTGCACAAACCCATTATATGACGTCATTAGCCGAGGAAAATTATCTGAAAGCCATCTACAAGCTGCAAGAAAAAACAGGCGCCATGGTAACCACCTCAGCGTTAGCCGAAACACTAAAAGTGAGTGCCGCTTCTGTTACTGATTTCATTAAAAAAATTGCTGCCAAAAAGTTAGTCAGCTATGAAAAATCCAAAGGGGTAAAGCTGACTGAAAAAGGGCGGCTAATTGCTGTAAACATCATCCGTAAGCACCGCCTGTGGGAAGTTTGGCTGGTAAAAAAATTAGCCTTCAAATGGGATGAGGTGCATGAAATTGCAGAGCAATTAGAGCATGTGATCAGCGATGAGCTGATTAACCACCTTGACAAACACCTGGGATACCCAACCGCAGACCCTCATGGGGATTCAATACCGGATGCCAAAGGACAGTTTACTAAAACAAACAGCAAACCCCTTATTGATTGTACCGAAGGCGATAAAGTGAAATTTATTGGTGTGGCGGAACATTCTAACAGTTTTTTGCAATACCTCACCAAAAGCAACCTAAACCTGGGGGATGAAATAATGGTGGAATCAATTGAAGAATTTGATAACACTTTTTCTGTAAAGATTAATAAAAAAGAGAATAAAATATTAAGTGCAACGGTAGTAAAAAATCTCCTTATAGCGGTGGTAAATTAAGCCCGGGTGCAGAAAAGGCAAAGAGAAAAATCAGTATTTCACTACCTGGAATTTGCCGGAGTCAACTATTTTGCCATATTGATCCCTGAGTTGGAAAATGTAAACACCCCTGTAAAATCCATCCAGCTGGAAAGAAACGTGTTGCGTAACAGCATTTGTTTCACTAACTTTTCTGCCCATAAAATTATAAATCTGCAGGCTATACAATCTATTATATCCCCTCGGCAAATCAAAGTTGATTGCTGTGGTAGCAGGATTTGGATAAAACTTAACCACCTTTATTGCAGGATCGCCTTCAACATTTGGCTTTAACTGGGCAAAAGAAGTACAAGTAATTCCAAAAAATACAATTAATATGGTAATAAGTTTTTTCAGTGTTGTAAATATAGGCATTTTTGGGAAAAAGGCACTATTCCTTCTAAAAAACAAAGAAACCGCTGTTTTATTGTACAGCGGTTTAAATAATTGGCCGGCGGCATGGATATGGCTTTTAATTTAAAGATCCTAATACTTGCAGGATAGCTTCAAAACCAGGCTGGTCTCCTGGAGTAGGACAAATTTCACTGTACCGCACAATACCTGCTTTATCAATAACAAAGGCCGCCCTTTTGCTAACTCCCTCCATGCCAAATGCCGGAAACAATTCGTACAACACATCGTATGCTTGGGAAGCCGTTTTATTAAAATCACTCAAGAGTGGGAAATTGATATTTTGTTCCTTTTTAAACTTATCCAGCACAAACAATGAATCCACAGAAATACCCAGCACCTGGGCATTGGCACTATTGTATAGAGCGATATTGTCCCTTACTGAGCAAAGTTCTGCTGTGCAAACACCAGTAAATGCCAATGGAAAAAACAATAGCACAACATTTTTACCCTGGTGATCTGTAAGGCTTACTTTGTTTTTTCCACTGTCAAATAGCGTAAAATCCGGAGCGTGCTGCCCAATTTCGATTGTCATACATTTTTCAGTTTATAGATTAAAAGATATCACTACAGAACAAGATCAAAATTGTTGGGCAATCCTGCATTTTTATGAGGTTATTTTTTAAGGAACGATTGTAAAAACATGGGCAACAACCAAGCCGCCAGGGTGGTGCTGTGGATAGTGTGACGGGCGGTATGATTATTACCCATACCAGGATGGAAGAATTACAACCTGCATTATTAAGGTTGAATATTAGTAAAATGTACCGGTTGTGTATCACATAAACGGCTACCTGTAGCTATTCGGAACCTGAATAAAAAGAGGCTGTTTCAAAAAGTATGAGACAGCCTCTTTTATGTTTACCCGCTTAATAAATTCTACCTGAAGAATTCTGAATACGCTATAATTTATTAAGTATTTGTGTTTTTACTTTCTGACCAAGCTGTATGCTAAGCATATAAGACCCTTTTACAAGTCCTGATACATTCAGCTGTAAATTCTGCTCGCCATTATTTATCAAAACAGGCATCGTTTTTACCACCCTTCCTGTCATATCTGCTATATCTATCCTTGTCTTTTCAGTTTTCAGGGATGCTATTTTTACAGTAAGCGTGTTAGCTACCGGGTTAGGATAGGCTAGTAAATAATCAACCACAATACCTGACCTGTTAACAGGTTTTAACTCAGAATAAGCAATATTGCCATTGGCATTTTTTTGCACCAGCCTGTAATAAGCCAGCCCATTTACAGGACTTACATCTTCAATGGCATAAGTAGCCAATGAAATATTATGGCCTTTGCCGGCAACCTTACCAATACTTATAAAATTCCTTCCGTCAACAGAACGCTGTATTTCATATTGCTCATCAGCAGGCTCATCGGATGCAGTCCATTTTAAAACAACCCTGCCGGCTTCATTCATTGTAAAGAAGGAAGTAACAAACAGGGGCCTCAAAGCTGCGTCATCCCTGGTGTACCAAATTGGAGCGGTGATCACCCGGTTACCGTTACTTTCAGTGATATCGATAAAATAATAACCGGTGGCAAGATTAGCCAATGCGGTATGAGTATAGTTCAATGAACTGCTGGTAGTGGAAGTTAATGTTGTTGGAGAAGATCCACTTCCAGGTACTCCGTACATTAACTTAATAGAAGTAACTGCATTGGTAGTGATTGTAGTGACTGCAATGACCGGCGAACCTGCCTTTGTAATAATGCTGCCCATCGGGTAATTGGTGTTGATGGTAAAACTTATCCTGGCGTTACAATCTTCTGTTGCATAAAAACGCATCTTCCGCATCGCATCCAAAATATTTGCTTCAGATAAGGATGTGGCCATGATGGCCAGCCTTGTTTTAGCCGTTTTACCAAAAGTAAGATTATGGTTATCATGGTCAATTGTTGGGCCAAGGTGATATCCTTTTGCCAGCATATTTTTATAAAAAGCAAAATAACCGATAGCTGCGGGGTTGGTATAAGTAGTATCAACAGAAAAAGCAGGGCCACTTTCAATGGCTGTACCTACAATGGCATCATCAGCTTTTACATCATAAGTACTGTTGAGTATATTGTTGAAATCATAATTATCAGGATGTGCAAGACTTGCAAAAGCATTGTTGCCGTGCCTGTTGATGATATCAAACAAACCTCCAGTTCCGAGGTAGGTACTTTTAGGAACATAGATTTGATAGTTACCTGTTTCCCACCCGGCTAATGAATCTAAACCATACACAATTACATGTCCTGCATGGTCACCGGCGGTACCTTGTATTCCTATTACGCCCCACTCCTGGCCGTGCAATGCAATAAAGGTGCTCGTAGTGGCTGCAGCAGCTTGTGTGATACCAGGCGCCCAACTGGCCAGCTGCATCCCTGCACCCGCATGGTTATGTTCGCTGACGCCAAGAAAATCCAGGCACATGGCATTCTTTGCAAAAGCATAATCATCAGATGGTATTTTAGCAGTATTATCACTGTTTCCATCAGAATAACTGCTGTGTGAGTGGAGGTTACCAAAATAATAACTCAGCGCTGCAGGGTCAGTTGCTTTACTGCCTGTTAATGCAGCTGTTTTATAAACCGGCCCTGAGGTACAGTTGACATTGTTGTAAGTAAATACATAAAAATAATAAGTAGTGGAGGATGCCAGGCTGGCTTGATTAACGGAGGTTGCAGTGCCTGCACCTACCACCGTTCCTCCGCCAAATGTATTTCCTGCAACATATGTGGTACCATTAGCAGGACTGGCACTTAATGAACTGCCAGTGCTTCTTACAACAAGGTATCCATCTACCGAACTGGCAGCAGTAAACGAAACTGTCATTGATGTACTGGTAACAGATGAAAATAACATTGCCGTAGCACTGCTGGCGGGTGCGGCACAAGGAGGATAAGGTGTGATCTGACTGCCACCCAATGGGCTTGCAGTCAGGTATTTTGGCCCGCCAATACAACTGGTATTGTTGTAAGAGAATACAAAGAAGTAATAGGTAGTATTGGAATTTAAACCAGCCGTACTAAATGAAGCAGAGGAACTGTTGCTTATAACAGTACCGCCACCCAATATATTGCCTGCCGAATAATTTGTTCCATCAACAGGGCTTGCACTTAATGAGTTGCTGGTACTTTGTACAACCAAATATCCACCTGCACCCTGTGCTGAAGTAAAGGATCCATTCATTGAACTGCTGGTGACAGCAGAAAATGATATTGCTGTTGGTTGTGCGGATGGCGTAACACAGGCAGGGTAAGGTGTAGCCTGGCTGGCACTCAACGGGCCTGACGTTAAATATTTGGGACCCCCGGTACAGTTAGTATTATTATAAGAGAATACAAAAAAGTAATACGTGGTATTGGAACTTAATCCGGATGCACTAAATAATGCAGATGCACCGCTGCTTACAACAATACCTCCCCCCAGCGTATTGCCTGATGAATAATTTGTTCCATCAACCGGGCCTGCACTTAAGGAACTGCCGGTGCTTTGAACCACTACATAGCCAGCTGCAGCAGCAGCAGTAAATGAGCCATTCATTGAACTGCTGGTTACGCCTGAAAAACTTAATGCCGTTGGTTGTGCAGATGGTGCAATACAAGGAGGATATGGTGTAGCCTGGCTGCTGCTCAGTGGTGCGGTGGCTAAATATTTAGGGCCACCGCTGCAACCAGTATTATTATATGCAAACATAAAATAATAATAGATGGTATTGGAACTTAATCCTGAGGAATTAAAAGAAGTTGCTGTACCAGAACTGACAACCGTTCCCCCTCCCAATGCATTACCTGCAGCATAGGATGTTCCATCAACAGGGCTTGCACTTAACGAACTGCTGGTGCTTTGTACCGCCACGTATCCATCGGCAGTGGCAACAGTAAACGAGCCATTGATTGAACTGCTGGTAACTCCGGAAAAACTTAAAGCAGTTGGTTGAGCAGCTGGCGCTGAACAAAGTGGTGCCAACTGATAACCTAACCTGGGAGGCGTGGAAGCCGCTGCAGTTTGAACAGCCGTTAAAGCAGTATTTGTCCATTCACTTGAAGTGTAGTTGGCATTTGGAGCAGTTATGCCTGTGCTCCGAACATAACTGATATCAGCAGCATTAATGCCTTCGCCAAACTTATCAATGATAGTGTTAGTTGCATCTAATAAAGCAACCCCATCATTGCCATTAAAATTAATAACTGAGTTGGAGGTTTCATTAGCACTAGCAGCGGTAAGATAAGGCACTTCAGTACCGTTGGCGGTATTACCAATCAACACGGAACCTTTTGCAGGAATGGTTACGGTAAGATTGTAGGTGTTTGAAGCGGCGCCCGTAAAACTGATATTACCCGTTGATCCGGTAACAGACCACAATCCCAATTTCAATTGGGGTGATGCGGTATTAACTGCAGTATTACCCAGGTTGGTCAGTTCAATCCATTTGTTGGTGCCGCCACCTTCATAATACTGGGAGATCACAATTTGTGCATTCGAAGCAAAAGGAATACAACATAAAAAAGCAATAACAAACCTGTTAAAGAACGATTGGAATTTCTTCATGCCATTAGATTTTAGTAACAGTTAATAAACGGGTACTGGTACTTTTTATAAGGCTGGATATTGAATGTTAGCATGTAAAATAACAATTTTTATAATAAAACAGATATATTTCTACAGATATGGTAATAAATAAAACAACTTTTAAAAAAAATGCAGTGCCAATCATGCGGTAATGAATTAATTACCAGGGAACTAAATTTTCAATGATCATTTGTATGTTTCCCATCTGTAACCTTACCCATAGCCTTTTTCTTCTTTGTTATTTTAGCAGGCGGGCAATCCACCGCAGCATCTCTCTCATTCATTTGTATGGGATCAAAAGTTTTTAACAAGGCTTTCATTTGCAGGGAATGCTGTAATTTATCATATACCTTATACACGGAATCTAATTTGGTAATGTAAATGCTCCTGCCATGTGTGCCCACCACCAGTTCATTTTCCCTCGCCTGAATTACCAGGTCGTGTATGGGCACACGGGGCAGGTGATTACCCATGTCCATAAATGTTTTGCCCATATCGAAGGAAGCATACAAGCCATTATCACTACCCACATATAGCAGGTTTTCTTTTTTTGAATCTTCTCTTATTACGTTCAATGGTTCGGCTGGCAAGTCGGTGCCGATCTTTTTCCAGGAGCTGCCGTAATCTTCACTTACAAAAAGGTATGGGGTGAAATTATCATACCGGTAGCCGTTCAGGGTAGCATATACCCTGCCTTCTTTGTACTGGGATGCAATAACACGGCTTACCCATAAATTTGATGGCAACCCTTTAGTAACTAAGGCCCAGCGGTAACCGCCATCCTCGCTAACCTGTATATTGCCATCATCAGTACCAATGTATATCAATCCAAATTTCAATGGCGATTCACTGATTGCAGTTATTGTACCGTAAGGAATCTTACCCGTTTTTTTTCCGTTGGTCAAATCACCGCTCAGCGAAACAATGTCTTCCCCTTTGTTAAGGCTTCTGTGAAATTTATTGGTGCCATAATAAAACACATCCTGGTTGTGTTTACTCAGCAGGATAGGCGTCTGCCAATTGTACCGTAGTTTGAGCTCTCCCAAATCATGCATGGGATGTATCGGGATTGATTCCCCCCCGTCTGTATTTCCCCGGTAATAATACCCAAACTGAAAACCTGTGTAGGCTGTTTTATTGTCCCGTGTATCTACCTGCACCTGCATACCATCACCATCGCCGATGGGCTTCCATTTATATTCTTCTGGCTCTGGTTCTTTTTTTTCATCAGCAAAAGAAAACCCATTTGCGTCACCACCTGAAGTTGAGGCACCCATCCAGGCTCCATTGTCCTGCAAGCCGCCATACACGTTATAAGGTTTTGCATTATCCACCGCAATATTATAGAACTGCCCTGCAGGAACACTGGTAGCCCTGAACCATTTTTTACCGTTGTCGTAAGTAATATTGCAGCCACCATCATTACCAGCAACCCAATGGCTGTCCCGTACAGGATCAATCCAGCAGCTATGCCAGTCGCCATGCGTATTGTCTTTATCTGCTGCAGCAAACGTTTTGCCGCCATCAGTACTCACAATAATGCTTGTCCCAAAAGTGACCACTTTATTTTCATCTGTTGGAGACACCACTATTTTTCCAAAATAATAGCCATAGCTGCTGAACACATCAATGTTTTTGGTATTGGTCTTGTGCCAATGTAGCCCTGCATCATCACTGCGGTAAATTTCACAGCCGTAAATTCCTGCATTCTGAAATCCATCATCTGCAACCAGCCAATCGTGCACAGCTGATGGTTTCAATGCCTCTTTGGCAATCAGTTCTTTTAAACCTGCAGCAGCATACTTTTTTGGGAAACTGTTTTTCCTTAAAAAAGTATCCAGTTTATTATTATTCAATGCGGCAAAATTTTCCTTGGAAATATTTAGAAAATCAGTCACGGTATATTTAGAGGTATCGGTTTTCTTTACAGCAGTATCAGGTTTAATAGCATTATTATCCACCACTGCGTATACAACCAGCGGGTTCTGTTGAAATACTGCTACCCCACACCTTCCTACAGAGTCGCCTGTTGGAAAACCACTGCCAGCAGGTGTTATCAGCTTCCAGCTATCGCCCCCATCCGTGCTTTTATAAATGCCGCTGGTACTTCCGGTGGGTACAAAATCCCATGCTCTTCTGGTACGGTACCAGGTGCAGGCATATAATTCGCCTGGGTTTTGAAGATTGATATCCATTTCCGACACGCCAGTATTTTCATCTATTGCCAGGGTTTGTTTCCATGTTTTCCCCCCATCAACCGTTTTAAATACCCCCCGTTCTTTGTTGGCAGAATATAAATGCCCCATTACCGCTACCCAGGCAATATTATCATCAGTGGGATGTAAAATAATTTCTCCAATATGATGGCTTTCCGGAAGGCCAAGCCATTGCCAGTTCTTCCCCTTATCTACAGATTTATAAACGCCATTGCCACTGTAGCTGCTCCTGCTGCTGTTGGCTTCGCCGGTACCTACCCATATTGTTCCTGATTTCCAGTTTACGGCAATATCACCTATACTGATTACATCCTCTTTATCAAACAGGGGGTCAAAACTCAACCCGTTATTTACTGTATGCCACAGACCGCCACTGGCATAGGCAACATAAAATTCTGTGGCATCGGATGGGTTCACTTCAATATCCACCACCCTGCCATTCATTTGTGTTGGGCCTATATTCCGGAATAAAATATCTTTCAGCAAACTGTTATCTTTCAGCAATTTTCTTTTCTGCAAACCGTTCATTCTTTCAACAGCTGCAGTAGGTTTCACCTGTGCGGAGGATGTTAAAAAAAAAGCGATGATAAAAATGATAGCGAAAGAAAAAGTAAATTTGAATAAATATTGCATAAAAAAAATTTAGGTTTATGAGGTCACTTTCAAAAATACAGCCCCTGGGTTTATTTGTAGTAATGCTTTTTTTATTACTGGTAAATGGCAACGCCCAGTACAAAGAGTTTAGTTTATCGCCTAAAGGTGATACTTTAAATGCAATTGATAAAAAGGATTTGAAACAGGGCAAATGGGTAAATACGGTTGGTGAAATTAGGGGTGAGCCCGGCTATGAGGAAGAGGGTTTGTATAAAGATGATAAAAAAACAGGCCCCTGGAGAAAATATAACAGCACAGGAGATATTCTTGCAATAGAGAATTACCGCTTTGGCGGCAAAGATGGGTTGCAGCAGTATTTTTCTTTTGTAGGCAACCTGGAAAAAGAAGAACAATGGCGTGGGTTCAACCCTGACGCACCGTATGATACCATTGCTGTTTACGGATCCGGCAACAACGAAATCATTGATTATAAAATAGTGAAAGCAGAGCAATACAGTGTTCCCCATGGCGAATGGAGATATTTTGATTCGGGGGGAAGGATAGTTAAATCAGAAACATACGACCGTGGCCACCTGCAGAAGGATGAGCCGGATAAACCAATCCCATCGGTTACTGCAGGATCTGCCAAACCCAAAGAGAAAGTAAAGACCAGGGAAATACTGGAGTACGAAAAAAAATACAGCAAAAAGAAAAGGGCGCAGTTGGAAAGGGATGGAAAAACCTCGTTGTAACTTTCCGGATATGAATACCTGTTTTGATTTTTTTCAAATAGGTAAAAATCTTACTTAATACCAATGAATAGAAGAGATAAAGAATAGGGGGAAATCACTCTCCTTAAGGGGATAGGGCGTTATTCCTCTTCCAGCTGTTCTTTTACATCTTCAGGGATCTTCACTATCAATTTATCGATCCGCTGACCATCCATATCCACTATTTCAAAGGAAAAACCACGCCAGTCAAAAGTATCTCCTGTTTTCGGGATGCGTTCCAGTTCATGTAATACAAAACCCGCCACCGTATCAAACTGGTGATCCTCTTCATTCATCCATTCCGTTTTTTCAAAGCGGCTGAGGAAGTCATAGAAGGTAATTTGTGCATCCACGAGGTAAGTGCCGTCGGCACGTTCTACTATTTCATATTCTTCCTGTCCGCTTTGCGGCACATCGCCTACAATGGCTTCCAGTATGTCATTCAGTGTTATCATTCCCTCGAGTGTGCCATACTCATTTACAATAAAGCAGCTGTGGATTTTTGTTGTCTTTATTTTTTCCAGTACCTGGTAAGGGGTATTATTTTCCGGAACAAACAACGCAGGTTTCAGCAGGTCCCGCAGTGGTGTATGTTCATCTGCCTTCAACAGTTCTTTGATGTAGATAATGCCTTTGATATCATCCACCGTTTTATCACAAACCGGGTAAGTGGAATAAATGATATCCCCGGATTTATCAATGATGGTTTGCACGGTATCATCTGCATCAAACCAAACAATTTCGGTTCGGTGCGTCATCAGGGCGGTAATCTTCCTGTCGCCCAAATGAAAAACCCTTTCAATGATATCTTTCTCTTCTTCTTCAATGGTACCGTGCTCACTGCCCTCAGATATCATTGCCTTTATTTCATCCTCTGTCACTGAATTATCTTTAGCCGTCTTAACATTGAATAACTTAAAAATCAAGTAAGAAATTTTGGAAAGCAGCCAGATCAACGGATAGGTAACCGTTGATAAAAAATTCATGGGAGCCGCCACCTGCCGGGCAATTTTCTCTGCCCGCAGCATGCCCAGCCTTTTAGGAATGAGTTCGCCGAAAATAATAGAAAGGAAAGTTACAACCGCAACAATGATCCCTGTTGCCACTTTGGCTGCATAAGGTTTAAGTATTTCAATGCTGGCTATGTAGGGTTCAATGTAATGGCCAAATTTTTCTCCTGAATACACGCCGGTAACAATTACGATCAGGGTGATGAAGATCTGTGCGGTAGATAAAAATTTATCGGGATTTTCAGCCAGCGCAAGGGCTACTTTGGCTTTTGTATCCCCTTTGTTGGCCATGCCTTCCAGCCTTCCCTTTCGGGCGCTTACCAATGCGATTTCACTCATTACAAAAAGACCGTTTACTATAATAAGTATTAATAAGATAAAAACTTCTGTCATGATTTTTTTACAACGCTAAGGTTATTTTTAAAAATTTGTTGGTGCAAATATCTGTAATCTATTTTAATCCTCATATTTAACCCCTTTGAATGACTGATCAGGCAATAAATCAAAGCTTCCGCCAGTAAGTTTTTTTATTCTTACAGTCGGTATATATTTGCAGCAATCATGGATAGTAAAAAAATAGCTATAATAGGCGCAGGGCCTGCGGGCTTAACCGCCGCTTATTTATTGGCAAAGGCAGGACAGCAGGTAACCGTTTTTGAAGCCGACCCGGTTTATGTAGGAGGCATTTCCAGAACAGAAAGTTACAAGGGCTTTTTATTTGACATTGGCGGCCATCGTTTTTTTTCCAAAAGCAAAGAAGTGGAAGATTTTTGGACAGAAATTTTGGGCAATGACCTGCTTGACAGGCCCCGAAGTTCCCGGATCTATTACAACCAACAGTTCTTTTCTTACCCTTTAAATGCCATGGAAGCCCTTACAAAACTTGGTATCATGGAATCCGTTTTGTGTGTATTAAGTTATATAAAGGCCAAGCTTTTACCTGCAAAAAACCCGGTAAATTTTGAAGACTGGGTAACCAATAATTTTGGCAAAAGACTATATAATATCTTCTTTAAAACCTACACTGAAAAGGTTTGGGGTATACCCTGCAAAGAAATTTCTGCAGACTGGGCAGCGCAGCGCATTAAAGGATTGTCGCTCAGCAGTGCTATTAAAAATGCATTGATAAAACCAAAGTCTGATGACAAGAACAAACTTATTAAAACCCTTATTGACACCTTCCGGTATCCTAAATACGGGCCCGGAATGATGTGGGAAGTGTGTGCTGAAAAGTGCAAACAAATGGGTGTAACCCTACTGATGAACGAGCCTGTTACCGGTATTGAAAAAGGGGAAAGTTCCTGGAGTGTAAAAACAAAAACCGGGCAAACCTTTACTGGGTTTGATAATGTACTTTCCTCTGCTGCGATTGCGCAACTGGCCCCTTTTATTGCCCCCAAAATGCCAGAGACCGCCTTGCTGGCCGCCAGCCGTTTAAAGTACCGGGATTTTATTACCGTGGTATTAATATTAAAAGACAAAAATAAGTTCGATGACAATTGGATATATATCCATGATCCGTCGGTAAAGGTAGGCAGGGTTCAGAATTTTAAATCCTGGAGCCCCTATATGGTGCCAGACCCTACCATGGCCTGTTACGGGCTGGAATATTTTTGCTTTGAGGGCGACCAGATGTGGGACAGCAGCAATGAAGAGCTGATTGCGCTGGGGAAAAAAGAGATAGAACAAATTGGTTTGGCCACCGGGGCAGACATTACAGATGGATATGTAGTGCGGCAAAAAAAGGCTTACCCGGTGTACGATCATTTTTACAAAGAAAATATTGAAATGGTAAAAGAAGGGCTTGAAGCATATGAAGGCCTTTACCTGATGGGCAGAAACGGTATGCACAAATACAACAACCAGGACCATAGCATGATGACGGCAATGCTGGCAGCAAAGAACATCATTTCCGGCAACCAAATGTACGACTTATGGAACGTTAACCAGGATGCTGAATACCACGAAGATGGCGAACGGGGGGCACAGCATGAAGGTGGCAGAAAAATTCCTCAAAAACTAAACACGCCGGTTGCCTAATTTACCTGCACCAGGAAAAATGGTTCCAGTTCCCCATCCCTTGTTTGCGGATTGAGAAAATTTAAACTCAGTAAGGTTACCGGAAACCCTTTGCCGGCAAGCAGGATAGTACATTTCCTTGTAGCGGTGATTTGGGTAAGATCCTGTGATGAAGTGAGGACATACATTCCTTTTTCCAGCATTGCGGTATCGTCAATTTTTTTATAGAAATAATTACTGTAAAAAAAAAGCGAATTCCTTGATTCAACCACATTGCCGTATATATAAATTTTTTCTTTGGGCAATTGTTTCTCTTCTATATAATGCGCCGCAATGCTGCCCGTTTGGTATTGCAGTAAAGCGGGATAAAATGAAGTGTTTAAAAAAACATTCAGCCCGATAATAGTGAATACTGAGCCGGCGAGCAGGTTGGGAAATTGTAATTTTTTTGAGTATAAAAGATAGAGGTTGACACCGCCGCAAATCGCTGCCAGAACTGGTGTATACCAGGGGATTGCAGTAAAAGGTATGGCTAATAAAACCACACAGGCCACCCATAGTAAAGTATAAATAACTGTATGTAAAACAAGCAGCGGCTTTACCCATTTAGTATACCCGTTGCCGTATAGCAGCCGGAATAAAAAACGGGCTGTAATGAGTGCAGCAAAGGGGAATACGATAAAAATGTAATGCGGTAACTGCGCCTGGCTGGTACCCAGTGCACAATAAGTGATCACAAATCCTGAGATACTGATGATTTCCCCGTTGTGCTGCAGGCGGAATTTATTTTTGAAAAGCTGAATGATTTCTGTACCAATTGCCAGTAAAAAAAAGAGAATCCAGGGCAAAAAACTCCATAACATATTTTGTAATAGAAAAAAGAAATTTACATCTTCATGAACTTTGCTCTCGCCGGTAATACGGCCAAAACTTTGCGTCCAATAAAAGAAACGCAATCCCGACACGCCTGTTTCTCCATTGATTATTTTTTCGGGGTGCAGGTCAAACTGACGGTAAAGGCCAATGCTCATCGGTACCAGCAACAATGCTATCAGCAATAAAAAGGGCAGGTACTGCCATCGGTAAAATTGCTTCCAGTTACGCTGCAATATAAAATGGGGAGCAAAGGAAAATACAGGTATCATCAGCGCCAGGGGGCCTTTAGTCATTATCCCGCCTGCCACTGCAACGGCTGCCAGCAACAGATGATGCCACTTATTATTTGAATACCAGGCCGCCAGTTGCCAGAGGCTAAGGGTAACCCAGCCCATCAGCATGGTATCGGTTCTTACATCATGATTGATTAAAAACATAGCCTGGCAGGAGGCTAAAATTACAGCAGCCAGTAAAGCAATTTTTTGATCGTAAAATAATTTTGCAAACCGATAAATACTGTAAACAGATAATAGGGCAAATAAAAAAGAGGGTAACCGGTATGCCCAGTCGTGGATTCCAAAAACATACATACTGGCGCTGCTCAGCCAAAAAAGCATGGGGGGCTTATCTAAATAATCTTTCCCCAGGTCGTACACCTGAAGATAATTTTTGTGCAACAGCATTTCCCTGCTGATACTGGCATATTGTGCGGTATCAATATCCATTACCGGTATAAAAAAAACACCGAGCAACCAGGTAACCACGCTAAACCCAATGATGTAAACCAGCACCTCTTTTTTCATTCATTTAATTTTTGTTGCCACAAATTAATTTAAAGTTTACCGGCAGGTAAGGGCAGCCCGGTACTTTCCAATGCCGGCAATCCAGCTTTCTTATTAAAAAGGGTTGCCGTAAAATAACCGATGATACTGCCCAGCAACCCACCACAAATGATATCCGTTGGATAGTGGACGCCAATATAAACCTGTCCATAAGCAATAGTGGCAGCCCAAACAAAAAAGAGGTAACTCCATTTTTTGAGGTATTGTTTAAGTGTGCAATAAACAAAGACAGCCATCCCAAAATGATTGGCAGCATGCGATGAAGTAAAGCTGGGATTGGTGGAGCAGTTGTGCATTACAAGATTAATCTTGTCTGCCAGCAAAGGATCAAGGCATGGCCTCGGCCGGTTGACCAGCGTTTTAATCAAATGGCTGCTCACCTGGTCTGTAAGTGTAACGGTAATAAGGAACCCAAGTATCCATAACCAGGCTTTGCCTCCAAAATTCAGCAGCATAAATACCAATAAAAAAAAGTACAGGGGTGCCCACGAAATGGCTTCTCTCCAAAGGGGGAAAATACTATCGAGCGTACTGCTGGTCCAGTCATGGTTGATCTTTACAAACAGCCACCGGTCAGCATTTTTTATATATTTTACAATAACAGGTTCCATCCGGATGAACACTTTTGGATTAGACAGTGCGCTAAATTAAGTTTTAATTTTTATCCTAAAGGCCAGGCGGTAAAAGCGTTAACTATATTCCACCCAATGATCAATCCAACATGGGTGCATATCGGGAAGTTGGTATCCGTAAGCTTCATCGGTTAATCCACATTTTTTTAGGGGAAAGGTAGAACCTGAATTGCAAGTTTAAACAATGTAATTAGTTTTCTTCCTTCAACAGGAACCTTCATCAATTTGGCAATGAAGTTTTCCGGACTTCCATCCACCTTACCAAAATTAATCTTCCGGCATCTGAGGAAGCTGGTATGGTTAATTAACTTCTATCGTGGCTGACCTGCCTGTAGCTGCAACGGCTGCTTTCAGGTTGAGCAATAAAACTATCTTGCTTTCCTCGCCACCATTACGAGCCTGGGTGATTTTCTTACATGGTAATCACCAAAGTTATAATCACCAAACACTTCTTCTATCAGCAAGCCCTGGTAAGCAAACATTTCGGTAAAATCGCCGAGGGAAAACTTGGCTACTTTTTCGGTATAGATCAGTGGTTCTTCCAGTGCTTCATCTTCAACCGCAATTTTTTTATAGAAATAGGTTTCATCAAACCACTTGGTAATGAAGAAATTCACCCCGTCTATTTCTTTTTCAAACTGGTGAACCAAATGGTCTTCGGCATAATGTACATTGAGGTAATCCATAACAAAGCAGCCATTTTTTTTCAACGACTGAGCAATGGTACGTATGGCATTGTCATGCTCCCTGCGGGTGCGGAAATAACCAAAACTGGTGAAAAAATTAAACGCATAATCGTAATAGTTGATCCAGAAAGGCAGACGCATATCGTGCCGGTAAAAATGCAGCGTATCGGTTTGGAACCGGAGCGCCTCTTCAATACTGTCTTCACTCAGGTCGATGCCGGTAACATCAAATCCTTTTTCCGCCAGGTGTATGGAATGCCTCCCTTTGCCGCAGGCAACATCCAGCATAAAGGAGCCGGCAGGAGGTTTCAGGTGGTTAATCAGTTTATCAATAAAATCAGCAGCTTCTTTTTCATCCCTGTTAAAATAGAGCTGGTGGTAGTAAGGCGAGTTGAACCAATCTTTGAACCAGGGATGATCTTCCATAGATTTTTGAAGTAATTATGCAAATGTTTTTATGATCAGCACAAACAAGCCATACACCAGTGTGGTGGCAAAAATACCTTTGGCAGTATTATCCTTATTGCTGTTGATATAAATGGTAAATAATAAAGCGTTCAGCAATAAAGAAAGGCTCAGCGCTACCGTTAGTGTCTTAAAACCAGGCTCCACATACATCCACTGAAAAAGGTCTTTAAAAGTAAACATCCTGTACTTGTAAAATTTAAACAGTAAAATACCCAGCATAGGGGCAAAGGCCCCCATCACTACGCCCATCCAGAAATTATCTCTTTTAAATATCATTTTAGTTTCCAGTTTTTTTCTAATTGAATTTTTAATTTATAGTTGGTAAGGTCAAACTGCACCGGCACCACACTTACGTAATTATTTTCCAAAGCCCACACATCGGTGTCTTTGCCTTTGTCAAAATTGAGGAACTCCCCAGTAAGCCAGTAGTATTTTTTACCGTGAGGGTCCTTGCGCTCTTCAAAGTCTTCTTCATATTTAGCATAGGCCTGCCTGCAAATTTTAACGCCCTTTATCAGCTCCAATGCTATGGAAGGGATATTTACATTCAGCAGCATATGTTTATCCATTTTTTTTTGCAGCAGGCTGCTCACGATTTTTTTTACATAGTGCCTTGAAGCGGTAAAGTCTGCCTCAATGCTGTTATCCAAAAGGGAAAAACCGATACTTGGAATACTTTCAATACTGGCTTCCATGGCGGCACTCATGGTGCCACTGTAAATTACATTAATGGAGTGGTTGGCGCCATGATTGATACCACTGAGGCAGAGGTCGGGCTTACCATGGAGTATTTTATCCACTGCAAGTTTTACACAGTCAACAGGTGTGCCGCTGGTTTGCCATGCTTCCACCCCTTCAAATAGCTCCACCTTTGTCATCCTAAGCGGATGTCCAATGGTAATGGCATGTCCCATACCGCTTTGTGCTTTATCCGGCGCCACTACAATTATTTTTCCCAGATCCTTTACCGCTTCCACCAGGTTACGGATACCCGGCGCTGTAATACCATCATCGTTGGTGATTAATATCGTGGGTTGTTTTTTTGCTTTTGCCATGAATAGATTAATTCTCTAAAATATATATTGATAACCGGCTTCCTTTTTTTTCACATCCAATGTATGAACAAACCGGAATTTTTAAACCAGGTTGGGTTGAATGAAAACCCGGGCATTAACAGTAGTTACATCAATAATGTTGTATTAAAACCATCTCAATAATGGTTTGGCAATTACCTCTCTGAAAGGCCAGGGTATGGATGCTACGATTAAAACCAGTGCCAGCCCGAAAAAAAGAAGCATCTTTTTATGTTTGGCAGCATCGGTACCAGCTCTTTTTACGGCAGCCCTGCCAACATGCACCAATATCCAGGCCAGCAACATCATACTCATATGCTCCATGGTAAAAAAACGGTGGTAAGGGTCTTTCATATTATTACCGAGGTCTTTCAGCCTGTCAAACCAACCATTGGTAAAATACAATACCAGGCCAAGCAGCAACTGAATATCGCAGCTGATCATAAAAAACAGATTGCTCTTATTATCACTTTCCGTAAAGGGCCGTTTTTTAACCGAGCCGGTTAAAGCATTAATTACAGTAAGCAGGCCAAAAATCAATACAGCCCATCGTAAAATATTGTGAAGCACCAATACCGTTGTTTGCATAAAATCAATTTTTACAAAAGTAAGCACTGGCAAATAGATGCCGTAATAATTATTACTCTTCTTATACCAGTTACAAAAATCAGCTTCCCCAATAATAGGGTTGAAACTCTTGAATCTCATCCTGGCATTAAAAAAATGATCCAAAAAAAATTTGGCGCAACTAAACTTTTTAGTATATTTGTACTAACCAAATTAGTCATACTATGTCACAGGCAGGTCAAAATTTAAAATACCTCCGCAAACTCCGGGGATGGACACAGGAAGAATTTGCGGTTAAATTAGGCATCAAGCGTTCCCTTATCGGGGCTTACGAAGAAGAAAGAGCCGACCCCCGGTTAGATGTGCTGGAAGTGGTTTGCGAGATCTTCAAACTTACCTTAGATGAAGTGTTGCTGAAAGACCTGAGCAATACCAGCGGTAATTATTTAGCCAGGCGCAGGCAGCAAAAGATGATGGGTGCAGAAAGGAATCTTATTCATTTTGTGCCGGTAAAAGCAGCAGCAGGCTACCTGGCCGGCTATGCCGACAGTGAATTTATTGATGAACTGAATACTTTTACCTTACCCATGCTTGCAGGTGGCAACTACCGGGCTTTTGAGATTATCGGCGACAGTATGATGCCCACGCCCAGCGGCAGCATCATTGTAGGAGAAAAAGTGGAAGGCAATACAGAGGATATAAAAAGCAACCAGCCCTACATTGTCGTCAGCCGCAACGAAGGCATTGTATATAAAAGAATAGTAAAAAATAACAAGGCTAAAAATAAGTTAACCCTGGTAAGTGATAATCCACAATACCAACCTTACCAGGTAAATGCAGAAGATATAGTGGAACTGTGGCATGCCCAGATGGTACTGAGCAAGGTAAGCCAGCAGCAGCGCTGGGATATGGATTCGCTGGCCAGCATGGTTAGTAATTTGCAAAACCAGGTGAGTTCGCTGAAAAAGAAAATGAATTGAGGGGCCGATGGCAAGTGATCAGTGATCAGTTTGAACTTCAGGGTTGTAAGACAATTACTTACCGATAAATAATTAATTGTGGATAAGTGATGGCCTGCCCAGGTTATCAGGTTTTACTGATAACTTGTCACCGATCACTTTTCAACAATCCCAAACAGTGTATAACTTTAGCATAACCGCTTGACGACATTTCATACTTTCACAAACATTCAGATACATCCATTCAAACATTAAAAACAAAAGTTATGATCAAGTTACAAGTCATCGGCAATCTGGGAAAAGATTGCATTGTCAAAGAAATCAACGGTAAAAATGTAATCAACTTCAGTGTGGCGCATTCGGAGCGGTTTAAAGATGCCCAGGGAAATCAAAAAGAGAGAACAACCTGGGTGGAATGTGCTTATTGGACAGACAAAACAGGAATTTCTCCCTACCTGCTGAAAGGACAGACAGTTTTTGCGGAAGGAACCCCCGATGTAGATACCTACACCAACAAAGAAAACCAAACCACAGCAGTATTAAGAATGAGGGTGCAAACCATTCAACTGATTGGCAATAAAAACAGTGACAACCAGGGAGGTAATGCAGGCAACAATTATTCATCCGGCTCCGCTGCACCGGTACCGGCAGCGGCAAGCCCTGCTCCCTCTGCAGCGATGAGCAATGCTGCTGCAGATGATTTGCCGTTTTAATTTTTTATACCCCTATTACAAAAGTGGCACATCATTCTGTGCCGCTTTTTTTGTACCAATGATTACCGGCCTTATTGGAAGCTGCCCAATTCCTTTACCATAGGCACTTCAGGATTTTACAGCTGAAATTAGAATGAGCCGAAAAAGCAATAAAGACAGTTGTTGCGGCGCATTTATGGGCGCAAGAACAGTGAACTATGTTGAGATCAAAAAATCATTCAAATGCCTGTATTTGAAGTATTGTTTATCAAATAGATTTCAACTGCAAAATATGGGTTCAATCTTAAATGCAATAGATGAAAGGGATATCAAATAATCAGTGATTATTGGGCAGGGTGGCTTGTTTGCATGGATATAAGTGAAGTAAATGTAATGATTAGTATTTTTTTGTCAAAGTGGTATGTTAGTAATACTTCAAAAGCTCCCCTTGAGCTTAAACTACATTCGTACACTTCCTTCCTTAAAAAATAATGATATCTTTTTTGCAGCGGAGCAACTGTAAAAAATATTATAATAAAGTGTATTATAATTGTTTCGTAAATTTAGATGTTATGAAGGAGCGGCTCTATACTATTCTGAATATAAAAGCATCGGAATCAAATCAGGTTTTTGATCTTTTATCAGTTCAGTTTTTTATCGGCCTTGCCAACGCTATTCTTACGGTTGTTGCGCTCACATTTTTTGTAGATGATTTTTCACCCACCAAGTTGCCCTGGGTATACCTGGTTACAGCTTTTGTACTGCTTATACTTAATTTCCTGTACGAAAAACTGGAACACAAATTTTCACCACTCTACCTGCTAAAAATAGTATTGGCACTCACACTGCTTATTTTACCGGGCATATGGGCTGGCTTGTCTTTTGGAAACGAGCACAATTTTATATTCATATTGCTGGTATCCAATACCATTATTTATATGATTACCGGTTATGCGTTTTGGGGACTTTTGGCATTATTGTTCAATGTCCGGGAAAGCAGAAGGGTATTTTCGGTTGCCGGCGCAGGTGATATTCCTGCAAAGCTCGTTGGCTATTTGATTGCAGGTTCCACTGTAGTAATACAAATAATTGGTCTTGACAACCTGGTTTGGTTTGCTATTTTTTCTTTTCTCACTGGCCTGCTGCTATTTAACAGGATCATCCGCAAAAAAAACTGGGATAACATCCGACTAAAAACGATGCATGAAAAAAATCATGAAGTACAGGCAGGCCATAAGACGGGTTTTGTACTCTTTTTTTTTAAAAACAAGCTTATTTTCACCATTTCACTTTTATCCATACTCAGCTACAATGTTTTTATCCTTATTGATTATACTTTTATATCAGAGATAAAACACAAGTATAATAATATTACAGACCTGGCAAATTTTATCGCCGTATTTTTTGCCGTTGGAAGAATTACAGCCCTTATTTTTAAACTTATTTTTACCAGCCGTGTCATTCAACGGCTGGGCATTATAGCCTGTCTCTTTATAACACCTGTGGCGCTTTTAATATTCTGTGTGTTATTTTTTGTTTTTGAAAATCATTCCCATTACCATGTTTTCATCTTTGGAATTATGGCCATGATCACAGAGGTGCTTAGGTCTACGATGCAGGAGCCGGTTTTCTTTATCTTATTTCAACCCCTGAAAGAACAACTGAGGCTAAAAGGGCATATCATAGCTAAAGGGTATACCTTTCCCCCTTCCTTAATTGTAGTGGGGATATCCATACTGCTATTTTATAACTGGGGCATTCCTTTATCCATACTTCTTACGATCAAAATTATTCTTGTCAATTTATTCGTTTGGGCTGCCGTGATCTTTTTAATACAAAAAGCTTATTTAAATACTTTGCACAGTTCTATTGAGAAGGGAACTTTCAGCAGTGATGAAAACTATATTTATGACCAAACCACTATCAACATTCTCTTAAATAAAATAAAGACCGGAAAAAACGCTGAAGTTATTTATGCACTTGACCTGTTAAAAAAAGCAGCTTACCCCGGGTTAACGGGCCTGTTGCATGAGCAATTATTCAGCGGTGAAACAGCTATAAGAAAGTATGCCATAGAACAGTTGGAGAATACAGGAAATGCAGAACTGGAAACCTTACACAACCTGCTGACCAAAGAACAGGACCCTGAAGTAAAACAAAAAATAATATCCACTCTTTGCAAGCTGGATCCTGTTTATTTAGCTACCCTTTCAGAGGATTTCATTAACCAGGAATATGATACAAAGAAAACAGTAATTATTAATTTACTAAACCAGGGTGAATTTAATTATCTTTTCAAAGCAGGCAGCGAAATAAACAACCTCATTAATTCGAACCTCCCCGGGGAAAGACTGCTTGCCATAAGTATTATTTCAGAACTTAAACATGTTCAGTTTACTGCTGCCATCACTAATTTGATAAACGATAAGGACAGTTCCGTTAAAAGAAGTGCCGTAATGGCGGCATGCAAGCTTAACATTTCGTCGCTGTTGCCCCTGGTTTTGGAGTTGTCGGATCACTCCACTGATAAATACCTGGTGATAAAAGCACTGCAGCAATATGGTGATGCACTTTTTGAAGACATAAAGGCCCTGCCACAGGATACCATCCGCCGGTATACACCCGCCTTCATAAAAATTTCATCAAGGATAAAAGGTGTGCACTGCAAACAATTTTTAGTAGCTTCCTTAGAAGAATTAGACGAACACACCAATAAAACTGTCCATTCGCTATGGGTGCAGAATTATGAACCTGCCGGTGCTAAGGAAAAAGAAATGTTTACTACCCTTTTAAATAAGTACCTGAAAATGGGCATCACTAAAATTTCAGATCAATGCCATATCCCGGCTTATACTACAGAAAAAAATATCGTAAAGAATTCCCTGGTCAGTGAGATCAAAGAAGACCTGACGCTGTCGCTTAAAATCTGTTCGTTGCTATTCAGGAAAAAACAAATTAACCGGATACTGGAACTGATGGAAATAGACCAGCATCAAAAACTTTACAATGCAATGGAGATCATTGAAATGGAGTTGCCCAAACAAATATCAAAAGACCTGGTTCTGTTGTTTGATTTTATACTGGACCCTGCAGGGAATAAACCAGTTGCTGGTAAACAGGGTCAACAAACACTTTTCAATAAAATATATTTCAGCGATTCTTTTTCTTACAGCCCATGGACCAAAGCAATTATAATTTATTGTGCATGGAAAAACAAAAGGACTGTAGAATTGAAAAACATTGTTCAAAAGAAAGAACAGCAGGAACATTACATTATTACTGAAACAAGGGAATTTGTATTAAACAATTAATTACTTTATCATGCTGATCATTGAGAAAATATTATTACTGAAGAACTCAGATATTTTTAATACCTGCAAAGAAGCAGACCTGCTGGATATAGCCTCCATTTGTACCGAGAATCACTTTGATACCGGGCTTACCATTTTTAAGAAAGGCGATCCCGGCAATTGTATGTATTTCATTCACTCCGGGCATGTTTCCATACATGATGAAGAAAATGAACTGGCTGTACTTTCTGAAAATGAAATTTTCGGAGAGTTGTCATTACTTGATGCTGAGTCCCGCTCGGCAAGTGCCACTACCCTATCTGATTGTATATTGCTTAAAATAGAGCAGGAACTGTTTTACGATGTGGTGGCCACCAATTCGGATATCCTTAAAGGTATCATGAGAACTTTATGCAGGCGCTTAAGGGAGCAGGACAGGATTACTGTTGAAATGAAAAAAAAGATTCAATAAAATCAGGTAAGCTTTGCGAAATTTAACTGCTTTACCGGCTCCCGCAATTGTTGAGATGATCTGGTATGGTAATGGTGATTCTTTAAAAATTTTATCTGCAGCTTTTCCCAATCGGCATCGCTCGCTACAATTTTATAATGCAGGAACTCTCTTCTTAAAGTATCCCCGATTTCAAAAAAATCATCCCTGCCCAGGTAGTCCAGATCTGCATCACAAATGATTTGTTGCAAAGCTGTTTTGGGCTCCTGGGGAATTTTAGTTGCCATGATAAGCCCCAGTATGATTTCCCTTTCTTCATCAGTAAAATTTATTCCGGCTGTAATGTGTAAAAATATTTCACAGCCTTTTTCTTCGTGGTTATTATACGTTTGAAGAAACCCTATATCATGAAAAAGTGCGGCAAATCTTAATAACAGCAAATCATAGCTATTAATGCCTTCCGCCAAAGCTATTCTTTCAGACTGCTCTATAACATCTATAGTATGTCCTTTTGAATGATAAGTAAGTTGAGGGTTCAACCCATCTAATTCTGTAAGAACAATCTCCTTTATAGTTTTAAAATCTTTTTCTGTCATCAGTGTTTATTACAACTATTTGAATACTAATGTATAGATTAAATTGTATTTAATCAAGATAATAATAAACTAACGTGTAATCATTTAAATAAATGCAGCATAAAAACACCCTGTTATTTTTTTCAGGTAATCAAGATAATCCTTTTTACTGAAAAGCAGTTTTTGCATTAAATTGATCCCAGGCTAAAATAAAAATGACCGGTTTAATACCGGCCACCAATTACATAGTGCAATCCACTTTATTGTTAAGGCTTGCATTATGCCTGCTTTATTAACTGAATTTCGCTGCTGATCCTTACTTCTTCACTTACCATTACGCCGCCGGTTTCCAGCACTGCATTCCAGTTAAGCCCAAAGTCTTTCCTGTTTATCTTTCCATTAATGGTAAAGCCAGCCTTGGTATTACCCCAGGGGTCTTTTACCACTCCACCAAATTCAACGGATAATTTTACCGGCTTTGTAATGCCTTTGATAGTAAGGTCACCAGTCATTTCATAACTGCCATCACTATCAACATTTTGATACCCCGTGGTTTTAAAAGTAATTACAGGAAAAGCAGCTGCATCAAAAAAATCAGCACTTTTTAAATGCACATCCCTTTGTTCATTGTTGGTGCTTACCGAAGCTACATCAGCAGAAAATACCACTTTCGCTTTGGTAAAATCTTCCCCCTCCGTTTCAGCCTCCACGGTAAAGAGATTAAAATTTCCGGAAACGTTTGTCACCATCAGGTGTTTAACTTTAAAGATCACTTCGGAGTGTGTGGGATCCTCTACCCATTTTGTTGTTGCCATGATTGAATTTTTTTAATTTTATCAGTTATTTTTTCATTTTATAAAACACAAAGTTGCAACACCGGTGCCTGACAAAAATTAACCTATGACAAGAAATCAAAAAATAATTTAATGGCCGGGAAGGACAAACTAAATGTTAATTTAATTTCTTAACCTTTACGAATTGCTTTTATTCTATTTTTGAAAATGATGCAGGACAATCCAACATATTATGACAGCCACTGCAAACTTCCGTTTATCACTGCAGCAGGACAGGAATTATTGCAACAAAAAAAAGTATTGGTAATTGGCGCCGGAGGTCTTGGCTGCCCCTGCCTGCAATCCCTTTCTGGCGCTGGTATTGGTACCATCGGCATTGCAGATTTTGATACTGTTTCCCTTTCCAACCTGCACCGGCAGCAATTGTACAATTACGATGATATTGGCCAGTTAAAAGCCCTTGTTGCAGCCAAAAGACTGGCACGGTACAATCCATTTATTACCCTGCAAACACATCAACTGCTGGTGGAGGAAAGCAATGTGCTGGAGCTATTGGAAGGGTATGACATTATCATTGACTGCACAGATAATTTCACCTCCAGGTATTTGATCAATGATACCTGTGTATGGTTAAACAAACCGCTGGTGTATGGTGCGATCCACCAGGCAGAGGGCCACCTGACCGTTTTTAATTACAACGGCTCCCCTACTTTGCGTTGCTTGTTTCCCAAAGATGAAAATGAAACCATCGCCAGCTGTGCTGAGATCGGGGCATATAATATTGTCACCGGTATTATTGGTATCATGATGGCGAATGAAGCCATAAAAATAATACTGCAACATCCGGAAGTACTGGCAGGAAAACTTATCCAACTCGATATACTGACCGGAAAGACCCTGCACGTAAAATACCATCCTGCCGGAGAAAGCAGGGACAAAAGTGAAGAGCGGTTTACCCGGTCAGGCCGCAGAAAAACCATTTCTCCACAATCATTACAAGAAAAAATAACCGGCAAACAGCATTTTTATTTAATCGATGTAAGGGAAACAACCGAACACAACGAGTTTAATATTGGCGGTTTGAGTATACCTCTCCACCTGCTTTTACAATTAACTGCCTTTGACTTTAC
This sequence comes from Chitinophagaceae bacterium, assembly GCA_043787935.1. GTDB lineage: Bacteria > Bacteroidota > Bacteroidia > Chitinophagales > Chitinophagaceae > Ferruginibacter. The sequence goes on along the minus strand of JAYVUL010000064.1, from coordinate 33,091 downwards.
CCCGGCTGATGAGATTATTGTCTATTGCCAAAAAGGCGTGAGGAGCCGGCATGCCGTTGAATGGCTGACCAGTAAAGGCTTTCACAATTCAGTAAGCCTGCAGGGAGGGCTAGACTTATTTCAAAATAGGTTATGATACAAATTATTAAAACTGGCTGCGTACCTTAGCCTTATGTTGCAGGTAAGCCAGTTAAATATTTATCCAATCAAATCACTGGGTGGCACCAGTGTGCCTTCTGCTACCCTCACAGACCGGGGTTTTGAGTATGACCGCCGATGGATGCTGGTGGATAACAACAATCGTTTCTTGTCTCAAAGGGAAATAGCCGGAATGGCTTTGCTGCAGGTAGACATTTTGCCTGATGACTTAAAAGTAAATCACAAACAACATCCTTCTGAGTATATCAAAATCCCTCTTACCCCTGCAGTTGATGAAAGGATTACCGTAGATATTTGGGGAATAAATTGTGAAGCGCAATTAGTGGGTCCGGTTACAGACAAATGGTTTTCTGAAATATTAAAAGTACCCTGCAGGTTGGTGTATATGGCAGAAGAAACCATTGTAAAAGTGGAGGAGCCGTACGCCATCAATAATGACCTTACCAGTTTTTCAGATGGCTATCCCATCCTGATGATTGGTGAAGCCTCTTTACAAGACCTTAACGATAAAATGGAGCACCCTTTGCCTATGAACCGCTTCAGGCCGAATGTAGTTTTTACCGGAGGCGAGGCTTTCCTGGAAGACAAGATGGAAAAATTTACCATCAACGGGTGTACCTTTTTTGGTGTAAAGCAAAGCGCAAGATGTGTGGTGACCACTATTGACCAGCACACAACAGAAAAAGGAAAGGAACCGCTGAAGACATTATCTGCCTACCGGAGGAAAGAGGCTAAAGTGTATTTTGGTCAAAACGTAATTGCCAGTGGCCGGGGCGAAATCAATGTTGGAGATCGCATCACTATTTTACAAACAAAAGAAAGCCTGTTTTAATGAGAGACATCACACAAAAGCAAATCACCCTGAGAACTGCGAAGGCGATTGGGATACTATTTTGTTCCCCGGCTACCATTGAACTGATAAAAAAAAATGAACTGCCTAAAGGAAACCTGTTTGATGTAGCAAGGGCCGCAGGATTTGTTGGGGCTAAAAGCACACCGCAATTGTTGCCGCATTGCCACCCGGTAAGTATTGATGGCATGGATATTCAATTTGAATTTTTAGATGTGGCCACGCATGCTGCCTTTTTTGATAAAGCGATTTTCAAGTCCTCAGGAATAGTAATTACCGGCGAAGCAAAATCAATTGGCCGGACTGGAATTGAAATGGAAATGCTTACGGCAGTAGCTGTAGCGGCACTGGAAATTTATGATATGCTCAAGCCGGTGGATAAACAACTGGAAATTGGCAATATTAAATTACTGGATAAAAAAGGCGGGAAGAGCGACAGGGAAAAATATGTTACGGATACGCCTGCTTGTGCAGTGCTCGTTTGCTCCGATTCCACCGCAGCAGGCACAAGAGAAGACAAAAGCGGTAAACTGATCAGGGAAATGCTGCAGGCGGCAAATGCAGCGGTTTTGCATTACAGCATAGTGCCCGACGACAAAGAAAAAATACAACAACAAATAAAAAGCTGGGCTGCAGCAGATGTACAATTTATTTTTACAACAGGTGGCACCGGCCTTGGGCCAAGAGATAATACCAGTGCTGCAGTGAAGGAAATAATTGAAAAAGAAGCTGCCGGCATCGCAGAAGCAATGAGGGCGTATGGGCAAATGCGCACTCCCTTAGCTATGCTGAGCAGGTCAGTAGCAGGCACTTTAGGCAATACACTGATCGTGTCGTTACCAGGCAGTACAGGCGGCGTAAAAGAAAGTTTAGAAGCAATATTACCGGCAGTTTTTCATGCAGGGAAAATGATGCTGGGAGAAGGGCATTGAGGGATTGGCCTGGGGTGTTGCAGTTGATGTTTTGTTATATTTAAAATCATCGGTTTCATTTTGACTTTTAATTCATGATCTCACTACAGGAAGCAATACAGTTAGTTTTACAACAGGCACGTTCATTTGGCAATGAAGAAGTGCAACTGGATGACGCTGTGGGCAGGGTACTTTATCAAACAGTTGTTGCAGACAGGGATTACCCTCCTTTTAACAGGGCCACAATGGATGGCATTGCAATAGCAATGCGTGATTGGGAAAATGGCATACATTCATTCGTTGCAGCAGAAACCATCTATGCAGGAGCCATTTCAACGCAAACAATAAAAACCGCGGAATGTTATAAAATAATGACAGGCGCAGCGGTTCCTCCATCTGCCAATGCAGTGATAAGGAGAGAAGATATTGATGAACAACAAAACCGGCTCAACGTAACTGTTAGTGAGGTAAAGGCAGCACAAAATATTGCCGCCAAAGGAACAGACATCCCAAAAGGAAAAGTCATCATTGAATCCCGGCAATTAATAAAACCCGGCACTGTCACCACACTGGCATCATTGGGTTATGCTGCATTGCAGGTGGAAAAACTACCTTCTGTTGCCATCATTACCACAGGAAATGAAGTGGTTAGCGTTGATGCTGCAGTGAATGAAGTACAGATCAGGAACAGTAATGCCGCTTTACTGAAAGCGCTGCTGAAGCAATTGAAAATAAAACCAACTCACTGTGAGCATGTACAGGATGATGCGGAGGCTTTATTAAAGGCCGTTAAAAATCAACTCCACAATGACATCCTTATTTTAAGCGGAGCAGTATCGGCAGGTGATGCTGATTTTGTTCCGGAAGTATTACTAAAGGCAGGTGTAAAAAAGATATTTCACACAGTAGCTATACGACCTGGAAAGCCTGCCTGGTTTGGGCAATTTGACAATGGTGCTACGGTATTTGCGTTGCCCGGCAATCCATTCTCTACTTTTGTTACTTTCAACTTATTTATTACCTCCTTTTTATCGGCTTGTTATTGCCTGCCTCAAACAAATAAATTACATGTTGCTTTTGATGGCACAAGAATTAAAAGAACCTACCTGGATGAATTCTTTCCGGTAACACTCTCCGGAAACCCTACCGTTGCCAAACCAGTAGCTTTTAATACTTCGGGCGATATTACTGCTGTGCTTAATGCTGATGCACTGGCGCTGCAGGCTGCTGATGAAATGGAGATCAAAAACGGGGATATTATTTCCTGCATGCTGTTGTAACAATCAGCGGGGGTAATTTTTTTTCCTTCCTCACTAATTCAAATTCCCCAAGCACTTACCCCGTTTTCATCCGCCAGGGTGGTCAAATACTTACCCACGGAGGGATTCAGTGCCACCTGGTTAAATTTTTGCGTGGCAAAAATAAAATTATCATCAAAACTCCAGAAGATTTTTGCGCTGGCCCTTTAGTGTGCTGCACTAAAAATGGTCTTCCCTTTCTCATCATTGATCAATAACAGAACATACATTTTTGGTAAAGGATAACAGAGGCATTGGGCAGCGGAAACCTTGCCGGGCAGTTGTTACGGCTGTTCATTCCAAATCCGGAAGCCCAACAATGGTGCAATACTTTTCAGCATTGTAACTGCCAGGTCAGCTAATATCCATTTGCTAACATCACCAGCCATAACTTCCGGGTAGCTATCTTTGCCAAAAACATTTACTAAAAAATAATTCAGGTTGACAGCAGAAATAGTAATTCCCCTTCTCTTACTAATCGTCGCCTTCCTCTATGCTTCAGTGGGCCATGGCGGTGCCAGCGGATACATTGCGGTGCTCACTTTATTCAATATTGCCCAGCCTGTTTATAAACCGGTAGTACTGGTTTTAAACATCATCATTGCCGGCATTGCCTTTATACAATTTTACCGTGCCGGTTATTTTAAATGGAATCTCGCCTGGCCATTTTTACTCACTTCGATACCGGCTGCGTATGCAGGTTCTCATTTTACCACCAGCGAACATTTATACAAATTGATCCTGGGGCTGGCGCTATTATTTCCCATCATCCGGTTGTTGTTAAATTCTCCAAAACAAAAAGACGAATACAAACCACTGCAACTGGCAACTGCTTTATTTTTGGGTGCGGTCATTGGTTTTGTGTCTGGCTTCCTCAACATCGGAGGCGGGATTTTTTTAAGCCCGGTCATTATTTTACTCGCCTGGGGCAATACCAAAGATGCAGCGGCTGTGTCCAGTTTGTTCATTGTTTGTAATTCGTTGGCAGGCCTTGCTGCTGCCGGCCTCAAAAGCAACAGTTTCACCAGCTCTTCTTACATTTGGATAATTGCGGCGGTGATTGGTGGTTTGGCAGGTGCTTATTTAGGCAGCCACCGTTTTAAATTAATTACGGTACGTTACATTTTATCAGCCGTACTTTGTATTGCCGCAGTTAAACTGATTTTTTCTTAATGCCGTTAATCGAAGACAAATACAACCGGGAATTTAAAACACTGAGGGTAAGCCTGCTCAGCCGTTGCAACCTGAGCTGCGTGTACTGTACCATGGGTGAAGATGAAGTGAAGGAAAATAATCACCATGACGCTCCTTCACCTGCACAGCAATTATTACAAACCATCCGGCAGCTCCATGCCGTTTTACAGGTAGAAACCATCCGGCTTACCGGTGGTGAGCCTTTATTGTATCATGAACTGATTCCGCTGATCAAAGGAATAACAGCTATTGGTATACCAAAAATTAAAATCACTACCAATGGTTTTTTGCTGGAACGGCTGGCTAAGCCAATGAAGGAAGCAGGGCTGCAGTCTGTGAATGTTTCTTTGGATGCGGTGGAGGAGAATATTTTCTTTTTGATGAGTAAGCGCAATGATGTAAACAGGATACTCAATGGCATTGATACAGCGCTGGCAGCAGGCCTTCAGGTAAAGATCAATGCAGTGATCATGAAAGGCATCAACGAAAACCAAATATTGCCCTTGCTGAATTTTGCCTTTGAAAGAAATATTGTCATCCGCTTTTTAGAGATCATGGCAATGGGCTACCTGCATGACACCTCAGGCAAATATTTATTTACCCAGCAAGAAATACTGGATACCATCAGCCAGCAAAACCGCTTTACCAAAATTGAACGGTCAAAAGCTGCCACCGCAAATTACTGGCAAACCGGTGACGGAAAAACATTCGGCATCATTGCCAATGAAAGCGAACCGTTTTGCCACGACTGCAACCGGCTCCGGCTTGACAGTAATGGCAATATCTACGGCTGCCTCAGCAGCAATCATCCCATCGCATTAAACAATGAAGAGGATGAAGTAGCATTAATCAGTAAATTGCAGCAGGCAATGGAGCAGAAGCAATCGGTGAAGTTTACGGGAAGTGATTTGAGTATGCTGCATATTGGGGGATAATTAAAGACCATGGTCTATCGACTAACAAAAATGACAATACAGGTTTACGCCATACTAAAAGATTACTTTGATGCAGCCCTCACTGTTGATGAAACAGTGAACAACATCGAAGCACTCAACCATATGTTGATTGAACGAAACCCTGCGGCAGCAGCTATTTTAGCAGGGTGCCGCTATGCAGTAAACGATACTTTTGTTGACGCACAATTTCAACTACAACCCAATGACAGCATCCACATCATCCCACCCAGCAGTGGAGGATAATACGACGTATCTTTCTGCAATTGCTATTGATATCCCTTCATTACTGGCTTCGGCTCATCATCCCAAAGCAGGCGCTATTGTATTGTTCAGCGGTGAGACAAGAGATAACAGTCATGGTAAACAAGTGGCATACCTGGAGTATGAGGCACAGGAAAAAATGGCCAATAAAATGATTGCAGCCATCATAACGGACGCAACAAAAAAATGGCAATTGAATATTGCTGTTGCGGTACACCGCACCGGGAAAGTAGCAGTTTCAGAAACAGCCGTGGTGGTTATCACTGCATCAGCACACCGAAGTGAAGCCTACGCAGCCAACCGATTCATCATTGATAAAATAAAACATGAAGTGCCAATCTGGAAGTGCGAATATTTTACTGACGGCAGTAAAGAATGGGGTGGTAATTGCAACTGTAAGGAAATTACCGGTGACGCAAATAAGCATGTGTATGAATTTGAGCCGTAAACTGTCGATAGTCCATAGTCCATGGTCCATGGTCCATGGTTGGGGACTTAAATAACGCTGCTATTGCATTTTTACCAAGCCCTAAAGTTAATACTCTACTATGGACTATGGGCTATAGGCTATCGACTATTGACAACTGCACTTAATTCCCCATATAAAAATCTAATATCTTCTTCCTCAATAAATATTCATATTTCGCAATAATGATATTGGCATTGGTGCGGTCAATATTATTTTTAGCAATTAAATATTCCGGTGCATTGATAACGCCGTTTTCAAAACGAACCGTCGCAATACGAAAAGATTCCTTGTAGGCATCCGCCTGTTCCTGCAATGCCTGGTAACGTTTGTACACCGCATTAATATTTACAAATTGCTGCTCAATTCCCTGCCGCAATTGCTGCCTGATATTATCTGCTATCAGCCTGGAAGCTTTCTCCTCGTTCTTTGCCAGCTTTATGGCCGTCCTGGTTTTAAAGCCATTAAAAACAGGAATGGCAGCACTCACTCCAAAAAAGGTGGAGATATTATATAAAACAGCAATGAAAGTTTTACTATTTTCTGTTTCATAAAAAAATAGTTTAGATAATTATATTTTTCTTTTTGCATCGGTTTATTCTCTATAAAACATAAGGGCTTATCCAAACTATCCCCTTGGATTTAAAGGGCTTTAAATAGCAGTTCCTGTATATTTCCATAGTTCTTATATCTGCTGGTGATCACTTTATCCCCCGGCTTTAATCCCTGCCATACTTTATAATAGTGAGTGTTCTTGCTTCCCGGCTGAATGTCTATTTAGTCGACCTTCAAAAAGTCAGTTATTAATATTATGACGAAAAATGTAATACAGGCATTTTAGTTGTATAGATCATTTAATATTGATAAACATTATCTGATTAGGAATTTAGGTAGTAATATTCATCCTTATTTTCTAAACCTTTTTTAATTCAAAGTTTTTGCCTCCTCAGCCGGTCCCGACCCTCGGTTACTGGTATAAATTCAAGTATTAATTCATCGACCCCCCATTAAGATTTAGAATAGCTTTTATTGGGATAAACCGAATAGGTAAAATGCAAGATTTTTGAATTATTATTATATTACCGGAAGGTTTTTAAATATCTATTATGCTCAAACGCTATACTGAATAAGCTTTTCCTGCTTTTTGAGGGTCGACTATTTAATAGGCCATAGTGACTCTTTCATTCACTTTAAAGATCCAGTTGCCGCCGGTTTGCTGACAAAAATTTCTCTTGGCAATTAACACAGCCCTTCTTTCCTCACTTAACGCAAGCCCTATCTACAGTTTTTGCCCCCTGCTTATGCCGACTGGAACAGAATCTAAAAACTGCATATCCTTCAGGAACCTGCTTGCATTTACTTGTCATTTTTTGCTAAGAGAATGCTTTAAATAGGACTCTTTACCTGGCTAAAATTTCCACTTTTTATAATAACACTCCATAAAAAGGAAATTTAAGAAAAAATATTTTTGCTATTTAATTGAAAGTTAAGTAGTTACATTCTGGCACGTATTGGGATTTATCATTGCCAAACAACAAAACCCAATCAAATGAAAACTATCACTACCCTCTTCATCAGCATCATCGCCATGGTTGCAACAGCTAATGCTACTAACATCGAAATCACCAGCACTACCATTGCAACAGGAACCTCACTGAATAACGGTTCAATTAACAATACCGTAGTATTAAACTGGTCGGCAAAAAACACTGCCAACAACAGCCGTTTTGAAATTGAGCGTTCATTTTACAGCAATACTTTTACCGTGATTGCCACTATGCAAATCGCATTCAACAACAGCAATAACTTCAGAATCAATGATAATGCGGCTGAATTAGCCGGAAGGAAAATCGCTTACTACCGTGTAAAGCAAATCGCTGCTGACGGAACTGTTACTTACAGCAATACCACCGTAATAAACTTAGAAGGTACAGCAACTGCAACTGTTACTAAAAACACAGCCATCAATTTTACTGCAAATCAAAATGGTACTGCAGTGATCAAAATAATCAGCACTACCGGTAAAACAGTAATTGTAAATAACAACATCGTAACAAGGGGTAACAATACAGTGGAAATAGCTACTACTGGCCTGGCAAAAGGAATTTACACTGCAGTTGTTTCAATCAATGGGGTAGTAACAGGTACTCAAAAAGTAATTGCTGAATAATACCAGTTTCAAAACAAAATCTACTTTGACAATGCAGCCTTTAAAAAGGGCTGTTTTTTTATCCTGTAACCCCAACTACTCAACAATCATCTCCTGCCTTGTTGCGTGAACACCGAAAACCTGCAGCAATACAGGAATTTTTTCCAGAATTTATAATTGTCTTCCACATTTGGGATAAAATCTATTCATGCAAGTTTGTAATTAATTGAAAGTGAACAAGTTACTTTCTGGCACAACTTGGGTAATACCTTATACAACAACAACAAATCTAAAACCTACAAAAATGAAAACTATCTCTACCCTCTTCATCAGCATCATCGCCCTGGTTGCAACAGCTAACGCTACCAACATCGAAATCACCAGCACTACCGTTGCAACAGGAACCTCACTGAATAGCGGTTCAATTAACAATACCGTAGTATTAAACTGGTCGGCAAAAAACACCACCAACAACAGCCGTTTTGAAATTGAGCGTTCATTTTACAGCAATACTTTTACCGTGATTGCCACTATGCAAATCGCATTCAATAACAGCAATAACTTCAGGATCAATGATAATGCGGCTGAATTAGCCGGAAGGAAAATCGCTTACTACCGTGTAAAGCAAATCGCTGCTGACGGAACTGTTACTTACAGCAATACCACTGTAATAAACTTAGAAGGCACAGCAACAGCAACAGCAACTGTTACTAATAACACAGCCATCAATTTTACTGCAAATCAAAATGGTACTGCAGTGATCAAAGTAATCAGCATTACCGGTAAAACAGTGATTGTAACTAACAACATCGCAACAAGGGGTAACAATACAGTGGAAATAGCTACTACTGGCCTGGCAAAAGGAATTTACACTGCAGTTGTTTCAATCAATGGGGTAGTAGCAGGTACTCAAAAAGTAATTGCTGAATAATCATCGATAAAAAATAATAAATCGCTACCTGCAGCCTGGCACCAACCAGGCTGCTTTTTTATATTCTCTGCCCGGAAATTTTTAGCTCCCCGTAAATTTTGCCTTGCAGTATGGCTTTACCTCCCGGCTTTGCCCACAATAATATTATAAAAAACACCGTTTTATCCCTGAATTCTAAATAGTAACTGCTTTAGAATCTCATTATCCAATCCAATGCATAAAAAACAGATCAAATATTTGTACAGCAGTTTGCTATTTGTGCTTGCCGCTGCTTACTGCTTTTCTTCCGCTATTGAAGATGGATCAATTGCGTTTACTTCCAGCCAATCGATACACTACACAGACAAAATCAACTGTATTCAAGTACAATTCATAGGGCATGGTTCAAGCCGGAATCAACCTGCTTGCCCAAAAGATGAAAACGGTATTCCAAAACATAACGGTTATCCCTATACTACCTATCATGGAATGAATCCTGGAGAAAGAGTACCGGGCAATGTACTACCAGGAATTATAGAACAAAAAAATTACCTAACAATCAAGCGAAATAAAAAATCCATTTCCAGGCCTGCCAATGATGAGCAAACAGGCTAACTGACCAGGATGACAAAACTGATAAAACCATGAAACCGAATTTAGTTTATCTTTTGAAAGTAGATAAAGCAATATCCAGAATATTGCTTTTCGTTGTTTACTGTATGTTGCATGCATGGAGTCCCGCCATTGGCCAAACAGTGACCAAACAATTATATCTCTCAGATCCTGCCCAGGCACTTGACCGGGTAGACCCTGTAGCTACAGCAGATTTGACAACTACACAGACGACATCACTAACCCCAACTTCGCAGTATTTGTTTGCATTAAGGGGAGGTTCCAAAACTGATTTCTGGAGATACGATATTACTGCCAATAGCTGGGCAATAATGGCTTCTACTCCCGGCACTGTAGCTAAGGGGGCGGCCATCATAACCGATGGAACATTTATGTATGCTTTACGTGGGGGAGTAACTAATACATTTTGGAAATATAGTAATGCATCTAACACCTGGTCAACACTGGCCAATGCACCTGGCAATGTTTCTTCAGGTGGAGCTTTGGTTTTTGTTAATGGAGCAATTTATGCTTTTGCAGGTGGCTCTGTGGCATCATTTTGGAAATATACTATTGCAACCAATACCTGGTCTGTTCTTGCTTCAACACCTTCATCTTCCACAGTAGATTGGGGCGGGGCACTTACAACAGATGGAACTAACATATATGCCCTTCGGGGTAATGGCTCGACCGCATTCTGGAAATATACTGTGTCAACCAATACCTGGTCAGTTTTAGCTACCCTCCCCCTTGCAGCGAATGCAGGCGGGTCATTGAGTTTTGATGGCACCTCTGTACTGGCACTTCGGGGGGGAACCACGAACAATTTTTATAAATACAATACCAGTACGAATGTATGGTCAACTATTGCCAGCACCCTTTCTCCGGTGGCAGCTGGTGGTGCACTCAGTTCTGACGACCCTAATAGTTATGCTTTTGCCGGAAATCTTGGCACTATTTTTTGGAAATTCAATGGAAGCTCCTGGTCTGCCCTGGCAAATACTCCTGCCGCTGTTGATGCCGGAGGGGCTCTTGTAAAATTTGGAGTTAAAAGTACTGCTGCAACATTTACCCAGTCACCTGCACTTTGCAGTGCTTTAATAATAAAGGCGGGTACTATTACCGTTTCAAATTATGTAAGTATTGTATACGGTACTATGCCGGTTAATCCTGCTATTACAGCAACGTTACAATATGGTGCCACAACCATTATTTCACTTTCCAACCCCGTTTACAATAGTGTTACCGGCCTTTTAACATGGACCGGGGTCCTCCCAGCCGATGCCACCATTCCCGCTGCAACAGCAATCGTATTGACTATTTCAACTTCACAAACGGCCGTTTCCTTTAAAATTGAATATGACAGTCAAACAAAGCCCTCAAAAATATCACTCCCTGTATCAACTTATATCAATTTAAATTCGGTTGACCTCTATGATGCCCCTTATCCAGGAGGCAATATCGTAACAAATGTCATGGGGGGCTCCAACAAGTATATCCGTTGCACTGTAACAGATCCCTTTGGCTTTGCAGATATTACCGGATTAAACATTACCATCAACCCGCCCGGAGCAGCAGTATCCGCCACTTCAGTTGCAACATCAGGCTGCACAAGAGTGTATGAATATGTATGGGCTGTACCGGCAATTTCCGGATCTTATTTAATCAGTGCTACTGCTAAAGAAGGTTATGAAAACACAGTAACCCATTCGGATAGCACAACGGTTTCAGTTTGCATTGATTGCCCACCCACTGCTAATAAAGATGTAGTTACGGGAGCAGGTGGAGAACCATTAAAAATTGATGTTTTGGCTAATGATGCTGATCCTAATAACAATATCAATCCAGCCTCATTAACAATCACTGCTCAGCCACAAAATGGCCAGGTAATTTTGGACAATAATAAGATTACTTATCTGCCAAATGGCACCTTCGAGGGAAAGGACACCCTAACTTATGAGATTTGCGACCTTACATCGCCAACACCGCTTTGTTCCAGTGCACAGGTAATAATTACTGTGTTGCCCATAGCTTTTAATACCTGTACTGATGCTACAAAAAGTAAGTTGTATTACATGCCCTATGCTGAAAATGATGCACAGATTGCTTTGGAAAAATCTTATAGCGGAACCTTACCTTCTACAAACATCCGGACTATTATTAGTGTGAAAGTAACATATCCCGGGATGACTTTGATCTGGGACCATTGGGAAGATGGTTATGAAACAAATATTCTGAATCCAACGCAACCCACCACTGAAGTGTGGGGAGATGGTAACATTTACAATGGGATTGCACCTGGTTACCCAACTGATATTATTCCGGCAGGTGGAAATATCATTCTGGACAATACCATGCCTACACCAAGAGTAGTTTCAAATTTCTTTTATGATGGAAAAGATAAAATGTATTCCAGTGGGCAAATTTCAGTAACTCAGGTTTGCGGTGAGCCCTCCGTGATTGCTGTGCAGTGCATGAAAACAAACGTGTCGGCTTCTCCGACTGAGTTTGGCAAATCTTTTACCATACCTGTAGGCCAGGATCTTGCAAGCCGCGATTTCCAATATACAGCTCTCTTTATCAGGGCATCTCAAAATAATACCAGTATACAAATTGACAGGGACAACAATGGCACCTTTGAAACTAATTTTATTTTAAACGAGGGCCAGGTGGCGATGGTTGATGATGCATCGGCCCCCGCCGGAATCCCGCTTAATGCCGGAGCTGTAGTAACAAGTGATAAACCAATTGGAGTGGATGCTCACTTTTCTGGTGTAGATGCCTATTCTTCCAGGGAAGTCCCCATTTTTCCTGCAACCTGGTATTCCAGTATTTATTATACCCCTGTTCCAACCACCGGTCCGGCCATATCGCCTCTTGATACAGCCGTAGTAATGTTATATAATAGTTTGAACAGGGATATCAATATTAATTGGACTTCGGGGATACCTTCAAGCGGAACCATCCTTCTTAAGGCCAATTCATCTGAGCGCTTTGCCATGCCACTTTCTGCAACTGCTGCCTATAAATTTGTAAATCCAACAGGAGAATCATTTGTAGCCCTGGAAATTGCCGACTCCTATACACCTGGTGGTGGTGGAAATGATGGTGCAACAAGAGATTGGGCGTTTAACCTTATTTCTGAAAACCGCCTTACTGATTTTGCAAGTGTGGCCTGGGCGCCTGGCTCTACAGACCTGACCAGGAATGATAACCCAATTTGGTTAACACCAAGCGCTAACACAACGATATATGTAAAATATGATGGTGATATATTAAATGGCCCCAATACCAGTCCATGCGGCATGAAATATGACATCTCCATTCCTGTCAATTACCTGAATTATATTAAAATCAAGGACCCAAGCGATAATGACCAAAGTGGTACAGCTGTTTACACCTGCAATGGAGCCAAGATAGCTGCGGTATATGGAGAGGATGCCGCTACTGCTCTAACAGGAAACCCCAGTTGGGATGTGGGCAGTACCATACAGCCATTTTGTAAAGAAAAACTGGTATTCGCCAATAATGATTATGCGGTAACGTTAGTCAATACACCGGTAAAAATAAATATTTTAAAAAATGATGCAGGATTTCTGGCAATCATTGATCCTGCTACCGTTAATACAACGGGACTGTTGCCGCCAAAAAACGGGAAGATTACCATAAATTCAAACGGAAGTATTACCTATACACCCAATACAGGGTTTGTGGGGGTAGACACCTTCCAATATACAGTATGTTCAACACCGCTGCCTGTTGTTTGTGGCACTGCCAACGTATATGTTACCATTGGTGCATGTCCATCTCCTGTTGGACAAAACATTATTTCAGGCCAGGTGTTCATGGATAAAAACCAGGATGGCAATAAAAATGATGGAGGCACCGGGTTTTCACCTGCCAAGGTTTACCTGTACATAGATGGAAACTGCAATGGAGCAATTAATACCAACGAATTAATTGACTCTGCAAATGTTGATGCTACAGGCAATTATCAGTTCATTAAATCCCCTGAAAAGATAGTAGCTGATAATTTTGATTTAGTGCCAAGCGGTAATAGTTGTGCCTCGGGGTCTGATGGCACGGCACCCTGGATAAATAATTGGTCTGATGCAGGCGATCCTTCCAGCGGATTTTGCGTTTCACCGGCACAAACTGAAGCCAACACAGATGTGGAAATTATGCTGGACGGGGCTTTTGGATATGCACTCAGGCTGGATGATTTAAACAGGTCTGCCACACGCCAGTTTAATATGCAATTTGCCACAAAAGCATTCTTAAATTTTTCTTACCGCAAAGCAACTGCAACATTGGCAACAGGAGAAGATGTCCTGGTACAATTATCGAAAGACGGTTCTACTTTTAATACAGTGTATACCATTTCGGGCAACAGTACAATTAATTCATCGTATGTGAATGTATCAAATATCCCTATTACTGCAGCTACCTACAATACGAGCAATAAAACTTATCTCCGCTTTGTTACCAACGCTAATGTGGATGAAGGAGATTATGTATTTATTGATAATGTCTCGATTAAATTTTTGCAATATGATCAATGTTATATTGTGAAAGTTGATCCAACATCATTACCAGCTAATAGTTCCCTTACTACCTCCGGACAACGGACTATGACCTTCACCAACGCATCTACCTGTATAGGTACTTTAGATTTTGGCGTAAAAAGAATTTCAACTTATTCGGTAAATGATGAAAACAGCACATGGCAGGGTGTAAATGTAAGTGGGGAGGTTAAGATCAATGATTTTGACCAGGAAGCTAATACACAAACCTTTGGGAGTTTCCTAAACCAGGCAACAATGATTAATTTGCCAAATATTGCCAATGTCAGCGGCACAGATAAAACCGGAGCATCAGTTCCCAATGCCGGTAGCCTTACATTTAATGCAAGTGGCAGTTACACTTTTGCTCCCTTAGCCACCTTTACAGGCACGGTAACCATTCCGTACAGGATATGTGATAATGGCGTTACTGCTGCCTGTGATACCGCATACCTGGCAATCACAGTAGATCCATTACCAGCTGCAGGTAATTCAGTAATCGCAAATAATGATGAAGACATCTCTTATGGTGCTGCAATAAGCAATAATTTATTAGCCAACGACCGTGACCCTAAATATTATTCTTTTACGGTAACATTATTCAGCTATGACTCAAACGGTGATGGAATTCCTGATATTACTACCACGCCAGGAACAGTAACTATTGCCGGCCTGGATATATATTCAAAGCCCGTTGCCAATGCAGGAACATTAACTGTCAATGCAAACGGAGCATATAGCTTCACTCCGGCCTCCGGATTCAATGGTAGCATTAACGCATCCTATGTTATATCTAATACAGCTGGTGCTGTTTCAATGGCCAATCTGCATATTGCTGTATTAAGTGATATTAACGGAACCCAAAATGATCCGCCATTTGCCGGAGATGACTTTGGATACACAACAATTAATAAACCGGTGACGGGTTCATTTATCAGTAATGACCGTGACCCAAATAATGATCTGATATCCTTTAACGGAACAACAATATCTGTGGCAACAATGGCCAATGCTGTTGGCACCCCGGTTGCTACCACCCAGGGAGGAGCAGTACAATTTTATTCGAACGGAACGTACACCTACAACCCTCCGGCGGGATATATGGGTCCTGACCTCGTGAGCTATACTATTTGTGATGTAACTGCAACAGCACCCCAACCAATATGTGCCAATGTTTCGTTACACTTACTGATTGGCCCGGGTATAAATATAAGTGGTAAAGTATGGGATGATGCTGATGGAAATGTCATTGATGCCGGGGCTACAGAGGCTGAAACCAATATCGGTGGAACATTATACGCAAACCTGGTTGATATTTCGGGATATGTAGCCGCAGTTGTGCCGGTTGCAATTGATGGAACCTACAGTTTCACTAATGCTGCACCTGGTGCAAGTTATTCTATCATATTATCCACCACCCTGGGCACACCCGGACAACCCGCTCCTGTTCCATCATTACCGTCAGGGTGGGTTAATACCGGTGAAACCAGGAACGGTACAATTGATCTTGGTTCAATGGGTGTAATTGATAACAGGTTATACGGATTTACCAATGCAATCAATTTAGATTTCGGCATAGAACAAATACCCAGTTCGGTCAATTTATATTCCAACATTCCAGAACCTGTCGCCGGGCAACTTACCACCTTAAATGGCGGAAGTAACCCTCCTGTACTGGGTGGTAAAGATGGAGAAGATTGCTTTTCCGGTTGTACTTTGGATAGCCGTTCAGTAATCATTGATGCAGTACCTTTAAATGCCAACTTATACTACAACGGAGTGTTGGTAGTATCGGGCCAGCTGATCACCAATTTTGATCCTTCCTTATTCCAGATTGAATTTACAGCCGTAACGGTGGGATCAAGCTCAAAGACGACAGAATTCTATTACTCTTTTGTAGATGCCGCCGGAAAGAAAGACCCTGTTACAGCAATTTATTCCTTAAACTGGCTATCTATTTTACCCGTTAAAGGCCTGGAACTTACTACAATCAAAACCGGCAATAATGCGGTGCTGAACTGGAAAACGATCAGTGAAATGAATTCTGATTATTTCGAAATAGAGCGGAGTACAGACGGCAGGAATTATATAAAAGTTGGGGGAAATGTGAGAGCAGCCGGTAACAGTAACGCAGAAAAACAATACCAGGCAACAGATGACGTCAGCAATGTGCAATCGCCGCTTGTTTACTACAGGATAAAGCTTACAGACAAGAATGGTAAAAGGGCATACAGCAATGTAACCACTGTAAAACTTCCCGAAAACGGGGCTGTTATTAAAGTGGTGCCCAATCCGTTCATATCTGAACTTACCATCACTGTTTCTGTTGAAAAAAGCAGTTCATTCGGTATCAGGATGATGGATATGAGTGGCCGTACCATTTCCAACAACGCACAAAAAATAACCAGGGAAGTACCCACCGTTACACTCAGGAACCTGAATGCCTTAATCAGAGGGATGTACCTGGTGGAAATTACCGACCTGGAGTCAGGCAAAAAACGGGTATTCAAATTAGAAAAAATCAATTGATAAAGGGATAGTTTCCTGAAATTAAAAGAAGATAAAAACACTAACCAACGAAAACGTATACACGATGAAGAAAAAAATGTTATTGATATGCGTTGGCTGTTTTATAGCCATGCATATATTTTCACAGCCATTGTTTACCTACGGTGCCAATGAAGTAAGCAAAGACGAATTCATCAGGGCTTATAATAAAAATATCAATCAATTTGATGATAAGGGGCAGTCTTTAAAAGAGTACCTGGGGCTTTACTCAACGTATAAACTGAAAGTTACAGCCGCCAAAGAATTAAAGCTGGATACGCTTGACCAGTTAAAGTACGACATGATGAATTTTCGCACCCGGCTTGAAAATGATTTCATGATTGGCACTAAGGAAGTACTGGCGAAAATTAAATACAAAAGAAATGATGCGGTAATAAATGAAATGCTCTTTCTGTATGCCGACAGTGCCGCCTACTCTAAAGAAAAGCGCCCGTGGCCGATAGCTAAAGAAGTGGTTTTTTCCCTTGAAGGCCAACCGGTAAAAGCAGCAGAATGGCTGAGTTTTGCAAAAAATTACAAACTGAATAAAGAACTGTATAAAGGAGAAAGCAATAAAGAGTTGCTGGAAAAATTCATCAGTACAACTGCCGATACCTATTACCGGAAGCACCTGGCAGAGTACAACGCTGACTTTAAATACCAGTTGCAGGAGTTTAAAGAAGGAAATTTATTCTATGAAATAATGGGCAAAAAAGTTTGGAATAAATCTACCGGCGACCCTACCGCATTAAAGCAATATTATGAAACCAATAAAGATCATTTTTTGTGGGGAGAAAGCGCCGGGGTAATTTTAGTGAATGCCAAAAGCTACGCTTATGCTGAGTATGCTTTTGAAAATATAAAGAATGGGCAAGACTGGAAAAATATTGCGGCCCAAAGTGAGGGGATGATACAGGGGGATTCATCCAGGTATGAAATAGCCCAGCTGCCAATTAAACCGGGTGCCAAATTAGTGGAAGGCGCCGTAATGGAAATCGTAAGAAACGATGCAGCTAACAGTGCCAGCTTTGTAAAAGTGATCACCATTTACCCTGCCAAACTTCAACGCACCTTTGAGGAAGCAAAAAGCCTGGTGATCAATGAATACCAAAAGCAACTGGAAGAAAACTGGATGAAAGAATTGACGGCAAAATACCCTGTAAAGGTGAATACCGCTGCATTACAGTCATTATTAAAATAATTGATTTTACCCAAATAAAAACTCCACATCCTCCTTCGTCAACTCTTTTACAAAACCTTCCGTATCACCAATCAGGTTTTCGCTATGGGTAGTTTTACGTTGCTGCAACTGCATGATCTTTTCTTCAATAGTATCTTTGCAGATCATTTTATAGGCAAACACATTTTTTGTCTGCCATAAATGGCGGAAAATGTAAGCGAAGAAAAGGCAAATGAAAAATGGCTGAAAGGATATTTGCCCCTCCTTTGGTGTGGTTAGGCTAATAGCGGAATTAGAAAAATGAATCCACAATTTTATGCAAACGGAAGCAGGAATGTGGCAAATGACGTAAATTGAAAAGGATACAAAATCAACATCCAACTTTTAAAATAAAAATAGATCATTATGGGTTCAGGTAAATACAGGGTAGGAATGATAGGGCTGGGCACTATGGGCCGCAACCTCCTATTGAATATGGCTGATCATGGTTTTGCAGTAGCAGGATATGATAAAGATGCTGATAAATTAGGATTGCTGGAAAAAGAGGGAGCAGGAAAACCAGTGAAAGGATTTGCCGCTATCAATGATTTTGTTGACAGCCTTGACATACCGAAAGTGTTACTGCTGCTGGTTCCTGCAGGAAAGATAGTGGATGCCGTGATTGATGAATTGCTGCCCTTACTTTCAAAAGGCGACATCATTATTGACGGTGGCAACTCTCATTTTACCGATACAACGGCAAGGGTGAAACGATTGGAAGAAAAAGGACTTCACTTTTTCGGCATGGGCGTTTCCGGTGGAGAAGAAGGTGCAAGGAGAGGCCCCAGTATGATGCCCGGCGGCGATATGGCCGCTTACCAATTTGTGCAACCGGTATTTGAAGCGATAGCAGCAAAAGTAAATGGTGAAGCCTGTGTAACTTATATCGGGCCCGGTGCGTCAGGCCATTTTGTAAAGATGGTACACAACGGCATAGAGTATGCATTAATGCAACTCATTGCAGATACTTATGAAATACTGAAAAGAGCTTTGCAACTGGATAATAAAAAAATTCAAAGCGTATTTGCAAAATGGAACAAAGGGAAATTACAATCCTATTTGCTTGAAATTACCGCTGCTATTTTTGCTTATCAAAATGCTGATGGCAGCTACCTGGTTGACGGGATAAAAGATGAAGCCAAATCAAAAGGCACCGGTAAATGGACCACACAAATCTCTACCGACCTTGAATTGCCCATTCCAATAATTGACCTGGCGGTAGCCATGCGGGACCTGTCAAAATATAAATCCTTAAGAACAGCGGTTGCTGACGCTTATGCAAATGAAAGCAATGGTACCGGCGAATCCGGAACAGATGTATTGATAGCTGAACTGGAAGATGCGTATTATTTTTCCATGATCAATATTTATGCACAGGGTATGCACCTGCTGTCAAAAGCATCTGCAACGTATAACTACAATTTAAAGCTGGAAGAGATCGCCAAAATCTGGCGGGGCGGTTGTATCATCCGGGCTTCCTTTCTGGAAACAATGTACAACGCCTGGAAAAAAAATCCGCTGTTAGAACATCTATTGCTGGACAGTGAGGTGCAGGCTATCATAAATGAACTTGTTCCTGCTGCAAGGGAAGTGGTGGTAAAAAATATTTCAGCAGGTATCTCTGTTCCTGCGTATGCAAGCACTGTCAGTTATTTTGATGCTATACGCAGCGGTCAATTGCCCTCAAATTTAATCCAGGCGCAACGGGATTATTTTGGTGCCCATACTTATGAATTGATTGGCAAAGAAGGAGTGTTTCATACGGAGTGGAGCAGGACGGAGCCGGCTTAAAAATATTTTCATTACCTGGTTGCAATGCATTTTGCACGGAGTTAAAACCTTCACTATTATTCATCAACATAAAATCAACATAACTTGAGAGCAATAAAATCACAGCCCACCATATTTATTATTTATGGAGCCACCGGCGACCTGTGCTGGCGCAAACTGGTGCCGGCATTGTACAATCTTTTTTTAGACAACTGGATGCCGGAAAAATTTTCTATCATTGGCACAGGAAGAACTGAATTTACCAATGAGGCATTCAGGGGCAAATTGCTGGAAGGAGTGAATGAGTTTTCAAGGAGTGGAAAAGCAGCAGATGATAAGTGGGCAGCTTTTTCAGCGCAGGTATTTTATGAAGCAGCAGATTCCAATGATTATGCCACCTACAGCGGGTTCTGCAAAAAGATCACTGAATTTGAAAGCGGGTGGAATGCAAAGGCTTATGTTATCCATTACCTCGCTGTGGCCCCTTCCCTGTTTCCTGTGATCGCAGAAAATATTGCTAAGAATAAACTGGCAGAGCAAAGGGAGCATACCAGGATCGTTATTGAAAAACCATTTGGCCATGACCTGGAATCAGCCAGGGCACTGAATAAACTGCTAAATGAAAATTATAAAGAAGAACAGATCTACCGGATAGACCATTACCTCGGTAAGGAAACAGTGCAGAATATCCTGGCCTTCCGATTTGCCAATGCCATCCTTGAACCCTTATGGAACCGCAATTATATTCAGCATGTACAGGTTTCTGTTACCGAACAATTGGGAGTAGAAAGCCGTGGCGGTTATTATGAAACCTCCGGGGCCTTGAGGGATATGATACAAAACCATATCCTTCAATTGCTTTGCCTGGTAGCTATGGAGCCGCCAAATAATTTTAATGCCGGTGAAATACACAGCCGCAAAGTGGATGTGCTGCATGCCATGAGAAAATTTGAACCGGAACAGGTTCGTAAATCGGTGGTAAGGGGCCAGTATGGAAGCGGCTGGATGGAGGGAAAAGAAGTGCCGGGCTACCGGGAAGAAAAAGGAGTAGATCCGCAATCCAATACAGAAACCTTTGCAGCCATTAAATTTTTCATCGACAACTGGCGCTGGCAGGGAGTACCGTTTTATGTACGAACCGGGAAGCGATTGCACCAGTCCTCCTCTGTCATCAGCATACAATTTAAAGACCAGCCTCATTTTATTTTTCCGCCGGAAGCAATAGAAAGCTGGCAACAAAACCGTTTGATCATAAGTATACAACCGGAAATGAGTATACGCTTACAGGTACAGGGCAAACGGCCGGGATTGGATATGCTACTAAATACAGTGGATATGGTATTTGATTATAAATCAACTTACCCCAGCTATACTCCCGAAGCGTATGAGACCCTGTTGCTGGATGTAATGCAGGGCGACCAGACCTTATTCATGCGTGGTGACCAGGTGGAGGCTGCATGGGAATTACTGATGCCCATCATCAATGCATGGGAAAATAAACCATCCCTGAACTTTCCTAATTACTCCGCTGATTCCTGGGGGCCCGAACTGGCAGAGGCATTGATTGCGGCAGATGGTTTTCACTGGTTCTCCTTACCCCTGAACGGAAAAAAATAATGCCATGGAATTACACGTCTACCCTTCTGCAGCAGAAGCGATAACCGGGCTGGCTGATTTTTTTGTACAGACAGCCAATGCGGTCATTCGTGCAAACGGAAAATGCAACCTTGTACTATCAGGTGGCCAGTCGCCTAAAAAATTATATGAATTGCTTTCATCGCCAGAATACAAGACGCAGGTTGACTGGAGTCAGATCTATTTTTTCTTTGGTGATGAAAGGTATGTGCCTTTTACTGACAAAGACAATAATGGGCTGATGGCCAAACAAACCTTATTTGACCCTTTACAAATTAACAGTGATAAAATATTTTATATCAATACCGCTTCCCGCCCGGAAGAAGCAGCGGTTGACTATGCCAATCGCATCCTGCAACACTTTGACAAAAAACCTGTGCAGTTTGACCTGGTTTTACTCGGTTTGGGTGATAATGCCCATACCGCCTCCCTGTTTCCGCATACTGCCGTATTGTATGAAATGAAAGCCCTGGTGAGTGCCGTATTTTTAGAAGATTTAAAATCTTACCGCATTACTATGACGGCCCCGTTAATTAACGAAGCCCACAATATTGCCTTCCTTGTGTATGGTGAAGGAAAAGCAGCAGCGGTATTCCATGTATTGAATGGAGAAAAAAATAGTGACAACTATCCTGCACAATTAATTGAAGCGGAACAGGGAATGGTTCATTGGTTTTTAGATGAACAGGCTGCACAGCAAATAAGAAAAGGGGAATAACTATTATAATTTCACCCTGCTTAGATTGTCCATTTTCTGATTGTTATAAATCAGTTCTCCTTTGATATCGGCTTCTGTTGCATCTATCTTTCCTTTTCCCTTCATTTCAAATGT
This sequence comes from Chitinophagaceae bacterium, assembly GCA_043787935.1. Taxonomy (GTDB): domain Bacteria; phylum Bacteroidota; class Bacteroidia; order Chitinophagales; family Chitinophagaceae; genus Ferruginibacter. The sequence continues at coordinate 10,760 of JAYVUL010000064.1, read as the reverse complement.
AGTTGTGCCTTTAAAAAAAGCAGAAGCCCTGAAATTGTCATTGCTGTTCTGGTAGAATTTACAATTCAAAAAAACGATCTCTTTATTATTGAATATGGGCAACCGTTTTGTAGCTGCATTAAATTCACAGTTGTCAAAAATTACATTTTGTCCTTCGTAAAATTCACAATATTCACCAAACACCTTACCGTTGGGTGATTTGTTTTTATCCATGGTAAAGAGGCAGTGCTTAAAAGAGATGGCCTTGCTTTTATCCGCTGACCCAAAGATCCTTTCCACCTTCCCTACAAATGTGCAGCTGTCAAAATGAAAGCCCTGGCTTTTGGGGTATGCAGCACTGTTGGTAGTGCCGATGAAAGTACACCGGCTAAAATTAATATTATAAGTATCATGCCCGATGGAAGAAAGGCCCGGCCCGGCATTATCAAAAACCAGGCAGTTAATAAAGTTCCCGTTTTTTATAATGGATTCCTCTATCTCAATATCAATTCCGGCAGATGGCTTGCTCACTAAAGGCCTGCCATTATTAAGCGCCTTGCCGGTAGAAGAAAATTCGGAATTGATCACCGTTAAGTTATTGCCGCCCACCCAGGATAACCCCTGCCGGCCATTGAATTTTGCTTTTACGTTTGTTAGGGTGTGCGGGTAAATGGAGTCAGTATCTTTTAAACCCGTCCAGCCAATTAAGACAGCATCCAGGGCACAGTGATGAATGTAGCAATCAGTAATATCTACTTTCTTATTATTGTACACACTGATACCTGTGGCAGCCAACTGGATACCTTCCTTTCCAAAAGCAGGGCCGATGTCAAGTTTACCCGAATTGCCATCCAGTGTTATTCCCGTTACCGAAATGGATACACAGCCAACAGCATTGATGAAGGTAAAGGCCGAAGCATAATAAGAGCTCCTGTTTCCCTCCTTCCGGATACTGTCTTTCTTCCCTGTAACCGGATTAAAAGATCCATACTTTAATCCGTCGGCAGCTTTTAAAGTTGCTCCATATCCTGAAATGATAATTGGATATTCCGCCTTTTTAAATGAAAGTACCGGTTCATCAAAAAAAGAACTTCCCGAAGTATAGCTGCGGGAAAACCTTTGCCCGCCTACAATGTATACACCGGAATCAATTACAAGCATACCGCCATTAGCCTGTAAATAAGCCGCTGCCTTTTGAAAAGCTGCAGTACAGTTAAATTTACCATTACCAATGGCGCCAAAATCTTTGATATGAATTTTCTTACAAGGCTGGTCTTTTGCGGAGCACTTGCCGGGAAGTGAAAAGAAGCAACAGGCGCTGCAAATACAAAAGGCAATCATTCGAAGCCGGGAGAATTGTATGTTCATTAAAGGCATATTGTAAAGTATAAGTATAGACGGAATTATACAAAGTTACCTTAACGCGGAATCAAAACTACGGTTGTTACTTTTTGGAGAGATAACTATCCACCACTTCAATAAGTGTTTCACTGTATTTTTTGTAATTGATAAAGGTACCGGCCGCAGAAGACGACAATTCATAATAAACAGCAGGGCTGGCGGCTATGTTTTTTACCTTATCCACCAGTACAAGAAGATTATCATCAAATTCAGGCTCGAGCCAGATGGCGTTTTCCCCGTCTTTGGAATACCTTTTTATTTCTCCAACAGGCGTTACTATAGGGACCAATCCACAATTCATTGCTTCCACTACCGCCAGGGCCATTCCTTCATTATTACTCAACTGCAGGAGGAAATCGTAGCGTTGCATATTTTCCATAACCAGGTTCAGGGGAAGCATCTTTTTTATGTGCACCTCCTTTTGCAGGCCCAGCCCTTTTATTTTTTCTTTGTAGGCTTCCACCGGCCCATCACCATAAATATCAAAAATAAATTTAACGCCACCAGACTTTAATAAGCCACAAAATTCTATAGACCGGTCAACCCCCTTGGCTTCTGAAATACGGCCGAAATAAGCAATCCTGATAGCAGATGGATTAAAGTTTTTATGGCCTGCCCGCTTGGTAAAAGTAAAAAAATAAGGTACTATATGGGTGTTTTTGATCTTATAGAACTTTTCTAAAAACTGCTTGGTAACATAAGAATCTGCGAAAGAAGTATCCTGCGCCATCATCATCAGGTTCATAAAAAAAGTGGCAGCAAAATGAGGGGAGTAAGCTGAATGAAAGAAACCTCCCAAATAAACTTTCCTGTTGAATAACCTGTAGGTAACAGAAAGGCCCACGGATTTCCAGAGGGAAGAAATAATAAAATCAGGTTTCAGTTGCTTTAATAACCTGTAGCCTTTCATCCAGCCTGCCACCAGGCCGGAAGCCCCGGTGCTTATGATATAACCTTGCAGGGTGGGTGACAGGTTTTTCAACCAGTCGGTATCAATAATTCCGATGACGAGTATTTTATAATCATAAACCGTATTCAGGTCCTCCAGTGAATAGAGAATCCCTGTTTGCACGCCGCCCAACTCAAAAGTGGGGATGATATGTACAATTTTCTTTTTCATTTCTCCTGTTTTTCAAAGCAGCTACTGCAATTAATGAAGGCTTTGAAATATAATTGATCCCGGAAACAATGGTTTAAACTGTTATTTGCAGAATGTAAACTGCAGTAAAACCCTATAAAGCGTAAAATACATAAAATAGTAAAGCAGCAGCAGCAAAAGCGGGTATTTGAAAATAAAAATCTCAGCCTCACCCCTTCAAAGTAAGGGCATGGCCAATTCACTTTACAGGAATACCATCGCTGTGGTTTGTTTGCTGTGCCTATGTGCAAGCCACCGATCGTTCATTGATGTCAAAATATTAAACGCTTTTTACATTTTGCAATGTTGAAAAAGATAAAAAAATATCCCGGATAGAATGAGTAAATTTATATAGTATTTTAAAATATTTAAAAATGAAAGGCAGTTTACTATTTGTCTTGATTGTGATGCTTATTGCCCCATCTGCTGAAGCTCAGTTGGTATTAAGTACCCAATTTATCAATCCTTGCGGAGGAGATGAGCACAATGAATACATTATGGCCAGGTCTGCTATTGCTGATGTTGGTATCTCCTCCATTTTTTTTGGGTCATACAATCCATCTTCCAATCTCAGTGGGGTTGGTGGCACGCAGGTTGTTGATTATGATTACTGGTGGGCAGGGCAACAAGACGGTACAGGTCAATTGCTAAGCCCCTATCCTACCTTTTCAAATTTTCCCGGGGAGTCTTGTGGCAATGGGGTTAATTGTTATGGTTTCCTGCATCCTTCTATTCCATCTGATAGTGCTGATATAGATTATTTAATCACCCAGTTAAATACTGCGGCTGGATGTAATGTTTTTTTACCAGTACCATCAGCCACTGAAAGAATACCAGCCAACAACAATATCATTATTTTTTTAGGGGCAGGGTTCAGGAGTGCATCGGGCTTGTGTGGATTTGATTACGTGACTGCTAATCTCAACTTCAGTAACCATTGTAACGGTACTACCCCGCTTACCACTTTTTATGCAGTATTTGGCAAGGGCGACAAATCTGGCCCTAATTGCAATAATACGGATAGTGGCTACCTGCCAAATGACAAGAGAAGGGTAACGGCTTTGTATCACTTTTATGGAGGAAGGTTAACTAATTTAGCTAATTACACTTCCTCCTTCCAGGATTACACGCCCGGCGATGCGCCTGCTCCGGGCAATGCCGGGATTATCGTATCAAACAATTCGGGTGGTACCTACTGGATAAATAACCTGGGCTGTGTGCCTGCTCCCATGACCATAGTTCCCATTACCCTAGAGTATTTTACTGCCATAATAAAAGATAAAAATGGCTTGATTAAATGGAAAAGCAATGGGGAAGAAGGCATAGATGTATTCACGGTAGAAAAATCAGTGAACGGGAGGGATTTTTATCCGTTGAAAAGCCTGGCTCCGCAAAACCGGCCAGGTGCGGAATATACAATAACAGATAATGAACTTGCAACAGGCAATAATTTTTACCGGTTAAAAACTATTAGCCTGAATGGCAAGGTTGACTATTCATCCACTGCAAGGATTAATTGTAGCAAAGGTAATTCCAATAACTGGTTTGTTTACCCCAATCCTGCGACATCCGGCACTTCATTGTTTTACCCATCTATCGCTTCAAAAAACATAATGGTGAGTATTATAGATGTTGCAGGAAAAATCATTCTTATGTCAAAGGAAAAAATTTTACCCGGCAATAATACAATTGATCTGGGAATACAAAGGTTAACCAGCGGGATGTATTTTGTAAAAGTATCGGATGAGGGTAGAGAATCTCTTATTCCAATAATTAAAAAGTAAGGTTAGTTGGAGGAGGGGAAATTATAAAGTTATTGCCTGGATCTTCTTTGAAAACATTTCGCCCGGCAATAATAAAATTATTGCCTGAGATTCAAAGATAATTACAGTGATATAATACCAGCCTACAAATCAGTTTCCCTGTTTTGATGATTATTAGGATAGTTTGAAACTTTATTTTTTAAATATCTATATTTTGATTGTTGAATATCAACTTATCTTCACTAAATTTCTAAAAAACTGTTTTTAAAAACGATTTTCATGTGCTATTATCTTTAATTCTTTTTAAGGATCATATTTTAGTACGTACAAATTAAAATACAGGGATGAAGTTACAAATCTGGAAAAGTTAGGGGACAACAAATATGGCAGAAGAAAAAAATTCTAATAGTAAATATCCTCAAAATGTTGATTTTAAAATACTGGATGGATTAAGGGGTATAGCTGCCCTGTATGTTGTTTTCAATCATGCAAGAGGGAATCTTTTTATAGGCGGCGCAAAATATGCAGCCCTAAAAGACATATCTCAATGGGATATTAAGGAAAAAATATTTTTTGCATTATTGAGGTTAACATCATTGGGCAGGGAGTTTGTAATTTTATTTTTTGTTTTATCCGGGTTTTCTATTGCTTTCTCTTTAAGTAAAACTGTATCTATCAAAGATTTTTATTTGAGGAGGACTATAAGAATATACCCACCGTATATTTTTTCTTTGGTGTGGGCCTTTTTTGTATTTCAATATTTACAACGTTTTACTCCTGGTGCCTTGCCTGCTAACAGCCAATCTGTTTTTTCTTCTCTCAATGCAACCCTGCAAAATCTTTTTTATATAGACAATGGAAGTCTTATTATACAATTCTGGTCACTTAAGTTTGAAGTTATTTTTTACTTATTAATTCCATGGTTTATTTTAAAAAAAGAACTTTACCTGATTGTTTCTTTAGTTATTGCAATAATTTCATTTTGCATGAACTGGAATGGTTTAACCGGGAATACCATTTTAGGACAGTACATCCTTGATTACAATATATATTTTGCTTTAGGGGTATGTTGTTTTCATTATTATGACGCTATAGCTCCAAAATTTATATTTAAAAGCAAAAGATTTTTTTTTCTTATAGCCATTGCTTTATTCCTGGTAATAGTAATGTTCAAATATTGGATAAATTTTGACAGGGACAAGATCACTATTTTACTTGCCAGTTTATTTTCCGTAATCCTGCTATTTAATTTTTTACATCATAAAATAAAAAACCGTGTACTTATGTTTTTAGGAGATATAAGTTACACTATATACATTTCGCACTTTGCAACGCTTATGTTATTACTTGGTATTTTTCTAAAAACGGGCATAGTTAGCTCAGCAGAAATATTAAACAAATATTTATGGCTAACGGGCATACCGGTTGCTATATTCTTAAGCTATTTATTTTATCTAATAATAGAAAAACCTACAAAAAACATTTTATCCAAAATGCGAAGAAATAATTCAAAAAAATAAATATTCTACTCCTCCACTAAATACTAGTTACAATAATTATTTTTTATTTTATTGGTGCACAAAAAGATTTACTATAAAATATTGCAAATGCTGCAATAAACCAAAACCAGGGTACCCAGTAGTTGTGAATAAAATAATAGTGCATTATACCTGAAAAAATAGATACCAAAATAAAAAAACCAAGTTTATTTCTTATTGATAGGGCATAAAAAAATATATACCCCATTAATGCCACTAAAATAAATAAGCCTGCAAGGCCTAGCTCGAAGGTGATATTATAATATAATGAAACTATACTTTTTGAACTTTCATATCCAAGGATATCAAATCCTGCCGGGCCGCTCCCTACAAGCTTGTTTACAAGGCTAAATTTCGAAAATTCATCATAAAAGAAATCAATTCTGCTTTGTCTGTCCTCATAGGAACCGGAATCCATTTTATCAGTAATACTCAATAATATATTGGTATAAATGGATAAGTAATTATTAAGCAGGAAAACTATTGTCAAAACAAAAATTGTTTTTAAATAAAAACTAACAGGTCTTTTTATTAAATACAATACTATTTTTCTTATAAATACAATTGATGCAAATAAAATTGCAACTGGTAATATTACAAAAGTTGCACTGCTGGCAGCAAAAATGACACTAAGTGTAATAACTATAATAACAAGTCCCTTTACCCATCCAAACCACTTGCAATAGCCTGAAAAAAATAAATAGTAAATACTAAGTGGCATAAAAATTTCCATCATTTGTGCATAAACCCCTGATTCGTTAGCGAAACCCCTTGCCCTAAAAAAAATTTCGTTTACTGCTGCTTCATAAAACTTTTCCTCTTCGCTTGGGCGGGGGATATACTCATTTAGATTCAGGTCAAATAAATTACTTGAAATGAATTCTATATTGGCATACACTGCACTGATGATGGTGGTATAGGTAATAAATTGCAATACTTTTTTCAGCAGCCATTGTTTATCTGCCATATTAAAAAAGGTAAATTTTATGGTGATATAAAAAAGGATAAAAGTGGAAGCGTAAGCTATGGTATGGTTCAAGGATTTTGAATTGCCCAAACCATTGACAACAAATGAAAATGCAGCCAAAAAAAGCAGGAGGGCAATTATCAGCAAGTCGAAGCCAACAAAACCTTCCGGCAATTTGCCAGACTGAAGTATGGATAACCCCATCAGAACAAAAAGAAAAACGGCGAAAATAAGTGGCAAAGAGACGGTGCCGGTAAAAGCAAATGCCGAGACAAACGGCATCGTTACAATATAAAGCAGTAAAATAAACCGGGTAAAATGAAGCTGGATATCCTTATTGATTACCTGTTTTTTAAGTTTATTATTTTGTAGTACACCCATAATAGATAATAATAAAAAGTCCTTTTCAGGTAAGGTTGCTGATAATAACCATGCTGCAGTAAAATCTTCTTTCTTTCTTCGTCTATCTTACCGCTTGCTGTAATGCTGTTATTGTGTATCCGAAATTTAGTGACGTACACATCCAGGTATTTCCCCATAGCGCCCTTTGTATTTAACACCCTGAGAATATAATCATAGTCAGAAGCGTATTTAAAATTAAGGTTGTAGCCGCCCAGCAACTGATTAAGTTTATTGCTGATAAAAAAACAGGGATGCGGAACAAAGGTGCCATGTGTTGAAAATAAAAGCTGCCTGAAACTTACCGGAAACAGTTTCACTTTTTTGTTTGTATTTTCTTTTAACTTGATAATATTTCCATAATAATAGTCAAGCCTGTCTTTCTGTATTTCTTCTGCGATGGTTTGAATGATGTTGTCGCTGGCGAGCACATCATCAGAATTGAGCACCAGGATATAATCCCCGGTGGCCATTTTTAACCCCTTGTTGATGGCATCATACATGCCCCCGTCTTCTTCACTAACCCAATAACTTATTTTATCAGCATATTTTTTTATGATATCAACGGTTGAATCCGTTGAATTTCCATCAATAACAATATACTGGATATCCTGGTAAGTCTGGCTGATAATACTCCCGATCGTTTCATTCAAAAACTGTTCGCTGTTTTTACAAACTGTAATGATCGATATTTTCAGTCCTTCAGCGTTTTTCAACATGATTTAAAATATTTCACCTCAGAACATACCATTTATACCCTCCCCCTTTTTGCTAAATGGCTGTGTGCTTATGAAAGAAGCATTTCCCGGTTAACAGGCATTGTAATCTGCCGGTATAAAATGGTATTCTTTCCTTTCATGTTCCCAACTGGCTAAATGAACTAAAATTTTATAGCGTAAATAATTTAAGCAATTTACCGGTTTACGGAAATAATTATTAAAAAAATAAAAGCTTTGGCAAATAACTACTCATTCTCCTTATACTTCCCTGAGAAAAATAGCTTCCACTTCCAGTAACCTTCCGCTTTGCGGGTCCACAAAACCATTCTCTAATGAAGATAAGTAAAACCCTTTTGATTCAATGAACCCTTTCATTTCATCAAATAATTTTTCTCCTTTGTACAAGGAAACACAGGCCAATTCAAGTTGCAGGGCATACACCTGGTCAAAACACCCTTCGGCGCCCTCCAATATTTTTGATTCAAATCCCTGGGCATCAATTTTTAAAAAAAATCTGCCGGTAAACGCTTTCTCTTTTAAAAAACTATCCAACCGCTTAATTTGAATGTCTTCCCGGGAAATATAACTGGTTTCCGGGGCCGCTGCAATAAGGATTTGATTAATATCCAGGATAGAACTGCTTACCGAATTTTTTGAAATATTTATTACAGATTTACCATCCGTATCCCCTAATCCGATATTGTACACCTCCCATTGCGCCTGGCCGGCCGCAGTTTTACTCAATTGCTCAAATGCTTTTTTTTGGGGCTCAAAGGATAGTATTTTCCCCGTAAAGCCAACGGCACGTAACCGTTTTGCAAATTGGCCCGTATTGGCACCCACATCAAAACAGTGATCAATAGTATTATCCTTTAAGTATTTTATCAGCACCCGCTGGTCTCTGCCCGGAAAACGCCTGATATCAAAGCCCACATTATTAATAAATCGGTTTATGCTGTTATACAATTCAATTCTTCTCATTGATGATATTATGGTTTTAATAACTTCCCTGTTCTATACTGCCTGCTTATCCACACCATATAAGGCAAAAACAACAGGGGCATCATTAAATAGGTTTTGGCGGCTGGGTTGGTATAATGCATTATTAACAAAAGGAATGATGCAAATATAAAGTATAAAAAAATACCAGACCGTAGCCATAAAAACGCCGTATCTATTCTTTTTGCCAATGCATAGGAATTGTAAATACTTCCTAAAAACAATGCTGCAGAAGGAACAGCAAAGTATAGTGATGGCCAGTGCAGGTAACGGAGCAGAAAAACATAAAGTATCACTACAGTAACCGATAGTAAAAGGTGATACATAACAAGGTGCCCCATCTTATCCAATCCAATACAACTGTAATAATGTACCGAGGTGATCATATTACACACCCAGCCAATGTTTATGATGATGACACACTGCATTAAAATGCTGTCATAATGGTTTGTAAAAAGAAATATTGCCAATGGTGCAAACAATAAAACAAGCATCCCCACAGCTACTGAATAGAATAAATTTTTAGCAGCGATTGCACTGAAATAACTGTTTTCGGTACCAGTATTTTTATGGATCACCATTTTAGGAATAATCACCTGGTTTGTACTTACCAGCAGGTTTCTGGCCTGCATAACAATTTTATTGGAAAGCTCGTAATTGGCCGTAGAAGACAGGCCAAGATTTTTTGTAATAAAAAATTTTACCAGCGGATCAAAAAATATGACCAGCACGCTTATATACTGTGATTTTAAACCAAAAGAAAAAATCCGGCTGAACATCTTCCTGTCAAAATAAAGAGGGTAGCTTTTCTGAAGCAGGTTTTTGTTGGATACAACCGCAATAATAATTACAAACTGCAACATGTTTTGAATTAAAAAAGCAATCGCAACTCCCTTAAGACCAAAGACCGGCATTAAAACGATTGCTCCAATTAAAAAGAACAGCCAGCCTGCAATTTGTATTCCTGACCTGAGGTAATATTTCTGCATCGCATCCAATAAATAGGAGTACACAGAAAAAAGATTATTGATGAATAAGCCTGCCATGGAGAGCGGGATCACGGACCTGAAGATCAGTAATTGCTGCGGGTTAAGCAACCGTGTGGCATATCCTATAGCCGGAAAATACAACAGCGCCAAAATAGGAAGCGTTAAAAAAAAATTGGAGCAATTGATAGTGCCCAGCATTTTGCCAATTTTTTCCTTTTCATTTTTCAATAACATTTCAGGCAGGTACCTTACCAGGCTGTTGCTAAAGCCAAAATTACTTACCTGCCCGATAGAAGTAGCTGCAACAACCAATGACCATACCCCCAGTAATTCTTTTCCTAAATTTTTATTGATCAATGAATATATGATGAACTGGCATAAGGCGATCGTGATATTCAACGCTATTAACCAAACTATATTTTTATTTATTTTGGAAATTGTACCCTGGATAACAGTACGGAGCTTTTTTATAATTTGAATCATTATTAAATGAAATCAGGTGTTGGTAAAACAAGTGCCCTTTTTATGAAATAAAATAAACTAAGTTGAAGTGGGATTACCCCTGTTTCAATTGGCTTTTGTACTTAAAAACATTTACTGTTATAAACCCCAGTAAAAAGATAAAGCAGGCAATCACTGAAAAGATGATTGCTGTTTTTAATTTACCCTGTTTAATTTTTTTCATCGGGTAGTCAGCTGCATCTATCACCTGCAGCAAGGGTATACTTTTTAGGTATTGAAAGCGGGCCATTTCCAGGTTCTTAAACATTTCCGCATATGCTGCTCCATACACTTGTGCATTGCTTTGTTCTTTTAATAAAGGTACCTGTGCATTGGAAAAAGCAGTATTTACATTAGCGTCCTGTAT
>JAYVUL010000063.1:0-32883 GCA_043787935.1 Chitinophagaceae bacterium | reverse complement strand
TGCAGCGGTTTTTTGTACGCCCTTTCGGTAGCCGACCAGTTTATTAAAACCGGTATGTACAAAAACATCCTGGTGATAGGCAGCGAAAAACATTCTTTTGGATTAGATTTCAGCACCAGGGGCAGGAATATTTCAGTGATATTTGGTGACGGGGCAGGTGCAGTGGTTTTGCAACCAACTGCTAATGAAGGCGAAGGAATATTAAGCACGCACCTGCACAGTGATGGCGAAAGTGCAGAACTATTAGCGATGTATAATCCGGGCACCCACGCCAATCACTGGACCAAAAATAAACTGGCAGATTTTGATGAAGCAGAAGTGGGGGAAATGTTCATGAGCCATGCCATGATTGACAATGCACAAAACTTTCCATATATGGACGGTCCGGCTGTATTTAAAAAAGCCATCATTAAATTTCCGGAAGTGATACAGGAGTCTTTAACGGCAAATGGGTTAACCACAGCCGATCTCTCCATGCTGATACCGCACCAGGCGAATCTTCGCATTGCCCAGTATGTACAGCAAAAATTGCAATTGAGAGACGAACAAGTGCACAACAACATCCAGCACTACGGCAATACAACTGCAGCATCAGTTCCCCTTGCACTGTGTGAAGCCTGGGAGCAGGGGAAAATAAAGGAAGGTGACCTGGTATGCCTGGCAGCTTTTGGCAGCGGGTTTACCTGGGCAAGTGCATTAATAAGGTGGTAGTCAATTAAAAATACCAATCAAAATTCATTTGCTTAAATTGCAGTATTGATTAATTAAATCACTTTCATTCCTATCCTGGAATATTGTATACCTGATCCATCACCCATAAAAAATTGCCTGGCATTACAGGTTACAATAATTATATATTTTTAAGGCAAAGCCGTATCACTCTGTTGCAGTAAAAGCTAAACAATGACCCGTAAAATAATTTACTTTGTTAATCCTGTTGCCGGCACAAAAGGGAAAGCACAGTTGCTGAAATTAATAAAAGATACAACCAGCAGCCACAATATCCCTTTTGAAATTTTGAATACCAACCCTGAAGGGGATTATTTTTTCCTGAAAGAAAAAATTGAAAACGAAAATATTACCGACATCGTTATCTGCGGTGGTGATGGAACAGTGAGCCAGGTAGCGGCAGTATTGATCGATGAGCCGGTTAACATAGGTATTATACCGATGGGTTCCGGCAATGGCCTGGCCCTGGCTGCAAAAATCCCAACAAATACGGCCAAAGCCCTCGAACTAATTTTTGCCGGCAAGGCCTCTTACATTGATTCTTTTTTTATCAATACCACTTTTAGCTGCATGCTTTGCGGCCTTGGCTTTGATGCGCAGGTGGCACATGATTTTGCCTCCAGGGGTAAAAGGGGTTTATACAATTATATAAAACAAACCATCAGTAATTTTTTTACTGCCCGGCCTTATTCCTTTGACATTGTAAACAAAGGGAAATCATTCAATACCACAGCCTATTTTATAAGCATTGCCAACAGCAACCAGTTTGGCAACCAGGTTACCATTGCACCCCAGGCCAGCCTTACCGATGGTTTGCTGGATGTGGTGATCGTAAAGAAGATGAGTAAGCTTAAATTGTTGTGGGCTATCTTAAAGCAAATAAGAAACGGGCAGGTAGATGACCATATCGAAAAAACTTACCACAATAAGAATGTGCTTTATTTTCAAACACCACGGCTTATTGTTCATAATCTTGGAGCTGCACCGGTGCATGTAGATGGAGACCCGGCAGAAACAGCAAAAAAATTCTCTATACAGGTGATACCGCAGGCGTTTAAATTAATTCAGCCGTAAGATTTTAACCTGGTTCTTTTTTGCCGGTCATTAAGTGTTATTGGTGTAATTCATCCGGGAAGAAGCAGTGTCCTTTTTGACAATATTAATTTGAACGGCTTTTCAATTTTTTGAATGTGTACCAACCTCTATGAAATTGATTTAACATTGTAACTTACTTTAAATAATTTTGCAATAAAATATTATACATCATGAGAACGGTTGCCAACATTCTGCAAAACAAACCACCGGTTTTTAATTTTATAGCGCCCGGCGCCAAGGTAATAGAAGCCTTACACCTGATGAATTCGGTAAACCTCAGCTACCTGGTGGTTAAAGATGATCATACTTTTCATGGTATTTTTTCAGAAAGGGATTACAGCCGCAATGTGATACTGAAGGGCCTTCACAGCGATAGTTGTACGGTGGCGGAGGTAATGAGTACCGCCCTCCCTGTAGTGGGTATGGAAGATACTGTGGAGCACTGCATGGTGTTGCTTAACACCCATAAAAGCCGTTACCTTGTAGTATTCAACAATCACGAGTTCCAGGGCGTTATTACCATAAACGATGTATTGAGGGAAGCAATCAGTAATAAGGAAATGGTGTTTGATGAGCTGGCTGTTAAACATGCAACAGAAATGCAGGATAAGATTTTTTAATTTGTTGAAGGGAAAATCAAAGTGCGTCCATAGTCGATAGTCAATGGTCTATAGCTATTAGCATAAAGCAGCCTTTTAAATTGAGAATTGAACTTAGATCATTGAGAATTATTTTTATTAAACGACACTGCCTGTTGTCCATCATCTGTCGTCCTTTGTCATACTCCTACTTTAAAACAGTCAATAATTCTTTCAACACTCCCTGGTTGTAATCTGTATTAAAGGAAGCAATCACATCTTTTTTCTCTGCTGCCGTTAAATGAAAATTCAGTGCTGCCGTTTTTTCTTCTTTTTCCGGAACGTACATGAAAGTAAGCCGGTGAAAATTGTAGTTAGCCGAATCTTTTAAATAGCTGTACTGGTCGGTTTGAAAATAATCCTGCAGTTTATACCAATTGTGCTGCAGCATGGTGGCCGGTTTTACAAGGATGTCTGTAATGGAACCCGTTTCCAGTGGCTGCTGCCAGTTGTCTTTAATCCGGTCTCTCAATTGCACAATCAGCACACCACCGGTATTAGCCGTGATCCAGTCTTTAAAATTATCAATGAATCTTAAGGAGGTCTCCTGTCCAAAATTATCCCGTATACCTGCATCCATCACATCAATAATAGGATTTGTTGGCAGCCATACATTGGGCAATATATACGGGAAAGTGGCATTCATCCGCAATGCAGTCAGCAGCCTTATGTTCCGGGGATTTTGTTTTGCCAGCAATGCTGCAAAGTCTACCGCATCAGGGCTAAAGGCGGTATCCTTTGCAAATGCCGGTGGTTTCATCATAAAGCTGAGCGGCTGGGTGCTGATCATCATCTTGCGGCCATCTCTTGTAATAACAGAGTTAAAGATCATTAGCGGAATATTGGCTGCTTTTTCATCAGCCTCATAATCGCCTATCTGCCTGTTGAGCATCCCGCCGGCATTTTCATTTAAGTTTTCTTCAAAGGCATACCCCCTGTCTTTTACATAAGCGTAAGGGCCAACTGAAAATTTTTGTGCCGGTGAAAAAATATCCCTGCTGATCATGGAGGAGAATACCGGGTTAAGCAAATCCTGGGTAATACCTGAAATATAGCCGGGGTCTTCCAAATTAATTTTACCGCCTTTGCTTTTGCTCCTGTACAGTTCCCTGTAATAGGTGGCTGACAACATCCCACCGCTGGCACCGCTGATCAAAAATGCCTGTTTCATTAATTTACCGTTGGTAGCAGCATCAAGCTTTTGCAGCATATTCATGGTAAAGGTGGCACTCCGCAATCCACCGCCACTCACGTTGATGAATACCAGAACAGGTTTATCAGCTGCCTGCTTCCTTTTCCAGTTATCTAAAATGGTAAGCATGTTTGCTTTGTCTCTTTCAATATTTCCGGGCAAACATAATTTCCGCAGCGATTCCCTGGTATAAGCAGGCCGTTCTGTTTTGTTATTATAATTGATACCATACGCTTTATTACGTGGATCTATTATTTCATTCTCATAAAGGATATTCAATGCCACCAATAAGCCGATGGTGAACAATAAACTCCAGCTTTGCAAAAAATAAGTAATGGCACCAATAAATGCCACCATGATGGCAAAGAAAATAGTGATGCTTACTGCAGCAGGCGCCTGGAAAAACTTTACATCTAAAAAGAAACCGGCTGTGATCAAAAATACAAATGCCAGGATGATGGAAAATACTGCGGCAAGGTGGTGCCGTTTAAAAATAGTGTCTAAAAATGATTCGCTGTAATGCGACACGTTTCTTGCTTTCAATAACCTGAACCTCACACTGAAGTAGTGGCCCACTTTCATGCCAAAGCCATCCTGCTGTGGGTTGGCTGCAGGATCAAAATTACTCCTGAAATGTTCTTTGTTGGCTATTACCGGAACCATGGATTTTAATATCCTCCTGTCTGCCCCAAAGAAAAATGCAAAAGAAAATGCCAGTAAAAAAATAAGGCCGCCTGCAAAACCAACAACCAGCATCAGTTCTTCCCCACCCGTCAGGAGTTCTTTATCAAAATTGAAATGAATGGATTTTATCAAATAAAAAATTAAAAAAAGTAATGGTAGGATGGCATTGTTGATACAGTATTTTAAAAAGGGTTTGGACGCTGCAGCTAAAAACTTAAACCGCTTGGTATGCAAAATAAACGTGGTGATATTCCAGCTCATAAAAAATACCCCCATGGCAACACCAACGAAAGCAGCGCTCAGGGCATTTACCTTACCCATATATTCCGGCACAAAGAAAAGAGCATCTGCGCCAAAGCTTTTTAAAAACCCACTGTCAACGGTGCTGCCCAGCAATACCCAAAAAATCAATAATACCTGATATTTACGAAAGTGTAAAATGAAAAGCTGAACAGGAAAGGAATAGAAGATATTATTTAGCAAAGTCCGCATTAGAATCGTTTACTAAATGTACAACGAAATAATACAGGTATTAGTGTTATGAACCTGTTTTAATATTTTATAACAGGGGTTGTTTTTTTTGTACCACAAACAATAATGCTGTAATCACCATCAGCAGCAGCATGGCTGTAAACTGGTGGCTTACGCCTAACCACACCAACCGGTTGGAATACGTTGCGTTCAATACTGTTAAAATACCCAGTGCAACCTGTATGGATATCAGCAAAATAAACCAAAGCCGCAGATTGCTGAATAAGGTATTGTTCGGAATGCGTTTTGATTTTAACCACCAAAGCAACACCAGCACAAACAACAGGTAAGCCAAACCACGGTGGATGAAATGAATGATTAGTGGGTTATAAAAAATATTTTTTATTGCAGGGGAAAGTTCATTTATTCCGGCAGGAACGAACTGCCCGTTTATGTCCGGCCAGGTTGGCGCCACCACCGCAGCCTTGATGCCAGCCATAAAACCACCATAGATCAGTTGAAAAACAAAAACAATTAAAATTAAAACCAGCATTTTTTGTGAAGCGGCATTTACCATTACCTGCTGTGGCTTTATTTTTAAACGTAATGCAAACCATAAGGTATAACACAACAGGCCCATTGCCGCAATAAAGTGTGTGGTAAGCTGTATATGGCCCACAAAATATTTTTCAGGTACCAGGCCACTCTTTACCATTATCCAGCCAATTGCCCCCTGCATGGCACCCAGCAAAAACAAGATCACCATGGGTAGTATCATTGGCTTTTTAAACTTTTTAGTGGCAATAAAATAAATAAAACCTGCTAAAAAAACCATGCCCATGAGCCTTGCCCAGAGCCGGTGAAACCATTCCCAGAAAAAAATAAATTTAAAGTCGGATAAAGAAAAATTCTGGTGCACATACTTAAACTGGTCTGTCACTTTATACCGGTCAAACTCAGCCTGCCAGGCTACCTCATTCAACGGGGGCAATGCACCCGTGATGGGTTTCCATTCTGTAATAGAAAGGCCGGATTCTGTAAGCCTGGTAATACCGCCCAGCAACACCTGGATCACTATCATACCCACACCAATTAATAACCAGTTGGCCACCTGTTTTGAAGATCGTTCCGTAAATATATTGTTCATAGTGGATGCAAAATTAGTAAAGCGAAAGTTGTTATTTCATTCCTGCCATGTTTTAGCCGGTTTTTATTGATATTTGTTGAACAAAATGTTAACCTCTTTTTTACATCCTCATTTAACGGAAGCCGGGCTGGATGAAGCCGGCCGTGGATGCTATGCAGGCCCTGTTTATGCAGCAGCAGTGATACTGCCCAAAGATTTTCATCACCCCTTGCTGAACGACAGTAAGAAATTAACGGAGCAACAAAGAAATAAGTTACGGCCCATTATTGAAAAGGAAAGTATTGCCTTTATGGTAATGGCTGTTGATAATGCTGAAATTGACAGGATCAATATCTTGCAGGCGTCCTTTACAGCCATGCACCGCTGCATTGATAAATTATCAGTAATACCGGAAATTTTGCTGATAGATGGCAACCGCTTTAAAAAATATAAAACAATACCGCATCATTGTATCATTAAAGGAGATGGTAAATATGCCTCTATTGCCGCCGCCAGTATTTTAGCTAAAACATACCGCGACGAATATATGCAGCAACTGCACTTAGAATTCCCCAACTATGGCTGGAATAAAAATAAGGGCTATGGTACTGCAGTACACAGGGATGCGATCAACGCTTTAGGGTTGTGTAAGTACCATCGTAAAAGTTTCAGCATCCTGCCAAAATAGTATTTGGAACTGCAGTGTTATTTGCTGCGACGGGATAAAAAAATTATCAGTAATTAAACCCTGCTGCAACCTTTTCGTCTATGGCTTATACCGGTTAAAAAAAATCAAAATCATTTTACACCAACTTTTTAAATTATTATTATGAAAGCAAAACTTATTTTCACTGCCATTGTAATGACTGCCGCCATCAGCAACTCCAATGCCCAGGTGGTTAAGCGTGGCCTAAACCAGCACCACCGTATTCAGCAGGGAGTACGCAGTGGAGAATTGACAAGGGCTGAAGCAGCAAACCTGAGAAATGGTCAAAAAGAAATTCGCCAGGATGTAAGGGAAGCAAAGGCTGATGGAGTGGTAACACCATTAGAAAAAAAGGAAATTCGCCAGGATCAAAGACAGGAAAGCCGTAAAATATTCCGCAAAAAACACAACAACAGGGAAAGAAATTAATTCGTATCTCTTCATACAAAGAAAAAACCGGGCTGAATTTTCAGCCCGGTTTTTTATCGATAATTTATGGTATTATAAAGTGCTGCATTTTTTAATTGCCCTCAAACAATTGAGATACTAATTTCTAAAACGTTCCTTCCATAATTCATTGAATGTTTTTTTACTGAAATCCAGCTCCTTTCTATTTTTTTTCCATCCTGTAAATAAACCATTCACTACTTTATTTTTGATATTACCATTGCCAAGGTTCATCAAGGCTCTTTTCAGGCTGGCCATTTTCCAAAGCTTCCATGCTATCTTTTCTGAAAAACCGTTCAATCCTTCTTCAACTGCTTCATGCCTGTTTTCCAGCAACAATTCATGCAGGTTAATTTTAACGGCACATACTTCAGTGCAGGCACCACAAAGTGATGAAGCATAACTCAGGTGCTTAAAATCTTCCATCCCTTTCAGATTAGGGGTAATTACGCTGCCAATAGGGCCACTATAGGTTGTGCCATAGCTGTGCCCACCGATATTTTTATATACAGGGCAGGCATTTAAGCAGGCACCGCAGCGGATACAGTACAGGCTTTCCCGCTGCTTTGGGTTTTCCAAAATACTGGTGCGGCCATTATCGAGCAATATCACATACATTTCTTCCGGGCCATCTGTTTCATTGTATTGTTTTGGACCGGTAACAATGCTGTTGTACACAGTCATTTTTTGCCCTGTGCCATAAGTGGCCAGCAAGGGCCAAAACAAGCCAAGGTCTGTTAGGGAAGGAATTACTTTTTCGATTCCAACCACTACAATGTGTACCCTGGGAAATGCACAACTTAATCTTGCGTTGCCTTCGTTTTCGGTAATGGCAATGGCGCCAATATCGCTGATAATAAAATTGGCACCGGTAACTCCCACTTCTGCTTCCGTATATTTTTTTCTTAAGATATCCCTTGCCACCAAAGTAAGTTGCTGCGGGGTAAGGTTGGCGGGCGTACCTAATTTGGCAGCAAATAATTTGGCCACATCTTCCTTGCTTTTGTGCATGGCAGGTGTTACAATGTGGTAAGGCGCCTCGCCGTCCAGCTGCTGAATGTATTCTCCCAAATCTGTTTCAATACTTTGTATGCCGTTTTTTTCCAGTTCTGCATTCAGGTGAATTTCTTCTGTTACCATGCTCTTGCTTTTCACCACTGTTTTGCAGTTAACGGTTTGGCATATCTGCACAATTTCTTCAATTGCCTGTGCTGCATCTTCGGCCCACAGAACTTTGCCGCCACGTTTTGTAAAGTTCATTTCAAATTCTTCCAGCTGCTGGTCAAGGGTTTCGATAGCACGCCACTTAATATTTTTAGCTCTTTCCCTTGCCAGGTGCAGGTCTGTAAATTGTTCTTTTCCCCCGGGCACTTTTTCATTGTACCTGCCAATATTAAAATTTATTTTTCTACGGTGTTCAAGGTCAGCAGCTTTAATGGTGCTTTTGGCTAAAAAATCTTGCGCTGTTTCTGTCATGCTATTTTTTATTGTTACCTGCTGTTGTGTGAAACTTTTTTCCTGCAACAGGATTGTACTTAATGTAAATCGGGGTTACCCTCAACGGTTGTGATACTTATCATCATTTTGAAGCAGCAAAAATACAGCATAAATAATATCAGCTGCTCTCAAGTTTTATTTGGTTTCAACAAATGCTTTGTAGATAGCTTCATGAATTGAAGGACGCACATTCATGGTGGACAGTTTGGTATTTTCGCCATTGGGTGTTATCCTGTTACTAAGAAAAATATAGATCAACTGATACTTTGGATCAGCCCACACACAGGTGCCTGTAAATCCGGTATGGCCAAAAGTGGCAGGGGAAGCAGAAAAACAGGGGTAAGGCTCTCTTCTTGTGGCATTATCTTTCTCTGGTTTATCAAATCCAAGTCCACGGCGGCTTATATTGCTTTGGTAAGCAGTAAATATATCAATGGTTTCTTTTTCCAAATAACGTTTTCCATTGAACAGGCCTCCATTCATCAGTAGCTGCATGATCACCGCCAAATCATACGCATTGCTGAACAACCCTGCATGGCCAGCCACTCCTCCAAACATTGCAGCACCAGGGTCATGCACATGGCCACGCAGCAATTGCCTCCTGAAAAGGGGCTCCTGTTCTGTTGGCGCAATTTTATTTACCGCCATATATTCCCGTGGCTTAAAGCCAGCGGAGGATAAAACCAACGGCTGGTAGAATTCTTTTCTTACAAATTTATCCAAGCCCATTCCGCTCAATGCTTCCACTATCCTGCCCAGGAAAATAAAATCATTATCGCTGTACACATATTTACCTGCTGCTGTCAAAGGGCTTTGCAGGATACGATGATACATGGTATCGTTCCAGTCATTTCTTAAAAATAGATTTTCCGCTACCCGGATAGGGAAGGAATCATTTTTAACAGCAGCATATATTTTTGCTTTGGGTATCCCTGTTGAGTCAATCGTTTCTTTGTAAAAAGGTATAAAAGGAGAAAGGCCTGCCTGGTGCAATAAAATATCTTTGATGAGGAGATTCTCTTTGTCCGACCCTTTAACGAAAGTAACATAGTCCCCTAACTTTTTATCGAGATCAATTTTTCCCTGTTCAAACAATTTCATAATGGCAAGGGTGGTGGCACAAATTTTTGTAACTGATGCCATATCATACACCGTTTCTATGGTTACCCTTTCTGTACTGTCGTAGTTTACATATCCGAAGGCTTTGTAATAGGCAATCTTGCCATCCTTAGCTACCAGTACTACACAGCCGGGTGTGGCCCCTTTCCTGATGGCATTGGTTGCTATAGAATCTATTGCGTTGAGTTTATCATTGTCCAGCCCAACCCGGACGGGTTCTGTGCGGGGCAAAAAAAAACTGCGCTATTAATGCCGCTGCCAAATTTATATTCCTCACAAACAGTAACGGGGAGTTTACCTTTGGCTCTGATTTTTCCCTCCAGCAGGTCGGCCGCAGCATTGTGTTCTGAGGGGTAATCTTCGTAACAGGCTACTAAGTTTTTTGCCTGGCACCAGTTTTTGACAGCATAAGGATTACCGAAAACAAAAGTGATACTCCTGGTTTGTTCCTGCAATTGTTTTACGAAGTCTTCGGCTGCTTTACTGATGCCGAAATTATTGGCAGGCGCCCGGCTGTAATTATGGATGCCGACCACCACTTTTTTGTACCGCTTTTTTATCAGGGATACGGTAGATAATATTCTTGCTGCATCCTGTTTGTAATCAAAATAAAAAACATCCGCAGCATAGTCGCTTCTCATGCGCAGGGCAAAAGCATTATCTGCAGATGTACCTACACTTACATATGCTACCTCACCTGCTACAGGTTTTTCGGGTGCTGCCATAGGGAAGAAAACTTCGTCCGTTTTTTTTAAAACTGTCAAAGCATTTTCAGCAATCTTTTTACGCATGTCACTCACCTTGCTGTTAAGATCATTGGCGAGGTTATCTGTATTTACAGGCTGCAGGTGAGAAAGCCCATATTGATATTTTGCTGCCAGTACTTTTTTACAATGCCCTTCTATATCGGTCCAGCTAAGCCTTCCATCATTGATAGCTTCTTTAATTTTACTGATTGCGGAGGGTACATCTTCAGGCAGGCAAAGCATATCGTTGCCCGCAATAATGGATTGCACAGATGCTTCTCCGCCCGGGAAATATTTTTTTACCCCCTGCATTTCCAGTGCATCGGTAAAGGTTAGTCCCTGGTAACCGAGTTGGTTTCTCATCAGTCCGGTTACATTGCTTTTTGATATTGAGGTGGCCCTGTGGGCAGCACTGTCAATAGCGGGAATATATAAATGTGCCACCATCACACTGCCGATACCCGCTTTGAAAATTTCATGGAAAGGGTACAACTCCAGTGAATCTAATTGCGCCAATGACTTACTGATCACCGGTAAATCATAATGCGAATCCACTGCCACATCTCCATGACCGGGGAAATGTTTGGCGCAGGCCATTACTCCAACATCCTGCAAGCCCTTCATATATTGAATGCCGAACTGTGCCACCCGGTATTTATCTTCACCAAAACTACGGTCGTTTATCACAGGGTTGTTGGGGTTATTATTTACATCCACTACCGGCGCATAATTTACCTGTATGCCTATTCGTTTGCATTGTTCCCCTACAATCTTTCCATATTCATAAATGATATTGGTATCCTGCACGGCGCCCAGCATCATCTGCCTTGGCAAAGGCAGCACACTATCTGTCATCCGCATGCCCACGCCATTTTCGCCATCAATACAAATAAGTATGGGTGTTTTTGCTTCGGCCTGTAATTTATTCAGCAGCAGCGCCTGCTTCACCGGCCCGCCCTGGAAAAGACAGATGCCACCGATATTATATTGCTTCACCAGGCTATCTACTTTGGCATCGAAGAAAGTAACAATTTTTGTTTTGCTGTCGATTGAAGACAAACGCACTACCATCAGTTGTGCTATGCGTTCATCTTCGGAAAGAGAATTGTAAACACTGTCTGTCCAGGCTTTGGCTGTTGAAATTGTTTGTGCCTTAACAATGACTAAATTTAGTTGCAGGCAGAAAAATAAAATACAAACTCGTACCATAATATTTAATATGCCACACAAATTAAGCAGAATTGACTGGATTGTAATATATCAACTGCTGCGTATGATGGTTTAAAATATTTTTTAACTTTACAATATGTCAATAGCAGCCAAATACAGGCCTCAATATACTTATGATGATTACTTCCGGCGGGGGGGCAATGGGATTTAATTGAAGGCATGCCTTACTCAATTGAGCCAATGACGCAACTCTGTTTAAAATTAAGGGATCTCGATTATGTTGAGATGCCCTTAATTTCTTTGCATTTTATTTTATTCTACTACTAATTTAAACGTCTCTTTATCACCATCCTTCTTTATCACTTCTAACTGGTATGTTCCTTTAGATAATTTATTATTGAATTTAACTGACTCTGATGAACTGCCGGAAGCATGTGTTACCTGTTTAACAATCACCACCTGCCCTGCAACATTGCATATTTTTACATTATACAAACCTCCCGGCATATTGCTGAAAGCCAGGTTCACCACATCATCGGTTACGGGGTTTGGATAAATGGATATGGACGGCTTGCCTTTGCCAATGGATACTTTTACTATGCGGCTGTATTGAACCCTTCCTGCATTGTCTTTACTTTTTATCCTGTAAAAATTATCCCCGGTTACGGCATGTTCATCTAACCAGTTGTAGCCGGCATTTCCACCTGTTGCAGTTGTATTATTCATGTAAGTAAAATGAATTCCATCTAAAGATTTCTCCACATCATACCCAACAATGTTGAATTCATTTTGCACCGTCCATTCTACTGCAATATCGTTGCCTTGCTGGTAAGCCCTTAACTCGGTAAACATAACCGGCACCACTGATGAAGGGTCAAAAACAATACGGAACCTGCCGGCGGCAGCACTGGCAGCTTCGGCTGTTACAGAAAAATTTACCCTTGTGGTATCGTCAACCTGGAGTGCTGTTTTTTGGTTCAGGTAAGTGTCTTCCAGGAATGGTAAGGTGCCGGCAGGTAAATTCAGCGAGTGAAGGGCCAACTCAAACTGGTAGTTTTTTCGTTTCATATTCCACATTGAATAAAAAATGGTATCCTTTGCTGCAATGGCATTTCTTCGTTCAATAGCGATTTTAACACCATCCCTTATCACAGAAAAATTCTCAGAAAAATTATTCACTTTAACGGCGTCTTCCATATCAACTGCCGTATTGGATGATTCACTGAAAGTAATAAGGTTGCCATCTGCAATATATCCCGGTTCATCTGTATTTAACACATACAGTGTTGTTCTTAATGAGGAGGGAGTAGTTGCAGGCCTGAACAAATAACTTGGTCCCGGTACATCTACCGTTTTACTGCTTTCTGCAATACCGATGCTGCCACCTGCACTCAGGTTTACCATTAATGCGGCACCTGATGGAATTACTCCTGTGTTAGTAATATTAGAAGAACCCGTACCGGTTACAATTGTCTTATCATAAACGGTGCCGTTCCTGCTGAATGTTACAAATGCCCCTACTCCACTTCCTCCTCCTAAATAAGGATCCCACAAATAATATGCGTTATTGCCTCCAATACCTCCAATAACTCCTGACCTGGTGAAGGCATTAAAATTAACGGGTGATGGATAAGGGTTACCAACTACGGTAAAACCACCGGCAGCATTAGTGATAGTGGGTTGTGTCCCAAATTTTATTGCCCCTGCAGGCCTAAGTACAGTGATATCAGCTGCAGTACCTGTATTGGATAGTGGTAAGTTAATGGCTCTGGAACCCCTTACAAAAAGCATCCATCCCTGCCTGTTAGTAACCATTTCGCCTGTAGTAGCCGGTAAATAACTCCAGGCGGTGCCCGAATGTCCGTAAATGGAAGCATTGAGAGGGCCCTGGTCAAAACCCTGTAATGTTGTCCGTGCCGGGCCGCCGGTTATATGTGTGCCATAACCGGGATTAGGGTCAAGTGCCCAGTTGCCGCCCACCCCTTCCTGCCAGCACTGGTTGATGGTTTGTGAACCTGCAACAACCGGAGCTGTTAGTAAGCGCCATGCCCTCCTGGCGGGGATATATCTTTCCACAATAAATTTCCCGGAAAAAGTATTGCTGTTATTTACACCATTGTTGGTAATATCTGCCACCCTTGCTGTTCCTGCTGCAGTAGATACCAATGTTACATTATCGTTTGAATTAAATACTTTGCCATTTACATTCCCAAAAGACAAGGTACCTGAAAGCCTCAGGGTATCATTCAATACTGAAGAAACATTGATGCTGTTGGAGGCAATTAAATTTTGTAATGTCCGGCCTGTAAAACTGCTGCCAGATATGGATTGTGCAGTGTTGCCGGCCAACTCGATGGTTCCATTGGTTGCTGTTATTGTATTTGGTGCGGCAGTAATGGTTCCTGCGATCTGCATTGTTGCATTGTCTATCGTTAATATGGCTCCTGTATTCACTGTTACATTTCTTACCGGGCCGGTGCCGGTACTTAGAACCGGCATATTGGGTGCACCAAGAGAGATGGAAGCGTCGGTGCTGATGGTAGGTACTGCACCGCACCAGTTGGCCACATTAGACCAGGTGCTGTTGGCCGCCCCTATCCATTGGCCGGTTGTTCCGATAACATACCCGGTGGCAGTTCTGCAGGTGCTGTTGTTGGAACAGGCTGCATAAAATGTATATGAACCTACAGAAGTATTGGTTGCAATGCCTGAACCGGCAACACCTACGGGGTTAAATGGTGAAGCAGAGGAAATGGATGTTCCGCCGGAAGGAATGGTGTACCATTGCAATGTGCCACCACTTACAGTTGTGATAGCACCACCAACAGGCCCTGTGATATTCCATGTATATGGGCCTGTGTAAGTTCCGCTGCTTGCAGCATAAGTAGTAGTGATCAGCGTATAAGTAACGCCTGCTGTAAGTGTTGCAGACATAAATGGTTCAAATGTAGTGGGCCCGGAGTCATCATCACCCACAATCCATACGCCGGTGCCAGGACAGGTACCCGGAACAAAGGCACCTGTAACAATGTAACCCATTCCATCAAAAGCAGTTGTATTGGGCATTACAAATGTATAAGTACCTGTTACCGTTACCTGGAAATCCTGTACTGTATAATTTCTTATTACAGCAGGATCAAAATTACAGGTAGGAGAATTGGCTATATAAATGATTGGTCTTGGTGCTGTGGCATCTATCGCAGCGTCATAATTACCATTAATGGTAAGTGTTGGATTGCCATAGTTGGTACATGAGGATGTTGCAGAAATGGTAGCATTGGTTCCGCTGCATACAGCAGCGCCTGTGGTAGTTGGCGGTGCAGCATTTACCGTAATTAATGCAGTTACTTTGTTTACACAGTTAGATGCTGAAGTGGCAGTAAGGGTGTAATTAATAGTAGTGGTGGGGTTTAACGTAACTGTTGTGCCTGGTGGGCTGCCACTTACAGAAAGCCCCGTTGAAGGGGACCAGCTATAGGTAGCAAAATTGGAAGCAGGCGTTGTTACATTTATAGAAGTACTATTGCCACTGCAGATAGTTGCTGAGGTAGGACTGATAGTGAGTGCCGGTGCTGCTGTAACAGTAGCTGTTACTAATGTTCTTACGCTTTCGCAGATGTTTGAAACTACAAGGTTGAAAAGATACATATTACTGGAAGCATCATTGCCATACCAATAACCGGATGTAACAGAGAATGCACCACCGAGGCCGGTATAAGGATATGTGGCAGAAGAGATATAACCCAATTCATCAATAGTGCCAGTAATAGCAGTAATTAAAAGACGGTAAGTGCCGGGTGTTGTTACAGCAATATTTAGCGGTACAGTTACGGGGACAGAAGCATTGCCTGTGATTTCGGGAGTGGTTACTGATGTAACGGTAACGCCCGCTGTGGTTTGCAGTTCAATGGTAAAAGTACCTTTACCGGAAAAAGGAATTTTGGCAGATATAATAATAATGTTAGGGCTGGTGGTGTTAATAACAATACCATGTGAACCAACATTGGTGCCGTTGGTACCTGAGCCAGAATAAGTGGCTCCAATTGTTACTGCAGCCACACCGTTATTTGCTCCAACATAATAATTTGTAGTAGCGCTTATTTCTGGGGTGGTAAAACTGCTGCCGTTGCCGATGCTGGTACCACCTGATGCAATATCATACCAACTGATAGTAGCACCAGGTGTAGCAGTAGCGTTAAGAGTAACGGTACCCACACCACACCTGGTAGCCCCCGTAGTTCCGGTAATGCTATAGCTGCCAACACTAATGGTTTGTACGGTTGAATAGCTGTTGCCTAATGAAGTGCAGAACACCCTGAGCCTATAGTATCTTGATGCACTGATGGTGCCTGTGTTGTAAGTAGCAGGATTAGTAGCACCGGCAATATCAGTAAAGGTTACATTATCTGTAGAAATTTGCCAGTTATAAGCAAGGCCAGCGCCGGATACTGAGTAATCTGTTGCGTATAGTGTTACAGATCCACTGCCTCCACAAATAGTGTTGGATGAAGCAGAAGTTGTACCTGGGGTATTGCAGGGAGGTGTTACTTTAAGGGAGTAATCATCAAACCCAAGATACCATGGAGTGGCATTGGAGGATACCCTGGTTGCAAAATAATAAACAGCTGTTGATGGAGCTGTAAATGTGTATGTTTTTGTAGTATACGCAGTAGTTGTAGTTGTGGCACTGGCAACAAAAGAACCGAGATTTATTGCGCCGGTTGTGCTTACAGAAGTATTATATAAAGCATCGCCTGTCCATCCTGAAAATCCATCACCCACCCATTTAAAACTAAAATCATAGCTAACCCCTGCCGTGAGCTGGATACCGGGTGTCCAGATAATACTTGCAGCTGTGTTACTGTATGCTATCGTCATATAATTTACCCCGGAGTATGGGTCATGATATGTTGTATAGGACGCATTTGAAGAATAAAAAGATTTTGTTCCGGCTACATGTGTCCAGCATGGAGGCACAATACCGGAACCAATTGATGCCATGCCATCAAACTTTTCACTCCAAGGTAAGCTGGTGATAGTTGCACAGGTGGTGGTAAATGCATTGGTGGAAGTGGTTACTGTGCCGCAATTGCTGTTCGGTCCTTCGAGTCTTATATCATAAGCGGTCCCTGGAGAAAGGCCAGTTAAAGTATAAGGACTTCCTGTTGGGGCAGGCGAAGCCGTTATCCACGAATTGGCGCCTGCAATACTGTATTGAAGTATATAAGAAGCGGCTCCGGTAACAGCAGAAAAATTGATAGTGGCCGAAGAAGAATTAATAGTGGTAGCTGTAAGTGTTGCCGGGGCTGCAGTGCAGGTAAGCGCATTGGCAGTTGCCGGCGATGTATTCAAATAATAAGGTTGCCCAGAACAGGAACTATTAAAAGAAAAGGCATAATAATAATACCGTGTGTTGGGAGTAAGTCCGGTTTGTGTAAAGCTGGTGGAAGAATTAGATGAAATAACAGTATAACTATTTCCTGGAAGTGCATAAGCGGAACCTACATTATACAAAGTACCATTAATTAACACCGGAGCTGTGCTGCTGGTGCTTCTTAAAACAATATAACCGCTTGGCGCTGGGCTTGCAGCAGTAAATGAAGCACTAAGTGATGTGGAGGTAACCGAAGTAAGTGCCAGCGCTGCCGGCTGATTTGTTGGTGTGGTACATGGCGCAGGTGCATATACAAGAAGGTTGTCTAATGCACAGTTATCACCCAGTCTTGAGGTAAATAAAAAGCCTACATACATCGTTGCCGCATTGCCTGCACCGGCAGGTAATGCAATATCGTACAATGTCCATCCATCCACGCCGGTAAGCAGACGGTTGATGGTTTGCACAGAAGTCCATGAAACCCCATCTAGCGAATATTGAAGCACCACTCCTTCATCTGCATAGCCTGCTGTTGTATAGGCAGAATTATCATGGTACCAGTAAAACCTTGCATTAACTATTGCAGAACCTGTTGTTGTAATAGGTGCTGACACCAATCTTGTTTGGTTGCCACTGGTTATGCTGAAACTATTCCAGTAAACAAAGTCGGCACCATCCTGTGGAGTTAATATAGTTGGGTTTGTACAGTTAGGGACAAATTGCATGTCAGATGTGCCGGTAACATATTGCTGCGACCAGCAGGCGGGAAAGGTTGTTGAATTAAAACCCTGTGGATATGGAAGCGTTGCGTTTATGCAGGTTGTTGTAAAAGACCCCTGTGTTCCATAAGCCGTGCCTCCGCTATTGGTAGCATAAGTATGAAAATAGTAAGTGGTGTTTGGTGTAAGTGGGGAAAGAGCAGAGCTAAAATTGCCGCCGGATAAATTGCTGCTGCTAACTGCAGTACCTGCCCCATTGGCAAATCCGTTAGTGGTGCTGTATTCAATACCATAAGCGGTAATGGCAGTGCAGCCAGTGACACTGATTGTGCCGGCTACTGTGCCACCTGTTGATGTAATACCAGAAGCAACACCTGATGACACTGCAGGTAATGTGTTTACACCACTACCCGTTGCTGCCACATTTATTGATGAAGCACCGCCACCACCAACGGGAATATTGCCATTGTATGATTGCACCAATGTGGGAGTAAACTTTACAAATATTTGCTGGGAATAAGCTCCTCCAGGCTGGGTTAATGAAAGCGAAGCAGTGTAAGTACCTGCCGAGGTTGTGGAATAAGTAAATCCTGTTAAAGCACCTACTGTTACATTAGCAGCAGTAAGTGCAGTTCCTGTAATTGTAAAAGAATTGGGACCTGCAGTAGTATTGGTGCACACATTGCCAAAGCCTGTTAATGCACTGCCCGAAAGTGTGGCAGGCGTTAACGTAAGACTTACATCATCTACAAAAAGATACCATTGATTGGATGCTGACAAACCATGAAAACCTATATAATAAATACCTGTTGAGCCTGGAGCAAAGTCGATTACTTTTTGTGAGTAGGCAATATTACCAGGAATAGCGGTACTGGCCAGTATGGTACCCGTTGTCATTCCTGCAGAAGTTGCAGTTGTTCCATATTTTACTTCAATCTGTTCAGTTAACCCTGTATACCCCCTTACATAAAAACTTAAACGATAAGAAGTACTTCCCGTTAAATTAATAGCAGGTAGAAAGAACCAGTCGTCCATTGCGGCACTGCCATTGTACCGGATACCCATTTGATTGGCACCTGAGTTTGGCGTAATGGCCGTTGCGTTACCCAATGAAGTTGAAGTGCAGGTTTGCCAAAAATAAGCATCTGCATTGGTATTTTCCACACTCATGCAGGTTGGTATTGCCGGTACGGTAACAGCATCAAAGTTTTGTGTATAAGGAACATTCAATGCAGCACACAAAGTTGTAAAACTGATTTTTACTGAATTAGAACTATAATTAGATCCACTGCAATTATTCCTGATATACACATCATAAGTAGTATTAGCTGTTAATCCGCTCAATGCAATGGGTGATGATGCACTTGTAACCACTGTTCCGCCACCTGCCGATGCGCCAGTTCCGGGACTAAAACCAACAGCCCCATATTCCAGCACAAATGTTCCGGTACAGCTTGTACAGGTAAACGAGATACTGGCAGCCGTGGTGTTGATGGAACCGGCTGCCAATCCGGAAGGTGCAGTGGCGCAGGCAACAGTAGATGTAAATTCATCTGCACCAATGTCAGGAATACTGGTTCCGCTGCAGGCACTGGTGCATCTAACATCAGCGTCAATATCGCTGGCATAACCTGCAATTGCATTTCCTTTTCCATCTACTACAGTAGAGGTTGTATTGATGTGTAAGTTGGTGGAGGAAATAAATTGAGGATCCGCTCCAATAGATGCAGCATCTTTTGAGGTAGAAGTTTGCCAGTTACCCAATGTTGCCTGGTCGGTTGTATTGTAGCCGGTGAAATTATTTGTGCCTGTGGCCACATACAAATCATTGTAATCGGAGGTGGATAATGTGCCACTCGATATGTATGCAGCATAACGTTTTGAGGTAGCCGCACCCACAGTAAAATTGGTAAAGATGTTATCCTTTAAATTCACCGTGCCGCTTTGCATATAAAATGCAGTGCTGGTGGCATTGGAGGACAATGTTTCAATTCTTACCGAATTATAATAAAAATTGATGGTTCCTGTAGTAGCGGCATAATGTGCCGCAATACCCCTCACCGTTTGAATTGAATTTGCAGAACTTGGGCTTTGTGTAAGGCCATAAACAAAGTTGTTATATACATAAGCAGTAAGGCCACTGGCAACATCCACCCTGATACCGATCACCATCGGTGTGGTGCCGGTAGAGGTGCTGTTTATGTCATGCACTTTATTATTATAGATCTGGGTATTGGAACCTTTTGCTGTTTCCAGGTAAATACCATGTACAGTATTGGTGCTGGTACCTGTAACATTTCTTACTTCGCAATTAAATATTTTAACGTCTTGTTGTTGCGCTACCCTGATTCCATAAATAGTTGTACTGCCATTCCCAATATCTGCTGCTGTTGCCGCACCTACTGTTGTAGTGCCCCCGCTGGTAATTCCTATTTCACTATTTAAATCAGGAAAGGCGGATGTGCCCAGTAAATAAATACCATTGTAAGAATTCTCAATGGTGAAATTGTAGTATTTATTGGTGGAATTAGCCCCTGCCGCCGATGTTGCCGCTGTGGTATAAGCCTGGAAGATTCCAATGGAAGAAGTATTGGTTCGGTTTAAAATAATTTTAGTGTTTTTGATCACATTGTTTTGTGCACCGTTTGTGGAAGTGGGATTGGTTAAATAATACCCATATTCCAACGCACTGCCCGATGCAATGTTTACATCAATACCATCAAAAGTAAAATAATCACCACCGCTGATGCTGATACCAGCATCGTTAGCACCTGCTCCACCAGTTGGCTTGATTACCGGGTTTGCCCCGGCACCCGACCGCTGAAATGTAATGGTGTTGGATACGGTTCCCGTTGCTGTTATAATGGGTGCATCTTCGGTAAAAGTTTGGCCTGCTTTTACATTAAATATAACGCTGGCACCAATGCCCCTTTCATTCAAATCAGCAATGGCGGTAGTAAAGCAGGTATAATTGGTGGTGCTGGCAGCAATTGAATTATCAATAGTGTAAGTACCGCTCATGGTATTGCTGCCGTTAAAAACAGTTACCCTGTCAATCCCAATATCGGTAGTGCCAAAATCGGAAGTAGCTCTGAAGCGTACTTTACATTGAACTGCTGTAGAAGAACCAAGACTTACTGTTACAAGAGTCCAGTTGGCAAAAATAGTAGATGTGCTAAGTACTGCTCCATAAGTTCCACCATTGTCAATTGACAAAGCAACTTCTATTTTGTCGGTTCCACTTGTATTGATCATCCAGAAGGTAAGCGTCTTTGTTCCAGCAGCAGAAAAATCCATTGTTGATGTAATCAAATCCCCGGTAGTTCCGCTTACCGCATCAAAGCTATGAAACCTTGCTGAGCCCCAACTGCCGCAACTACCAACACCGGTTGGTGAATACAATCCAGAATTACTTGTCCAACCAGTTGAA
This sequence comes from Chitinophagaceae bacterium, assembly GCA_043787935.1. Classification (GTDB taxonomy): domain Bacteria; phylum Bacteroidota; class Bacteroidia; order Chitinophagales; family Chitinophagaceae; genus Ferruginibacter. Next base: position 11,740 of record JAYVUL010000063.1, on the reverse strand, counting down.
AAAGATTGTTTTTGCCATTGGTTGTTAGCTGTTCCCACAGAACTCCATGCCGGAGAAAGCGTGCTGGCTGTTGTCCACGCTGATTCAAAATCCTGCGAAAGAATTACCTGGCTTTTTACAGCATTGCAAAAAAAGATAAGGGCTGCTGCCACCAGCAGTTTTAAGTTGGGGAGCCTTTTATTTACCAATTTCATTTGCAAAAAACCCTGAAGGGTTTCTTCAACAATGAACAAACGAATAGCAGAAAATAAACCATATTTCCAGCCTGTATTAATAGTTTCTTGAGGCTTGTAAAATTTACTCATAACCAAAAAATATATAAAAAATACACCAAGAGGATATTAAGACTTTGGTTTTTTCATCGGCAGACAGCGTAAAGGTGTTTTTTGAGGGGATCGGTACCGGGTAAGATAGAAAATTTTATGGTAAATGAAGAAAAAAATTCATGTAAATATAATATCGGCGGGCTTTGGGCCAATTAAACCTTTCAGTATCAATAAAAATTTTTAGCGGTACAATTACTTTTAAGCCCCGTAAAGTTTATTCTATTATACTGCCTGCTGTTTTTCTTTTCTTAATTTCGTGTCAAAATAACAGCACATTTTGCCCGACATCATACAATTATTACCTGATAACATTGCCAACCAGATAGCCGCCGGAGAAGTAATACAAAGGCCTGCCAGTGCGGTAAAAGAGCTTTTGGAAAACGCCGTGGATGCAGGCGCTACGGAAATACAACTGATCGTAAACGATTCAGGCAAAGCCCTGGTACAGGTGATAGACAATGGCAAGGGCATGAGCGAAACGGATGCCCGGATGGCTTTTGAGCGCCATGCCACTTCCAAGATAAAGAACATCCAGGACCTGTTCCATATTAAAACAATGGGCTTTCGGGGAGAGGCACTTGCCAGCATTGCCGCCGTAGCGCAGGTAGAACTGAAAACAAAAACTGCAAATGCTGTAACCGGCAACTATATTGAAATTGAAAACAGCGTGGTAAAAAAACAGGAACCCATTGCCTGGCAGCAGGGTACCAGCATTGCCATGAAAAACCTGTTTTTCAATGTGCCGGCCCGGAGGAATTTTTTAAAAAGCAATGCTTCCGAACTCCGCTACATTGTGGATGAATTTATCCGGGTGGCCATGTCGTTTCCGGATATTTTCTTTTCTCTTAGCAGCAACGGGCAACAGGTATTTCACCTGGAAAAAGGATCATTGAAACAACGCATCGTTCAAATATTGGGCAATAACTACAATGCCAAATTGGTAGCCATCAGCGAACAGACAGACTACATGAATATTTATGGTTTTGTGGGCAAACCGGAAACAGCCAAAAAAACCAGGGGCGACCAGTATTTTTTTGTGAACAACCGTTTTATCAAAAGTGCTTACCTCAACCATGCATTGATGAATGCGTTTGACCAGATGATTGCCAAAGACAGCTTCCCGATGTATGCCCTGTTCATCGACCTAGACCCTGCCCAGTTAGACATCAATGTGCACCCCACCAAACAGGAAATAAAATTTGAGGATGAAAAAATTGTATACGCTTTTGTACAGAGTGCGGTGAAACATGCGCTGGCACAGTTCAGCATTACACCTGCACTTGATTTTGAGCTGGATGCTTCCATTCAAAAATTAGATGCGGTAACCAAACCATTTACCGAAGAGAAAAAATCTACGGCTGCATCTTCTTCTTTGTACAGCACTTTTACGCAAAAAAACCAGGCGCATTTTATAGAAAAGAAAAGTGAGCTGAAGCACTGGAAGGATTTTTATGAACCGGCAGAGAAGAAAGGTGAATCGTCAATGGTGAATGGTAAATTAGAAACTGATAGTCCGCAAATAATTTCCTGGCCCGAAAACCAACTGGCTATTCACCATTCACCATTCACCATTCACAACTTAACCCAACTGCACAACACGTACATCGTACTGCAAAATGATGCCGGTTTTTTGCTCATTCATCAGCAGAATGCACATGAAAGAATTTTGTACGAACGATTTATAAAAGCAACAGATGGCAAGCCCATTGCCACACAGCAAAGTTTGTTTCCTTCCACCATTGAATTAACAGGGGCAGATACCGTTTTGTTAACCGAACTGCTGCCCGACCTGCATTACCTCGGCTATCATTTAGAACCTTTTGGCAGCAATACTTTTGTGATACAGGGCACCCCGGCAGATGTATTGAATGGAAGCGAAAAAACAGCCATCGAAAAAATGCTGGAGCAATACAAACATTTCAGCACGGAATTGAAATACAGTAAAAGAGAAAAGCTGTTGCGTTCGCTGGCATGGCAGCAGTCAATAAAAGCAGGCACCGCCCTCACTGCAAAAGAAATGACCGCACTGATGGAAGATCTGTTTGCCTGTGCCTCACCCAATATTACTCCCAACGGTAAACCTACTTACACTACGTTTAAGAAAACGGATTTGGATAAAATGTTTGGGAGGTAGTTTTTTTATGCTCTGACCGCCCCGGTCTGATCATAAAAAAAACCCACAGTAGACACTGCGGGTTTTTTTCTTTGTATGATTAAAACCCTCAAAGTTTTTGAAACCTTGCATAGCAAACCTGGTTGCCATGCACCAGCCGGATGGTGTAATAGCCCGGTACAAGGTTTGGAATATTGATCGTTACTAAATTATTTCCCGTAAAGCCCTGCTGTACCTGTTGCAGCAATAAAACATTTTGTACACTGTAAACAGAGGCAGTGATCAGTTCCGGCTGCTGCAGTTGCATGTTTACCGATAACTGGTTGTGTGCAGGATTGGGATAAGGCTGCAGCATGCATTGCGATGGTGTGGCAGTACTATAGATGTTGACCGTATCGCAATATTCTTTTGTACAATTGCCCCAGAGAACCCCATTTAAGCAAACCCTGTAAATGCCCGTATCACCAAATACATGTACCGGGTTGTTTTGATTAACGGTTACCGGCACACCATTTGGCAAGCGGGTAAATGTCCAGCTTTGCTGCAGTACAGGTCCGTTGGCAACGGCAAAGAAAAATAATTCATTGGGCATATACACATCCCTGCGGTAAAAATATTCAAGGAAGGCAGTATCACAGTGAGCAGGCGGTACAGTGCTGCCCGGAACAAAAACAGAATCACACCAAACCTTTGTGCAGTCATTGCCTCTTCTTACAGTAAGGCACACCGCATACCTTCCGGGTTGTGCATAAATATGATCTGCATTCCAGCCGGTTCCAGCCATGCCGTCGCCAAAACTCCAGGTGGCAACTGCTGCACTGTTTAGCGGGGCAGTAGTATTAATGAAATATACTTTTCTAATGTTGACAGAATCAACCCTCGTCACAAATCCAACCTGTATGCTGCAACTGTCCTGCGGCGAAGCCAGAACCGTTATCATTTTGCAGGTATCTTTTATGCAGGTGTTGTTCAGTGATACTTTCAGGCATACGGTGTATTGTCCGGGCTGGGTATAGATATGATCTGCATTCCAGCTGTTGCCAACATGGCCATCACCAAATGTCCAGTTGGCAATCGCCTGGCCGGGTTGTGCGTTACTGAGGTTGGTGAAAAATATTTTTCTGCGGTTGGCAGAGTCACTTCTCGTGCTGAAATCTACCGACAGGTTGCAGGCAGCGGGCTGCTGGATAAATACGGTTTTGCAATATTCGCTCACACAGGCTGGCACACCCTGCTGCGAAGCTTTCTTCACCCTTAAACAAACAGTGTAGTAACCTGTGTCGTTGTAAGTATGTGAAGGGTTCTGGTCTAAAGAACTGGTGCCATCACCAAATGTCCATTTTACAGAATCTGTCGAAGCCAATGGTGTGCTGAGATTGGTAAACTGGATAACCCTTGGGTTTAAAGAATCCGTACGCATTGCAAAATAAGCAGTAAGGTTACACACCGGTTGTATTGTTATCGCCTGGCAAAATTCACTTACACAGGTAGCTACACCGGGTTGCGTAATTTTCTTAACCCTTAAGCAAACAGTGAATACGCTGGCTGAAGAAGTATAAGTATGCGTGGGGTTCTGGCCATTGGAACTGTTGCCATCACCGAAGAACCATGTTACAGAATCTGTTGTGTTCAAAGGAGTGCTGAGGTTGGTAAAATGAACAGTCCTTGAGTTTACAGAATCGGGGAAACTGCTAAAATGAGCTACCAGGTTACAGCCCGGCACCGGCACTGGTATTACCCTGCAGAATTCCCTAACACAAGGCGCAACACCAGGCAGTGTAACTTTCTTTACCCTGATACAGACGTTGTATGTGCCTGTGTCAGTGTAAGTGTGTGTAGGATTGATATCATTAGAACTGTGGCCATCGCCAAATGTGTACCGGATAGAATCTGTTGCATCAAAAGGTATGCTGTGGTTGGTAAAATGAATGGACAGAGGATTCAAAGAATCGGGGCGGCTGTCGAAACCCGCCACCAGGTTACAGTTATTGGTGGGCACCTGTACCTGTACTATTTTACAGGTATCATCTGCACAAAGACTGTCCCTCCTAACGAGAAGGCATACCGTATATGCACCTGATGTGGTGTAAATATGCGCCGGGTTATTATCGTACGAAAAGGTACCATCACCAAAATTCCATTTCACAATTGCATTGGATGTAGTTCCTGTAGAGAGGTTACTAAAATATACTTTATTGCTTTGAACACTATCCCTTACAAAACTAAAACTGGAATGAAGGTTACAGGCATTGGCAGGCACCTGTACCTGTACTATGCTGCAGGTATCATCAGCACAAAGACTATCTCTTCTCAGGAACAGACATACCGTGTATGTACCTGATGCGGTGTAGATATGCGTTGGATTATAATCGTATGAAAATGTACCGTCACCAAAGTACCATTTCACAATTGTATTGGGCGTAATCCCGTCAGAAAGGTTACCGAAATGTACTTTATTGATTTGAATACTATCCCTTACAAAATAGAAATTGGAATGAAGGTTACAGGGTACCGGTAGCTGAACAATGACCGTTCTGCAAAACTCCCTTACACAGGGCGCATTGCCCGGCAGTGTAACTTTTTTTACCCTGATACAAACATTGTAGGAGCCTGCTCCAGTGTAAGTGTGAGACGGATTGATATCATTGGAACTGTACCCATCACCAAATGTGTACCGCACTGAATCTGTTGGGTCAAAAGGCGTGCTGTGGTTGGTAAAATGAACAGTGAGTGGATTCAAAGAATCAATACGGCTGTCAAAACCCGCCACCAGGTTACAGGTATTGGAGGGCAACTGTACCTGTACTATTTTACAGGTATCATCCGCACAAATACTGTCTCGTCTTACCAGCAGGCATACCGTGTAAGCGCCTGGTGTGGCGTAAATATGTGCCGGGCTGTCATCGTATGAAAACGTACCGTCACCAAAATACCATTTCACAATAGTATTGGGTGTAGTTCCAGTAGAAAGATTATTGAAATATACTTTATTGGTTTGCACACTATCCCTTACAAAACTGAAATTGGAATGCAGGTTACAGGGGGGCAGGTCCACGATGGTGACTACCCTTGTGAATGAATCAGCACAAACAACAAGGTTACTGTCGTTGGGTGACCTGTATTGTATCAAGTGCATTACCATATATACTCCGGGACCGGGGTACTGATGTGTTGGGATAACCAGGTTACTGCTGGCACTTGCATCCCCAAACTGCCATTGGTGTTGAAAGGAAGCCGGGGTATTGAGTACCACAGGGGTAAATTGCACGTTATTGACAGCAACAGAAAAATTGAATTCGGCATTGCATGCAGTCCCAATCTGGGCAAAAGAGGAAAAGGCAGAAACTGTAAGCGCTATTAAAAGCAGTGTAATAATTTTTTTCATACGAACCTATTGATATGATTTAAGGAAGTTTACCGTTGGGTAAAAGGATAGATACCGGCTGAAGTAATTGCGATGCCTGACAGAAAAAATTTTTTAATACTTTTCCCGGATACCGGTAATAAATTTTTCTACCGCCCTTCTTACAACCGTTGCCCGGCCTTTAAAATTGTTGGTGAGCATCGAGAAGACAAGTAACTTATTTTTTTTAGTAATTAAAAAACCACTTAGTGCAATGGTACCGCCCAGCGTACCGGTCTTTGCATAGATAAAGCTGCTGTCGCTGATATAATAATCTTTTAATGTGCCCTGCCCACCAGTGGGCAATATTGCTTTCAATCTTTCCAAACCGAATTCATTTTTCATTTTATTTAAAATGTAAATGAAAGATTGCGGCGTAAATAAATTGTAGCGGCTCAGGCCGCAGCCATCTACCCAGGTGGGTTTTTGAGGAACCTCTTTTAGATCGGATCTTAATAATGTATCAATGATGGCTTCGTCATTCATATAACCTAAATGCTCATTGCTTGCCATTAGTAGAGTTTGCTCTGCAAAAAAATTATCGCTGTTGTGCATCATGGGGGTGAGGAGGGAATCGGTGGGTTGGGAATGGATTACCTTCAAACGTTTATCATTGTTATCTGTTGAATCTTCAATTCGATTGCCAATAATATTTATACTTTTTTTGAGTGTGTCATTTAAAAAATCAATCACATTATTAAAATCCATTACCAGCGGTGCCTTAACCATACTGGTACGATTTGATTGTCTGGATTGCAAAGTCAAAAAAAATGTGTTTTCATCCCAACGACGATTCAAACTCAAGTCCGCAGTATCGGTATAGTATCTTTTAACGAATGACGGAATATCAACAGAAACTATTTGAGGTACAACTTTAATAGTATCCTTTAGTTTATAAATCCTCAAAATATTGCCATACATAGGAAACTCATTCATTTGGGGCATATACTCCTGCTGGTAATCATCCCAAGCCCACCCCTTTCCAAGGTTATCTGTAAAATATTGTGAACAGAAATCAATACTTTTTTTACCGAATAAAAAATGAAAGACTGGTTGGTTCATAAAATCGGGATGCAAAAAAGTCGGGTCAGCATTGGGATAAATTTTAATCGAACCACCAACTTCTTTATACCTCAACCCCACCAAACTATCCCCCAAATATTTCATCCCGGCATACAAAGTAAACAGCTTGGTATTACTGGCCGGAAGAAAATATTTATCCGCATTGTAATTGTATAAATAAGTATTGGTTGCAGGTTCGTAGATGCTGATACCAATATGGCCGGTGCTGATGACACTGTCCTGCAATAAAATTTTATCCGCCTGCCTTGCAATTTTCTTTGCAACAGAACAGGAAAACAACAACAGTACCATCAAAAAGCCTGCAGCCGTTTTACTCATCCAAAAAATATAATTGCTGATTGTACTTTTCATTTGAGGTTAAAGTTATATTTTTCAATACCAATTAAAAATATCCATGCTGTTTACCAGGCAAACAAAATCATTTTCAAAATTACTCCAGCCCGTTGTATTGCTGCTGATAGCAATACTATTTGGTGTTGTTGGCTACATGATAACGGAAGAATATGATTTCCTTGATGCCATGTATATGACCGTCATAACAATATCTACGGTGGGGTTTGAAACCGTAAAGCCGTTAACTTACTCGGGTAAAATATTTACAATTATCCTCATCCTGATCAATATCGGGTTATTTACTTATTTCATTACCCTGATCACCCGTTACCTCATAGATGGGGAGTTCATTAAACGATACAAACAAATGAAAATGGAAAACAATATCAACCAATTGAAAAGCCATGTGATTATTTGTGGCTTTGGAAGAAACGGAAAAGAAAGCGCCCAGATTCTAAAAAATAATAGTGTTCCCTTTGTGGTGATAGAAAGTACAGAAGATATTCAAAATGATCATGACTTTAAGGTGGAGCATTTTGTAAAAGGCAATGCCACAAGGGATGAAGTGCTGATGGAGGCCGGGATAAAACATGCCAAAGCAATCATTACCACTTTGCCTGTTGATGCAGACAATCTCTTCCTGGTGTTATCTGCCCGGCAACTCAACCCTGCCGTAAAGATAATCTCCAGGGCCTCTGTTGACTCTTCAGTTCATAAACTGAAAATTGCCGGAGCTGATAATGTCATCATGCCGGATAAGATCGGCGGGGCACACATGGCTACCTTAGTGCTGCAGCCTGATGTAACAGAAATATTGTCCATCATGAGCACCACCAGCAACCCGTCATTCCGGATCGTTGAATTAGCGGTAAGTAAACCCATGTTATTATCAGAGCTTGATCTTTGGAAAAAAACACACTGCACGGTCATCGGTCTTAAAAATACCGGCAGCCACTACCGCATCAACCCGTCGCCGGATCATTCAATAGCTATTGGAGACAGCATCATCATCATGGGCAGTGAAGCACAAATTAAACAAGCCAGGGCACTGGTATCTTAATTCCTCTGGCCCGGTGCTGTTTACCCGAATCCATTTTATTTGTAATAGCAGCACATCCATTCCGTTTAGATAAAAAAATATTGAGTATTTCTTTGGTTTCTTTACGCCTTAACTAAAAGCTAATCATCAGCACATTAGCTTCTCTCCTGCGCCCTCATCCACCGCTCCGGTATTTCATTGCGGCTGGCGGAAACATAATCATTATAACTGCAGGCTATTAATTTTTTATCGGGCAATTGCATCCACCACCTGCCTGTTCTCCGGCTTTGTAAAAACACCGTTCCTTCTTCCGCAACCATAGTATTGAACTCATTGAACAGGCTGCTGTCTGCTAAAGAGGCTTCCTGTTTGCTCCTGCTTTTGCCATCAATAAAATACCACAGCATCTGGGCTATTTGTACCGCCGTTAATTCGTTTACATCTTGTTGTGGCAGGTAGCCATACACACCAAAACTATTAAGGTGATTACTCATGCCGGCATAGCGGGCAAGCACACAAGCCTCCTCGCCGCTAAAGCCATTGGGGCTGCATTTGCCTGCCGGGGCATCACTATATTTAATGGCATTGACGTCGAAACTCAGCAGGTGGGTATTGCGCAGCACAGGTTCCATCTCTTCCATATTTTCTTTGGCCTTCCCTACCCGGTAGCAATCAAAGCGTAGCTTATCCATGGTCTCCAGCATTCGGGGATGTACAAAATAACTCTGGAATCCGATATGGTTATAGTGCTTTATAAAATTGGGTTCACCGGTTAACATTTCCAGTAAAAAATTTTCACTCCGGATGGAACTTTCCCCACGGAGATCTATAGTGGCGTCTATGCAGGTGGCTTCAATCGTTTTACCCAATTCTTTGTAAGCAAAATATTGTGCCAGTGTAACATCATGCGAGCCGCCGATGATCACTACCGTTTTATTTAGCCGCATCAATTCGGCCAGCACCGTTTTGATGGCTGCATAACTGTCGGGTAACGAAGCGCCGGTTTTGATATTGCCGATATCTGCAATAGTTACATCAAAGTGCCAGTAGTGCAGCTGGTACAGTTGTTTGCGAATGGCATCTGATGCATAAATATTGTCGTTGAAAATTCCGCTCCCACGGTATTCATCTACCCCTACCAACACAATATCGGCATTGGTTATATCAGGCAGTTCATTTTCATACACGGAAATACGTTTGGCAAACTGGCCGTCATTGTAACCGCCATCATCATTCAAACTATGGATATTAACGGGAGATAAAAAATCCAGCAGGTCGTACATCGGTTTTTAATTTGGGCAAACTTAGGAAAAAATCGGCCCCCTAAATCCCTCCTGGGGTAACTTGAGGGCAAGAGTTTTAAAATTTAAAGTATTGCAGGGTTGAAGATAGTGAACGTATTTATTGATTAAAGAAGAATCGTTGATGAAGAAGAACAAAAGCTTATTAAAGATTTGAAGCACCGCCTGCTCCCTATGGGAGAGGAGGAAGGGTGGTGAGGCTTCTTTTCCTTATTTTTGCCACATGGAAAATTTGGTACAAAAGATTGAGGAATACAAAAAAGAAATAAACAGTTTCATTGCCGGGAAAAGTGAAGCGGCAGAATCTTTCCGGATAAAATACCTCGGCACCAAAGGGCTTGTGAAGGAGGTGATGGGAGAAATGAAAAATGTGGCAGCTGACAAGAGAAAGGAATTTGGCCAGTTGCTCAATGAGTTTAAATTATTTACAGAGTCAAAATACGAAGAATTAAAAGCTGCTGCAAATGGCGAAGTAAAGCCTGCTGCAGATGATATTGACCTTACCTTACCCGGCGACCCATTGCCCTTAGGTACCCGTCATCCCATCAGCCTGGTACGCAACCAGATCGTTTCTATCTTTCAGCGCTTAGGGTTTGCCGTGGCCGAAGGGCCTGAAATTGAAGATGACTGGCACAACTTTACAGCACTCAATTTACCCGAGAATCACCCCGCAAGAGATATGCAGGACACTTTTTATATTGCTCAAAATCCAGACTGGCTGCTGCGTACACACACCTCGAGTGTGCAGGTAAGGGAAATGGAAAAAGGGAAATTGCCCATCCGCATCATTTGCCCGGGAAGGGTGTACCGGAATGAAACCATCAGCGCCAGGGCGCATTGTTTTTTTCACCAGGTGGAAGGATTGTACATCGCCGAAAATGTATCTTTTGCCGACCTGAAACAAACGTTGTATTTCTTTGTGCAGGAAATGTTTGGTAAAGATTTTAAAGTGCGTTTCCGGCCAAGTTATTTTCCTTTTACTGAACCAAGTGCAGAAATGGACATCAGTTGCCTGATCTGCGGAGGCAAAGGTTGCAATGTTTGCAAACACACGGGCTGGGTAGAAATATTGGGCTGTGGTATGGTGCATCCCAACCTGCTGGAAAATTGCGGCATTGACAGTAACAAATACACCGGCTTTGCTTTTGGTATGGGGGTAGAACGGATCACCATGCTGAAATACCAGATAAAAGACCTGCGGCTGTTCAGCGAAAACGATGTGCGGTTTTTGAGGCAGTTTACGAGTGCGGTGTAGTTTTTACAGGACGGCAGGTTATTATGCAGTTGGACTTCGCTGCGAACCTGTTCATTTTTTATACAGCAATAAAAATCAATGTCTCAAACCACTACTAACATTTGCATCATTGGCGCCGGCACTATGGGCAGCGGCATTGCACAGGTAGCTGCACAAAATGGCTTTACCACATTAATGTTTGACATCAACACCGAAGTGTTGCAAAAAGCAAAAGCTGCTATTCTAATAAGCCTGCAGTCATTGGTTGATAAACATAAAATTACTATAGAAGAAAGCAATACTATTTTTCACCGCATCCGTTTTGTAAACGATATCAGCCTTTGCATTGCGGATGTTTTTATAGAAGCCATCGTAGAAAAAGCGGAAGCCAAAGTGAGCATCTTCAATCAACTGGCAACCCTAAACAGCAAGGAAGCAATTTTTGCCAGCAACACTTCTTCCCTTTCTATTTCTACCATACAAAAAGAAATTGCTGTACCAGGAAGAGTAGTTGGCATGCACTTCTTTAACCCGGCACAAATAATGAAACTGGTAGAAGTGGTAAAAGGCGAACAAACAAATGACATTACTGCGAAAACCATTTATGCCTTGTGCAAGCAACTGAATAAAACACCCGTGATGTGCAAAGACGCCCCGGGCTTTATTGTAAACCGGGTGGCAAGGCACTATTACCTGGAAGCAATGAAAATGGTGGAGCTGGGTATTGCAAGTTATGAAAATGTGGATGCCATCATGGAGGCAACGGGTTTCAAAATGGGACCTTTTAAACTGATGGACCTTATTGGCATGGATATTAACTTGGCGGTATCGCAATCGCTGTATGATGCTTTTGATAAAGCAGAAAGATTAAAACCATCAACCCTGCAAATTGATAAAGTGGCGAAAGG
>JAYVUL010000062.1:0-20152 GCA_043787935.1 Chitinophagaceae bacterium | reverse complement strand
CGCTTGGCCATGTAAATAGAAAGTAAGGAACCTACTAATCCCGCGCCAATAATGGTGATCTCTTTTTTCGACATTATCCTTTATTTAAAATTGCTTTTACAATTGCACCAAAAGTATAAACATCGGTAAAGGTGTTGAACAAAGGAACCGGAGCTACTCTTATTACATTCGGCTCACGCCAGTCTGCCATTACTCCATGTTGCTTTAATGCTTCAAAAACTTCTTTACCCTGGTGCAGCATCAAAATACTTAACTGGCAACCCTTTTCCTTGCGGGGTGTAATTACTTCAATTGGTTTTTCTTTAAATACAGCATTGATTTCATCAAGGATGAATAACAAATAGTCTGACAATAATTTTCCTTTGGCTATAATATTCTTTATACCAGCCTGTTCAAAAATATCTATCGATGCTTTGTGCGCAGCCATTAATAACACTGGAGCGTTGCTGACTTGCCAGCCCTCTGCCGTTGGAATGGGCTCAAAACCTTTCTCCATTTTAAAACGGGTTTCTTTGGTATGCCCCCACCAGCCTGCAAAGCGCGGGAGGTTATAATCCGTATGATATTTTTGATGGATGTATACCCCGGCTACACCTCCCGGCCCACTGTTCAAATATTTGTAACTGCACCAGCAGCCAAAGTCTGCCTCCCAATCATGCAGTTTTAATTCAATATTTCCTGCGGCATGCGCTAAATCAAAACCGGCAACAGCACCCACTTCATGTGCTGCTTTTGTTATTGCCTCCATGTCAAATACCTCGCCGGTGTAATAATTTACGCCACTAAATAAAACGAGCGCTGTTGAATTGCCCTGTTGCTCAATGGCGGAAATAATATCTTCTGTTCTGATTGCATATTCACCGGCTCTTGGGGCAACTTCAATAATAGCGTCATCAGGATTGTAACCATGATAACGAACCTGTGATTCCATCGCATACTGATCAGAAGGAAATGCTTTTGCTTCACAGATGATTTTGTACCGTTGTTTTGTTGGCCGGTAAAAGCTTACCATCAGTAAATGTAAATTCACCGTAAGTTGATTCATCACCACTACTTCTTCCGGCAGGCAGCCAACAATTTTAGACAACTGGCCGGGAAAAATCTCATGATAGGGCATCCATGGTTTTCGTGCATGAAAGTGGCCTTCTACTCCAAAATTAGCCCAGTCTTCCAATTCAATTAATACATAATCCTGTGTAGATTTTGGCTGAAGCCCCAGCGAATTGCCGGCAAAATAAATGCACTCTTTTTGATTGATGAGGGGGATATAAAATTTTTCACGAAAGCTTTTTAAAATATCTTCTTCATCAAGCTGGCCGGCAAATGCTAAACTGTTTTCAAAATTCATATCAATCTATTGTAGCGATGACTTTTAATTCTATTGCGATGGGTGTTGGCAGGCTTTTTACTTCTACCGTTGTACGGCAGGCCTGCACTTCTTTAAAATAATCACCATACATTTTGTTATATACCGGGAAGTCATTTTTCATGTTTGTTAAAAATACCGTTACATCCACAATCCTTTCCCAGCTGCTGCCACCGGCTTCCAGCACAGCTTTTACATTGGCAAATACCTGGTGGCATTCTGCCTCAATATCATATTTCATAATATTCCCTTCCCCATCCAATTCCAATCCGGGTATAGAATTGTTTGTGGCATTTCTGCTGCCTATACCTGATAAGAATAATAAATTTCCAACACGCCTTGCATGGGGATATGCTCCTAATGGTGTGGCCGCTTTATCTGTTTTAATTATTTCACGCATTTTTTAGAATTGAATACAAACATTTTTTTGTTCAGTAAAAAAACGCAATGCCTCCCAGCCGCCTTCCCGACCCGTACCACTATTTTTAACTCCTCCAAACGGCGTACGCAAATCTCTCACCAACCAGCAATTTACCCAAACTATTCCTGCTTGAATTTTTGCAGCAATATGATTGGCAGTTGAAATATCCTGTGTCCAAACTGTTGCAGCCAGTCCATAATGGGTAGCATTGGCTAATTGCAAGGCTTCTTCTACAGTATCAAAAGGCTGGATGGTTACTACCGGCCCGAAAATTTCTTCCTGGTTGGTTCTGCATTGTTGTGTTAACCCTTCGATGATGGTGGGTTCAATAAAATAGCCGCTTGCACATCTTCCTTCAACTTTCAAGGCATTACCTCCGCACAAAATTGTTCCGCCTTCCTCTTTGGCAATGTTAATACAGTTCATCACTTTATCAAAATGTACCTTGCTTACAATGGCACCCTGGTTAGTTTTTCCCTCCAATGGATCGCCAACAATCAATTGCCTTGTTCTTTCAATAAATGCTGATTTGAATTTCGTGTAAACAGTTTTCTCGATTAAAATTCTGCTGCCACATAAACAGATCTGCCCCTGGTTGCTAAAAGAGGAACGGATGGTTTCTGTCATCATCGTCTCCCAATCGCAATCAGCAAAAATGATGTTTGGATTTTTTCCCCCCAGTTCAAGTGACAATTTTTTAAACATTGGCGCAGCAATACCCGCTATGCGCCCCCCGGCCTTTGTACTACCGGTAAAGGAGATGGCTTTTATTTCCGGGTGCTTAACGATAGCTTCGCCGCAACCAGGTCCTGTTCCATGTACTATATTCAGCACTCCATCAGGCAGGCCGGCTGCTTTACAGATCTTTCCCAATAAAAAAGCAGTAACTGGTGTAACCTCGGATGGTTTAGCGATCACACAATTCCCTGCGGCCAATGCCGGCGCTATCTTCCAGGTAAATAAATACAGGGGCAAATTCCAGGGAGATATACAACCAACTATGCCAACAGGTTGACGTAACGTGTAATTAATCGCTTTATCCTCCATGGCATGGGCTTCATTTGCAAAATGCATGATACCCGTTGCAAAAAACCGGAAGTTAGCCGATGCCCTTGGTATCTCCGCCGTTCTGCTTAACCATAGCGGTTTACCATTATCATTGGTTTCGGCTATTGCAAGTGCTTCATTATTTTCATCAATAAGTGTTGCAATTGTATTGAGAATGGTGAATCTTTTTTCAGCAGGCGTGGTACTCCATCCGGCAAAAGCATTTTGTGCGGCACGCACTGCCACTTCGATATCCCTTTGATTACTGTCCGGAACCTGGCCAACGACTTCTGCAGTAGCGGGATTGATATTGTCGATAAATTTTCCACTGAGCGGACCAATAAAATTGCCACCGATGAAATTTTCTAAATGATATGGTATCGTAAGTTCCATGTTTGAAGTTTGGTGTTTGATGTTCGGTATTATTTGGGGCACAAAACCTCAAACACTGAACCTCAAACTATAATGAACCTGTCCTTCCACCATCCACGGCAATACTCACCCCATTGATGTACCCTGCAGCAGGGGATGCCAGGAAAGCCACTGCATTAGCCACTTCCGAGGCTTCAGCAAAACGCCTTGCCGGGATTTCTCTTTTCATTTCTTCTGCTATCTCTTCAATAGTCTTGCTTTTCTTTTCAGCATTGGCGGTTATTATGGACTGTAATCTTTTTGTATTGGTAGCACCAGGCAAAACATTATTAACGGTAATACCGAATGGTCCAAGTTCATTGGCCATCGTCTTGCTCCAGCTGGCCACAGCACCGCGGATGGTATTGGATACCCCCAGGTTGGGCAATGGGATCTTCACCGAAGTTGAAATGATATTAATGATCCTGCCATATCCTGCTGCTTTCATTGGCTCCATCACAGCTTTGGTAAGAATATGGTTGCAGATCAAATGGCGGTTGAACGCATTGATAAAATCTGCTGCAGCAGCATTAGTAACCGGTCCGCCTGCCGGTCCGCCCGAGTTGTTAACAAGAATATGTACCGGATGCCGGGATACAAAAGCTTCGATGGTTTGTTTCACCATTTCAGGCTGATCAAAATCAGCTGCTAAATAATGGTGTTGCTGATTAAATGAAACATCTAATTGCAGCAATGCATCTTTAAGTGCGGCTTCATTTCTCGCCATTAACACGCAAGTGGCGCCCAGCCTGGATAATTCAATGGCTGAGGCAAGCCCGATGCCTTGTGTGCTGCCACAAACAACTGCTATCTTATTTTGAAGGGATATGTCCATTGGTGGCGGGGGATTTTTGAAAATCAAACTTAGTCAAAATGTTGTAATTTTCATCCTGTATTCTTTGCTTCAAACGCTTTAACCTAAACGCTTTTAAAATGTAAGCCATGCCAGTAGCTGCCCCTTTTAATTTAAAAAAATGGATTGATGCACACCGGGATTTGTTGAAACCCCCTGTGGGCAACCAGTGTATCTACAAGGATGCTGAAAATTTTATCGTGATGGTAGTGGGTGGCCCCAACGCCCGTAAGGATTATCATTACAATGAAAGTGAAGAATTGTATTACCAGCTAGAAGGAAATATTGTGTTGAAAATCATTGATGAAGGAGTACACAAGGATATTCCCATCAAAGAGGGCGACATGTTTTTGTTGCCTCCAAAAACGCCACACTCCCCTCAACGCGGGCCCAATACCGTTGGCCTTGTAATAGAAAAAGTGAGAGAAAAAGAAGAAGACGGCTTTCTATGGTACTGCGAAAACTGCGGAAATAAATTGTATGAAGAGTATAAAGTGATCACAGATATTGTGCAACAACTGCCGCCGGTGATGGAAGGCTTTTATAGTGATGAACATAAAAGAACCTGCAGTAAATGCGGGGCTGTAATGAGCCCTCCGGTTCGGAAAGGATAATTCTCCGTTACTCGTTTCTTGTTGTTCGTTAGTGCGTTTCCCGTTTTTTATAAATCAGGCACTTCAACATAGTAGAAAGCGGCATAAATAATTTAACTGTTAACAAGGAGAAACGCATAACGATGCACGAGCAATGATTCTTAAGGCAAAATGAAAATAGATATACATACACATATAATGCCGGACAAAATGCCCAACTGGGTACAAAAATTCGGCTACGGCGAATTTATCCACCTGGAACACCGCAACTGCAAAGCCTGCATGATGAAAGGGGATAAGCTCTTCAGGGAAGTAGAAGAAAATTGTTTTGATGCCAGGATAAGATTGAAAGAAATGGATGCAACTGAAATTAGCATGCAGGTACTTTCTACCATCCCGGTATTATTTAATTACTGGGCCAAAGCAAAAGATGGATTGGAGACCTCCCATTTTTTTAATGACCACATTGCGGATACAGTTGCAAAAAATACAAAACGGTTTATTGGTATTGGAACAATCCCGTTACAGGATGTTGATCTGGCAATAAGTGAAATGGAACGTTGTGTTACCGAATTAAAAATGCCAGGGCTGGAAATAGGAAGCAATATCAATGGTGAAAATTTATCTTCCAGGCAATTCTTCCCTTTTTATAAACGGGCAGAAGAACTGGGGTGTGCTTTGTTTGTACATCCCTGGGAAATGATGGGGGAACAGCAGCTGCAGCAATACTGGTTGCCCTGGCTGGTGGGTATGCCTGCAGAAACCTCAAGGGCCATTTGTTCCATGATATTCGGTGGCGTATTTGAACAGTTCCCCAAATTAAAGGTTGCCTTTGCACATGGTGGCGGAAGTTTCCCCATTACTATTGGAAGAATTGAGCATGGATTCAATGTGCGCCCCGATTTGGTTGCCGTGGATAATGCCGTCAACCCGAGGGATTACATTGGCAAATTCTGGATTGACAGTTTGGTGCATGACCCCAAAGCAATGCAATACATTATTGAGGTGATGGGAGAAGATAAAATTTGTTTGGGGAGTGATTATCCTTTTCCGCTGGGGGAGCATCATCCGGGGAAATTGATTGAGGAAATGGGTTTTGATGCTTCTTTAAAAGAGAAATTGTTATATCGAAATGCAGTAGAATGGTTGGGGGTGTAGGCTGTTTCTCGTTTCTTGTTTCTCGTTGTTCGTTTCTCGTTGGGCTCTTTTAATCTTTATTCATTCAGTAAATTAGGGTAGTCACTGATAATTCCATCCACGCCCATATCCTTTAATTCCCTGATTTTTGTTTTATCATTCACCGTCCACGGAATTACTTTTATATTTTGCTGATGGCAATTTTCCAGTAACCCTTTTGTCACCAGGGAATTATCCGGGCTGTACACAGTGGGTATAAATCCAAGTTGTTTTAATTGATCTTCCAATGGCCGTTTATCAAAGTCTTCTATCAGCAGTACCGTTGGTATTGCCGGGTAGTTTTTGTGCAGGTACTGCAAAGTCCTCACGTCAAAAGATTGAATCATCACCCACTGCTGCATCTCCTTTTCATTGATCACTTTCATCAGCATATCTACAAATGCTGCAGGGGCTGGATGATAAACATTATCCGTTGGCGGCATTGTCTTGGTTTCAATATTGAAATAAGGAAAAGGCCTTTTGCTTTTCACCAGGTAAGCCTTCACACTATCAAACAAAGCCGCAAGGCTGGGTTTATGTACAGTTATTTTTTCCTGTTGCGGAAAACGGGGATGGGGCTTCAGGCCTACATCATATTGCTGTGTTTCAGCAAAACTCATTTTAAAAATGTTGTAATTCCTTTCCTCCTTTTCTTCTATAAAACTGCCGTCCGGTTTGGTGGTGATCTCATGATTAAAGAAAGGCTCATGCGATAAAATGGCTACGCCGTCTTTGGTGAATGAAATATCCATTTCCAAAGTAGTTACGCCAAGATCCAATGCATGAAGCATTGCAGGGATCGTGTTTTCCGGCATTAAACCACGGCAGCCCCGGTGGCCTTGCTTGTCGAAAGAAGCCCCCAAACCTCCGACTGCCGGGGGAGATTTCCGGAGATCATTATTCATTGCCGTGCTTTTTTTGTTTGAAGAGCAGGCAATAAACATTGATGATGTGATGATAAATATTAAGCATTTTTTTAAAAACTGCTTTGATGAATTTCGACATGCCCGAAAAGTAACTGTCGCCCGGGCTATGCGTTGCTTAAACTTCACGATATTTAATTTTTATTCTGCTGTTGTGTTTGCACTTAACCCTTAAAAATATTTTTTCGCATCTGCTGATAGGCAGGCTATATTACCACATTCACCATTTTATTTTTTACATAAATGATCTTCTTTGGTGTTTTTCCTTCCAGCCATTTTTGAACCACTTCATTTTGCAGGATCATCTTTTCTACATCCTCTTGTTGCAGGTCCAGTGCCAGGTTAATATTGGTTCTTACTTTACCGTTGATGGAAACAGGATATTCTTTGCTGCTCTCCACAAGCAATGCCGGGTTAAATGTTGGATACACTGCATCCAATATGGTTCCTTCATTGCCCAACTGGTGCCAGAGTTCTTCTGCAATATGCGGTGCATAAGGGGTAAGCAGTATCAGTACTTGTTCCAGCACTTCCTTTTTATGGCACCTGGCATCTGCCAGTTCATTTACACAAATCATAAACATACTTACGGCGGTGTTGAAACTGAACCGCTCGGTATCTTCTTCAATTTTTTTGATGGTACGGTGCAGTATTTTTAATTCTGCATCGGTTGCTTTATCCTCTGTCCATACCTTGCCTTTTATATCATCAAAAAACAATCGCCACAGTTTGCGCAAGAAACGGTGCACGCCTTCAATGCCCTTGGTATCCCAGGGCTTGCTTTGATCTACCGGGCCGAGGAACATTTCGTACATACGGAAAGTGTCGGCGCCGTATTTATTGCATAACTCATCAGGATTAACAGTGTTGTATTTTGATTTGGACATTTTTTCTGTTTCAACACCGCAAATGTATTTGTCACCATCTTCTGTTATAAATTCTGCATTGGCATATTCACCATTCTTCCATTTTTTAAATTCATTTTTATCTAATTCCAATCCGTCAACAAAATTCACATCAACCCTTAATTCGGTTACTGAAATATAAAAAATTGAAAGATCCTTTCTGTCTTGAAAAACTTTTTCAACTACATCCTGGGCAATTTTTCTTGTATTTTCAATTACAATCTTATCTTCAGAAATAATTTTATCAGCAATACTTTTTGAAATAAATAATTGAGGTAATAAAGACTGATTAAAATCACCTCCACTCTTAATACTCCATTCTAGCCTATACACAAACCTGCTACTTCCTTGTATCATCCCCTGGTTCAACAATTTTTTAAACGGCTCATCAAAACCAATATGGCCGAGGTCGTGTAAAATTTTCGTCCACATCCGGCTGTACAACAAATGGCCTACCGCATGTTCGGTGCCACCAATGTACAGGTCTACCTGGTTCCAGTAATCACTTGCTTTCCTGCTGCAGAAAGTTTCGTTGTTGCCAGGATCCATGTACCGCAAAAAATACCAGGAAGAACCTGCATAGCCCGGCATCGTGGAAGTTTCTCTTTTGCCATTGGCAATATTTACCCAATCCATAATATTCGCCAGCGGCCCCTCCCCTTCCGGGCCCGGGCCATATTTATCTACATGCGGCAACTCCAATGGCAGCTCCTCTGCATCTAATGGAATGGCAATTCCATCGCTCCAGATGATGGGGAAAGGTTCGCCCCAATACCGCTGGCGGCTGAAGCCGGCATCCCTCATTTTATAATTCACTTTTCTTTTACCAATGCCATCTGCCTCCAATTTTTTCAGCACCAGTTCAGAAGCATCCATCATCTTCATGCCATTAATAAATCCGGAGTTTTCCAGAATGGCTTCTTTGGTGGCGTTGGCTTCTTCCCCATTAAAATAACTGCCAATAATATTGGTGATGGGGATATTAAAATGTTGTGCAAATTTAAAATCCCTTTCATCGCCGCAAGGCACCGCCATGATAGCACCAGTGCCATATCCGGCTAAAACATATTCACTGATCCATATAGGGATTTTTTTTCCATCAAACGGGTTTATAGCATAGGCCCCGGTAAAGCAGCCGGTAATTTTTTTCCCGGCCATGCGGTCTATATCGCTTAGGCTTTTTACATAGGCGATGTATTCATCCACCGCAGCGCCCTGTTCGGTTGATTTAATTTGTTGTACCAATTCCAGCTCCGGCGCCACCACCATAAAGTCAACACCAAAAATGGTATCCGGCCGGGTAGTATAAACCGTGAGCTTATCTGTCGTCTGTCGTCTGTAGTATGTCGTCCCAATCTCAAAACTTATCTCCGCTCCCTGGCTTTTCCCGATCCAGTTTTTCTGCATCTCTTTCATGCTGTCGCTAAAATCAATTTGCTCCAATCCTTCCAGCAAGCGGTCTGCATAATCTGTTATTCTTAAATACCACTGGCGCATTTTCTTTTTCACCACGGGGTGCCCGCCTCTTTCACTAACGCCATTCACCACTTCATCATTGGCCAGCACGGTACCCAGGGCTTCACACCAGTTTACTTCGCCGTACTTACTGAAGGTAAGGCGGTATTCCATCAGTATTTCCTGTTGCGTTTTATGGTCAAAACTCTTCCAGTCAGCAGCGCTAAAATTAACAATTGAATACTGGGCATTGGGCATTGGATATTTTTCGTTGCCGGATATTTCAAATTGCTTTATTAATTCAGCAATTGGCATTGCCTTGTTTTCTTTTTTATCATAATAGCTGTGGAATATTTGTATGAAGATCCACTGCGTCCATTTATAATAATCCGCATCGCTGGTGCGTACTTCCCTGTTCCAATCGTAGCAAAAACCAATCTTGTCAAGCTGTGCCTTAAAAGTGGCAATATTTTTTTTCGTTGTTTCCGCAGGGTGCTGGCCTGTTTCAATGGCATATTGCTCAGCCGGCAAACCAAAGCTGTCGAAGCCCATAGGATGGAGTACATTAAAACCTTTCAGCCTTTTATAACGGCTATAGATATCGCTGGCAATATAGCCCAGCGGATGGCCCACATGCAACCCTGCACCACTGGGGTAAGGGAACATATCCAGTACATAATATTTTGGTTTATCGCTGTCATTTGAAACTCTGTAGGTATGGTTGTCTTTCCAATGCTGCTGCCATTTTTGTTCAATCTGGTTGTACTTGTATTCCATTGTTCATTATTATTTTTAACATTCCCTGCACCACTACTTTCCGTGTAAAAAAATATATTTGGTTTTCCTTTTTTTTTTGGTGATGCCAAAAGTACAGCAAAGCAGCTAAAAACCTTTACTTTTGCGGCAATTGAAATTGCCTGAGCGGGTATTTTAAGGGATTTACCGGATTGAATGGATTTGAGAAATGAAAGTGTATCCCAATCCAGTTAATATACCCAAACCTTTCTTTCGGCAGGCAGGTTGGCTTCAGGCAAAATTTATTACGTTCAATAAAATAACCCTTTATGTCTTTTTACAGAAAAGCTGCTTCAGCTAAACGCAGCAAACCTTCCTACGGTTACGCTATTGTGGGTGTGGCACTGGTATTATTTCTTTTTGGTATTGTGGGCTGGCTGTTTTTGAACCTGAAAAAATCAGGAGAAATGTTCAGGGAAAATATACAGATACATGCCTGGATTGCACCAACTGCCAAAAAAAATCAAATCGATTCGTTGCAAAAATACATCGCTGCCCTGCCCTCTGTAAAAACAGCTGAATTTGTTACCAAGGAAAAAGCAGTACAAAAATGGAATGCCGAAAATGACAGTTCCTGGAAAAAATTTATCAGTAATAACCCCTTGCCGGAAAGTATTGATTTTTATGTGAAGTCTGATTTCATGAACAAAGACAGCCTGGGCGTATTGAGCACCTATCTGGAGACTAATTTTGCCGGGGTTATGTCGGAGTTTCAGTACCCGAAAGAAACGGTGGGTTATGTGGCTTCTTATGCCAAATATGTTGCAGCGGCAATTTTGGCCTTTGCCATCATCATGTCCATTATTGTTATTATTTCAATAGATAATACCATCAGGCTGGCCATGTACAGCAACCGGTTTTTGATTAAGACCATGCAAATGGTGGGTGCCACAAGGGGCTTTATTGCCAGGCCGCTTAATATAAGAGCTATTGTCAACGGGCTTATCTCAGCCTGCCTTGCGATCGTGGCAGTTTTTGGTTTTATTTTGCTGGTAGAAAACTTCGTACCCTGGCTGCGCCTGCTGAGGGATGGTGCTAACATGAGTTTCATCATTATTGGGATACTGGTATTGGGCATTACTATTTCATTTGTAAGTACCCACCGCTCTGTGCTAAAATACCTGCAGATGAAATTGGACGACCTGTATTAATGGATTGTTATCAGCTCCTCTTTTGTCACAATTATTACTTTTATTTGCATTCTTAAACTTAAATGATAATGGCTACGGTAAAAAAACAAACATCGGTAAGTATGGCAAATCCAAAAGGCCAGGCAAATACCGTAAATCCTTTGTTCGGTAAAGAAAATTACATCTGGATGCTTGCCGGGATATTGGTGATGGCACTGGGATTTTTTTTGATGGCAGGTGGCAAAAGCCCTGACCCAACCAAGTTTAACGACAATGAAATCTACAGCACTACCCGTATTACTATTGCACCATTACTGATCATGGCAGGGTTTGTTATCGAGATATTTGCGATCATGAAAAAGCCTAAAGAAAATAAATAATTGCAATCACCTTATTTAAAAAATGCGATGAATCAAACGTCGCATTTTTCTTTTGGGTTATCAACTATAACAACATGACCAATTTCCAATCCATCATCATCGCCATAATTGAGGGCCTTACAGAATTTTTACCCATCTCTTCTACTGCCCACATGAAATATGCCCACCCTTTACTGCACATTACACCTTCCCCTTTTACGGATATGTTTGAAGTGGTGATCCAACTGGCAGCAATATTGGCGGTAGTAGTATTGTACTGGAAAAAATTCTTTGACTTTAAAAAATTTAGTTTTTATACCAAGCTTATCATTGCGGTACTGCCTGCCCTGGTGTTTGGCTTTGTATTAAAAAAGCATATTGACGCGGCACTGGGTAATCTCACTTTTATTGCCTGCGTAATGCTGGCAGGTGGTGTGGTACTGTTGTTTATTGATAAGGTATTTAACAATCCGGCTATTGATTCAGAAGAAAAGGTAACTAATAAAACAGCTTTTATTATCGGTTGTGGCCAGGTATTATCCATCATCTTCCCCGGGTTGAGTCGCAGCGCAGCAACCATCGTTACGGGTATGAGCCAGAAGCTTACCAGGAGTGCTGCTGCAGAGTTTTCTTTCTTTCTTGCAGTGCCTACCATGCTGGCAGCTTCTGCCAAAAGTTTTTTAGATACCTATACTGATCATCCTGAAGTTATGGAAAGGTCTAACCTGATTACCCTTGCCCTGGGAAGTGCAGTTGCCTTCATCGTATCCATACTGGCCATAAAATTTTTTATTGACTTTTTAAAAAAATATGGTTTCCGGATGTGGGGTATTTACCGCATTATTGCCGGTATCATTATGCTGGTATTGATCTGGCGCGGGGTAATTAATCAATAAATGCCATGTTATGGCTGTTGAATAATTTTGATTAATTTCATCAGCCTGATCAAACCCGATCAGCCAACTAAAACCATGTAGTGTAATGCAGACTGCTTCCAAAAAAGTTATCAACGGATGGGCCATGTTCGACTGGGCCAATTCTGTTTATAACCTGGTAATCACCTCTACTATATTCCCCGCTTACTACGAAACCATCACTGCAGAACGGACGGAGAATGAAATTTCCTATGTGAGGTTTATGGGCAGGGAGTTTGTAAATACCGCTTTGTATAACTACACTATAGCATTTGCATTGCTGATAGTAGCCATTATTTTGCCGCTGCTTACTTCTATTGCAGATTTTAAAGGGAATAAAAAACAATTCATGGCTTTCTTTTTCACAGTGGGAAGTATCGCCTGTGCCGGTCTTTTCTTTTTTAAAGATAGCAGTACATTATGGATTGGGATTTTATGTATGATCGTTGCCTGTGTTTGCTTTTGGAGCAGTTATGTTTTCAGTAATTCCTTTTTACCCGAAATAGCAGCGCCTGAAGACAGGGACAGGGTAAGCGCCAGGGGATTTGCCTATGGTTATGTGGGAAGTGTAATATTGCAGGTGATCTGTTTTGTATTTGTAATGAAGAATGATGTATTCGGAATTACGAAGGGAGATGGATCAAGAATTTCTTTTTTACTGGTGGGATTGTGGTGGCTTGGTTTTGGATATTTTTCTTTATCCCGCTTACCCAAACCAATAGCCGCAGGCAATACGGTATCGCCTAATAATATTTTCACCAACGGGTATAAAGAATTGATTAAAGTGTGGAGGCAGTTGAAGGAAATGCCTGTTATTAAAAGATACCTGGGTGCTTTTTTCTTTTACAATATGGGCGTGCAGACCGTTATGCTGGCCGCCACGCTTTATGGAAAAAGCGAACTGGAAATTCCGGTTGAAAATTTAATTATAGCCATATTATTGATACAACTGGTTGCCATACCCGGCGCCTATCTGATTAGCAAACTGTCGGGGCGAATCGGGAATTTCAAAGCCTTAATGGTGGTGATTGCTTTTTGGATATTACTTTGTATTGCTGCCTATTTTGTACCTAAACACGCCATTGTTCAATTTTATATTTTAGGCGCCTGTGTTGGTTTTGTAATGGGGGGTATTCAATCACTTAGCAGGAGCACCTACAGTAAACTGATGCCGGAAACGAAAGATACAGCATCCTTCTTCAGCTTTTATGATGTTACAGAAAAAGTTGCAGTAGTGATCGGTATGCTTAGTTTTGGCTACATCACTGAAATTACCGGCTCACAGCGGGGCTCTGTACTGGCATTGGCGGTATTTTTCATTATCGGGTTCATAATACTTTATACTGCATTAAAAAAACAACAGGCTGAAACAATATGAATGTATACTCCATCAATACCGGCTATTTTAAACTCGATGGTGGCGCCATGTTTGGGGTGGTGCCTAAAAGCATCTGGAACAAACTGAACCCTGCCGATGAAAACAACATGTGCAGTTGGGCATTAAGATGCCTGCTGATAGAAGACGAAGGCAAACTGATACTGGTTGATACCGGTATGGGCGATAAACAGGACGCCAGGTTTTTCAGCCATTATTATTTACACGGGGATGATACGCTGGATAAATCTTTGGCACAACATGGCTTTACCAGGGATGATATTACGGATGTATTGCTAACGCACCTGCACTTTGATCATTGCGGCGGAAGTATCGTAAAAGAAGGGGATAAACTGGTGCCCGCTTTTAAGAATGCTGTTTATTGGAGCAATACATCGCACTGGAAATGGGCTACAGAGCCCAACGACAGGGAGAAGGCCAGCTTTTTAAAAGACAATATATTGCCTATAAAGGAAAGCGGGCAATTGAAATTTATTGAGCTGGGTGATTTGTCAATGGTAAATGATGAATCGTCAATAGTGACGCTTATTCCCTCCCGGATCACTGATAACCTGCTGCTGGTTGTTGCGAATGGCCACACCAAAGCCATGATGCTGCCGGTAATAAAGTATAAAGAAAAAACCATTGTTTATGTGGCCGATCTTTTGCCATCAGTAGCGCATATCCCGTTGCCTTATGTGATGGGTTACGATATGTTTCCCCTCACTACATTGCTGGAAAAGAAAAGCTTTTTAACTTCAGCTTTAGCCAATGATTACATACTCTTTTTTGAACACGACCCGGTAAATGAGTGCTGCACCCTGCAGCAAACAGAAAAAGGCATCCGCCAGAAAGATACCTTTAAATTAAGTGAGTTGTAAGGCTAACGTAAACTGATGAGCGAAGAAAGCGGATACCGGAGATTCCTGTACCCAAACATATCTACTTTGATAGAACCCACACTGATGGGGCTTTCCACCCTCAGTAATAAATGATTGGGGTCATCACTTATCCAGGCAGTCAGTTTTTCGCCGCCCTGGAAAATAGTTCCCTTTATTAAGAGCGGCTTAAATTTTATAGCATTGAATTTTCCATACTTGGTCTTCACTTTTTCTTTACCAAGGTAGCGGAGGTAAAGGTGATACACTTCGTCATCCAAAAACATATCAAAGGGTATTTTATCCCCTATCTTATATTTATCAAACTCAATATTACGGGCATAGTAAATAGCACTTACCACATCCTGGATACAACTAGTGGTTTTAAAAACCCCGTTGGTGGTTACCGCAGTATTGGCGCTATGGTTAAAGGTGACATTGTTATATATTTTATACCCCCCCTCATCCACATTGCGGACGAATTTTACCGGCAACAGGGTAGCAGTATCAATATAGCTTTCATACCTGTCCCTTACTTTAAAAAAATTATCAAAAAAAGGATAGGATTTCCCATCCCCTACACAGTGATAGGTTGTTTTGCCATTAAATCTTTCAAGGTTGGTGGTAAATGTTGCTTCCCCTGCTCCAATATATATTCCTGCGGCACTGTAAAATACTTTCATCGTAACAGATTCACCTGCAAGAAAAGCCTGGTTCTTCAAGCCGCAAAAATCATCTCCGGTTTGTTTTGGTGAAAATGCCGGCAATGCCAGCAATAAAAATGCTGCTTTTAAAATTTTACTCATTTTTTTCTTTTACAATTTTAACTCCCAATATTAAAATACTTCCCGCTATGGCCGGTAACACCAGGTTGATAAGCCAAATACCAAAAGCCGCGGTGCCAACTCCCAATTCATTAGTGGTATAGAATTTCAACAAGGCCCAGCAGGCACTTACCCTTACCGGCAATTCTAAAAAACCAATCGTAGGTGCTACCGCAAGTACCAAATAAAAAACGGTTATCAGCCAAAAACTCAAACCAAAAGAAATTTCTACCTGCATTACCCGCAGCAGCAGCACATATTGCAAAACAAAGACCAAGTACCTGACAAACGATAAAGACAGGATTCGGATTAACTGAATATTATCAAATTCATCCAGTACCCTGATGTGCTTTACCACCTTATTTAATGCCGGCACCTTTTCCATCATCCTCACCAGCCAGCCTAAACGCAAATAAAATAACGTCATCACTACGGTAATTGTTACACACAGGCAGATCAGTACATTTCCCCAAAACTCCGGTAAAACAGATAAAGTACCGGTGTTATTATGTGAAAAGTATCTTAAAAAAAATAAACCCAGGCAGCCCATGATCATGGTTACCAGCAATTGGCTGATGCTGCCCACAATAGTGAGTGAAATGGCCTTGATCCTGTTACCCTCTTCCACATATAATATCCTGCCGCCGTATTCGCCGATACGGTTAGGTGTAAGCATAGTAATGCTGCAGCCCGCAAGTACAGATTTAAACGCATTTAAAAAAGAGATCGGCTGTACATGCTGCACCAGTACCTGCCATTTTCTGGCTTCTATTCCCCAGTTCACCAGCATCAGGATTGCAACCATCCCAACCTGCCTGTCCTGCCAGCTTACTTTGATCTGCTGCCAGCGGAGAAACAAGTCTGGCTGGTTGTTGATCTGCGTATACAAGCTCCAGGACAGCAAAAAAAACAATGCAGGTCCTAAAAAATAATTGATTAATATTTTGATTTGTTTGTTCAAAACTGTTTTGATTATTTTTATACGGACATTTGTTTTGATAGTGCGGAAAAATTAGGACAAAACGGGATTTTTTAAAATTCTCATTTTGTAACCTGCAAAATTCCATTACTCAGCATCGTTGTGTCACTACCGTCCGGATGGCGGCAGCCGGGCAGGCACTTGTACGTTTTCAGCTATGGGCAACTTTTCCCAAACAATAGAAACTACCGTGCTTACCAAAACAACAGGTTGATTTTCCTATACAATGTTACTTTAATTATCTATTTATACAATCATTCAAAAAAAGGGGAACTGGTTTGCAACAAAAATCTACCATTATTTTAGGCATAGATCCCGGAACCGTAGTAATGGGGTACGGATTAATACAAATAACCGGCACTACAATAAAACTGGTGGAACTGGATGTATTAAAACCCGGAAAAGTGGATGACCCATACAAAAAACTACAACTCATTTACAACACCGTCAGCGGCCTCATCATCAAATACAAGCCTGATGTATTTGCCATTGAAGCGCCTTTCTTTGGCAAAAATGTACAGAGTATGCTCAAGCTGGGCAGGGCACAGGGAGTGGCCATTGCTGCTGCCATGCGGCACGGATTGGACGTGACAGAATACTCCCCAAAAAAGGTAAAACAATCCGTTACGGGTAATGGAAATGCCAGCAAAGAGCAGGTGCTGAAAATGCTGCAACGCCTTCTCGACTTTAAAGATGACCCCAAATATTTTGATGCCTCCGATGCATTGGCGGTGGCAGTATGCCATTATCTGCAGGGCAACCAGGTAACCACTACTAAAGGAAGTAAAAAGACAAATGGCTGGGAAGATTTTTTAAAGAAGAATCCGGGGCGGTTGAAAGGTAAATAAGGTCAGCATATATTATTATAGAAATCATTATACAATCCCACCCCTTTTTCCAAAGAATAAAATTCCTTTGCTCCATTGCGGATAGCAAGAGTATCAAAAGAATTACCATCCAGCAACTTATCAATAACAGTTAAAAATGCCGCTTCAGAAAAATCATCCACCACATAACCTGAGTTGTATCGTTCAATGATTTCCCTTACATCCCCCACACCACTATTGGTAATTACAGGAATGCCCATTGCCATAATTTCGCCATGCTTGGTAGGAGAAGAAGATAATTTTGAATAGCAGGGCCTGATAAAAAAAATAGAATAGCTGCTTAATGAAAGTAAGGCCGGAATTTCATTCCGTTTGCCATGTTTCACTATCAGCTTATCAGCAGGCAAGCCATATTTAGATGCTTCCCTTGCAATCACATCATGATTATGCGGAGAGATAAATAAAAATTTCGCTTCCGGTTTTTTATCAGATAGTAGTTTGCAAAATCTTAGCATCTCAGCAGTCATGTACCACCCGCCAATAGAGCCGAGGTAGCTGATGATAAAATCATTTTCAGCGATGCCCAGCTCTTTTTTCAACTGCCCTTTCTGTGCTGCCGTTATTTTTGATGGATCAAATAAATTCAAATCAGCACAGCAGGGAATTACTTTTAGTGGTACACTTTTTTTATACATTGGTTCTTGCTGTATAATTTTCTCCGCAGCATAGGTAAGGCATACAATACCATCGCTTTGTTTAATTTGCTCCTGCTCTTTCCTTTTAAAGAAGCGATAAATAATTTTGAATAAGGGGTTGCCGATATCCCAAATGCGTCCTTCTACCCGACTGTCTGCATAAAACTCCCGGATGTCATGCAGGAATCTGATACCCATTGTTTGCTTCATCCACAACCCTACCAGGGCAGGAATACCGGGCCGGGTATGCACCAGGTGAATACCATGCTGCTGATGGATCTGTTTAGCTTTTTTTCTAAGATTGTAAATGTCTTTCAGGGTAGAAAGCACCGGCGGCCTCTTTGTATAAGCAATCGGTATCCACTGGATATTGTAGCCTGCAAGCATTTTTTTTACGGCTTCTTCATTTTCAAATAATGCCTGTTCCTTTTCACAACTCAATAAAAAAAAACGGAATCCTTTTTTACTCAATCCCTGCAAATAAGGTATTACCTGGCTCTGGCCTAGGGGGTCTGTCATTCCATCATACGATATAAAAAGGATATTTTTTTGCATGGGTTTATCAGCCATTGTTTTCCTCAAGCCACCAGTGAAGCACTATAATCAGCCAAAGCCTGTTGAATAAAAAATCCATACCGTTCAGGTATTGTTCCTTCAATTTTTTTACTTCAGCAAAATTTATCACATTGTATCTGCCAATGGTTTCTTCTGAAGTGTATTTATCCAATAAATATTTTAAATCGGTTCTCAACCATTTTGCCAGCGGGATACTAAAGCCCCATTTGGGCCGGTCAAAAATTTCCCTTGGCACATAGTCGAACAATACCTCTTTCAGCAAATACTTCATGGTGCCATCCTTTATTTTTAAATCGGGATCAAGGTTGTAAGCAAATTCCACCAGGCGGTAATCCAATAATGGCACCCGGCTTTCTAAGCTATATTGCATACTGGCACGGTCAACCTTCACCAGCAGATCATCTTTCAGGTAGTGATTAAAATCCCAAAGCGACTGCTGCTCAGCTGCAGACAATGCTCTTCCGGTGGCAGGCTGGGCATTGATATGGCTAAAATTAAAATTTTTATTTACAAGCAATGAATGCAATTCCTGTTCTTTAAAATAATATTGCTCCTGCGAAAAAATATGGGTGCTGATGTTACTCCTGTCAGGATAATCATACAAGTTACCGGCACGCTGATATTTATTGCCCATCAATTTGGATGCCGTATAGGCTGACTTTTTTATCAAAGGCATCAAAGGATTTGATAACCGTTTTGCCCATTGATACATTCCATAACCATGAAATAATTCATCGCCGCCATCACCACTTAAAGCCACCGTAACATATTTCCTTGCCAACCGGCTTACCATCATGGCGGGGAAGGCTGATGAATCTGCAAAGGGTTCGGCATAAGCAGGAATTAATTTGTCCACCAATTCCATTACTTCTTTTTCCTTTACTGCAAATTCATGATGATCTGTCTTTAAATGATTGGCCACCTGCCGGGCAAATTTTGATTCATTGTATTTGCCATCATCAATGGCAATGCTGAATGTTTTTATTTTATCGTTACCGGAAACCTGTGCTGCGATTGCCGTTACCAAACTGCTGTCAATGCCACCACTAAGGAAAGTTCCAACCGGCACATCGCTGATCAGTTGTTTTTTCACCGCATCAAACAACAAATCATTCAACTGTATTTTTGCCTCAGCTTCCACATTTATTACTGAAGGCCGAATGGCATCCTGTAACTTCCAGAATGGTTTTATTTGCTGAGACAAATTATTAAATGAACTACCCTGTAATTTTATTTGCAGGTAATGAGCGGAAGGAAATTTAAACGTATCATTATAAATCGAAAATGGCTCAGGAATAAATCCCACATGTAAAAAGTAAGGAATGGCATCACTGTTAACTGTTAACTGACCACCCATCACCTGCCTGATCACTTTCAGTTCGGAAGCAAAGACTAGATTTTTTTCATCCGCATAATAGAAAAGTGGTTTAATGCCAACATGATCACGGCACAAGGTCAGCACATTTTCTTTGGTATCATAAATAGCAAAAGCAAACATGCCATCTAAATACGGTAAACATTGTTCTTTGTATTCAGCGTAAAGTGCCAGAATAACTTCGGTGTCTGATTCAGAAAAAAAAGAATAACCTTTTTTAATTAATTCTTGTTTTAATTCTATGTAATTATAAATTTCGCCATTGTAGGTAATGG
>JAYVUL010000061.1:0-2726 GCA_043787935.1 Chitinophagaceae bacterium | reverse complement strand
CCGATCGAAGAAAGCAGTTTTGACATTAACACCCTTCCAGACACCAGCATTGATATCGACAAGATACCTGCAAAGAATTTACAGCTACAGGTATCCTTGCTGGATCCGCCTGTGATTATAAAAGCGGGATTGCCTAAATTGAAAAAGAATGCGGCGATGGGCATTTTTGAATTTAATGAAGACCAGGGGCTTCCGGGCTACTTTGTAACAGCGATGCTGCAGGATAGCCACGGTATGATGTGGATTGCTACAGATAAAAGTTTGTGCCGCTTTGATGGAGAATATCTTCAAAGCTATTCATTCATCGATGTGACTTTTATCGGATCCATGGCCGGTGTTACGAAAATGATCGAAGATAAACAAGG
Organism: Chitinophagaceae bacterium; assembly: GCA_043787935.1. Lineage (GTDB taxonomy): Bacteria > Bacteroidota > Bacteroidia > Chitinophagales > Chitinophagaceae > Ferruginibacter. The sequence goes on along the minus strand of JAYVUL010000061.1, from coordinate 2,361 downwards.
AAGGATCTGGATTAAAACGGATGCGGTCGGAATTTATATTTTGGATATCAAGGGAGGAATAGTAAGTCATTTCAATTTGCCTTTTGAGGGATTGGGGCGGGCCCCAGATTATGAATTGATTGCTGATAGTAAAGGAATGGTGTGGGTTGGTTCTACGAGGACCGGCGTGTTTATCGTTGACCCTGCCCTCCAAACGATCCGAAACATGCCTTACCTGCATGGAGCCGACCTGGGGAATGCGAAACAATTGTTGCAAGACAGCAATGGTAATATATGGGTAGGCTCCCTGCATGGGCTTAGCATCATCAATTCAAAAACAGGCATCGTTCATTTTTTGAACAGGGCTAACCTCCTGCTTTCCGACACCATCACCGGGCTGTGGATGGATAAGGAAAATAATGTATGGTTGGGCACTGCAGCCGGTATTTATATTGTCAACACTAGTGAGGGAAACATTCAACACCTTGGGAAAGCGCAGGGAATCCTTCACCCCATCAATCATTTTGCAGAAGATAAAACTGGCAACCAGTGGATGGCCTCAGACAGTGGTGTATATATTTTTAAAAAAGCGTCCCAAAAATTAAAATACCTGAATGCCGCCAGGGGGCTAACTGATAATAAGATAAAAACCATCCTGAAGGATAAGGAGGAACAAATGTGGATTGCCACCTATTCTGGCCTTAATCTCGTAGAAGCAAAAGGATTCATGCCAGACTATCTCACGACACAGGACGGCATCAGCGGAACAGATGTTTGGACCTTTGCGGAGGACGGGCAACACCGCATCTGGATCGGGTCCCGGCAGGGAGTGGATATTTATAACTCTGGTAATCAAACTATCCAGTCTGTTGAAAAGGACCTGCTCATAAAGCCAGGCGCTACCCCTGATTTTCAATTTATAAATGGAAAGATCCTGATGAAAGCACAGGGATATGGTATCAATTGGATTGATCCTGTAACAGGCAAGGTTACCTGTTTTGGAAAAGAACAGGGGCTTAAAAATATGGGGACGGCCAGTTACCTGCTTGATAATGCAGGCCGTATCTGGACTGGTAGCTTTTCACACAAGGGAATTGAAATCATGGACCCAGAAAAAAAATCTTTTACCAGGATCAATAACAGTGATGGGCTGCTGGGCAGTATTGTTTGGGCAATGTTGCAGGATAATAATAAGGAGGTGTGGGTAAGTACAGACAGTGGAATAAACATTATTAACCTGCAGGAGAAAACAATTCGTTATTTAATGGCAGGTGGAAAAACAAGTGATGACGATGTAAATTGTATGTTACTTGACGATAAGGAAAGGGTTTGGCTCGGAACCCGAAATGAAATTTACGTAGCAGACTCCAAAAAGAAGCTGCTAACTAAGATTACGCCCCGCAATGGACTTGTTGCCCCTGATACCTACACTTTATTTCAGCATGAAGATCGCATTTATGCAGGCACCGGTAATGGCCTCACTGTTTTTACTAAAAGAAGCAACCAACCTTCGGCTGAAAAAGATCAACCGGAATGGGATATCAGTTCATATGGTATGGCACAGGGGTTTCTTTATAATAATTACAATGCGGGTGCTGTGCTGGCAGTAAACAATAAATTGTGGTGGGGGGTAGAAGACAAAGCGCTTGTTATCACCAATGAAGCTACAGATGACAGCAGCAAAACCACCACTTACATTTCGGGAATCACTATTTCTGATAAACGTTCAAACTTTACAGACCACAAATCGGTACAGCAGTATTTGCCCGGAACAGATACGATATGGAGTTCAAAAAAAGATACTTTTTATCTGAAGGATAAACTGCCGGCAGACAGCGGCTGGCTTCAGAAAAATAACATTGTTTGGGATAGCCTTTCCGGCAATTTTAACCTGCCCGTTAACCTGGAGATACCGTACAATCAGAACTACCTTAGTTTTCAGTTCACAGGTGCACAACTTACCAACAGGGAGAAGGTTCGTTACCGTTACCTGCTGGAAGGTTTTGACAACAGCTGGAGCGCCATCACCAGCGCCACCTTCAGTGAAAACTACCGGGACATTCCTGCCGGGAAATATATCTTTAAAGTTTACAGCAGGAGTGGCGGTGGAAGCTGGAGCCAACCGGCTGAGTTTAGCTTTACCATTCTGCGTCCGTGGTGGAATACCTGGTGGGCCTGGTTGTTATATGCAGTAAGTTTTTCCAGTATTGTATGGATCATTGTACAATACCGCTCCCGTCTGTTAAAGAGAGAGAACCGCATACTGGAAGAAAAAGTCACTCACCGCACGGAGCAGTTGAGAAAATCATTAGAAGATTTAAAATCCACTCAAACCCAACTGATACAGTCAGAAAAAATGGCAAGCCTTGGTGAACTTACTGC
>JAYVUL010000060.1:0-2724 GCA_043787935.1 Chitinophagaceae bacterium | reverse complement strand
TGGAAAATCCACTCAAATTGACCCCCACCCGCCAGATGAAACTGACCCCCTTCGGCCATTTTAAATTGACCCCCTGATCCCGGCTCAAATTGACCCCCTTAAAAGAGAGATAAAAGAACAGTTGTTTTAGGAACATAAGAATCGGTTGTTTTAACCAAAACAAACCAGCGATAATTATGTCCAACAAAACAATTGATATGTTTAAGATCAGACAGGTATTACGCCTTTATGCAGACGGCAGGGGCAGCAAGTTTATCAGCAAAACAACGGGTATTGCCCGCAATACAGTAAAAAAATATTTACTGCTCTTTGTTGAGCTACGCCTTACTGTTGAGCATGTAGAAGCGATGAGTGATAAGCAACTCGCCGGTGCATTTTTAATAGAAAAGCCAAAAACAGTCAGTAGCCGGGTAATCGATTTAGAAACTATGTTACCGGAACTGGCGGGTAAACTTAAAAAGCGTGGCATCACCAAACAAATGCTGTATGCTGATTATATTGGGCAACATCCTGAAGGGTTTAAACACTCTGCCTTCCTTGAACGCCTAAACGCTTATATGGGTATGAGCAAGCCCTCTATGCGTGTGCCCCATAAAGTTGGCGATAAACTCTTTATTGATTTTACCGGAAAGAAGTTACAGGTAGTAGATAAACAAACAGGTGAGGTACAGGATGTAGAAGTCTTTGTTGCCATTCTTGGCTGCAGCCAGCTTACCTATGTCAGGGCAGTAGCCTCACAAAAGAAAGAAGATTTTATAGGAGCCTGCGAAGCTGCATTGCATTTTTATGGAGGCGTGCCCGAAGCTATTGTACCGGATAATTTAAAATCAGCAGTAAAGAAAGCCAGCCGTTACGAAGCAGAGCTGAACGATAGCTTTGCTGCATTTGCAGCCCATTACAACACGTATGTTTTTCCTGCAAGGGCTTATAAGCCTAAAGACAAAGCACTGGTAGAAGGTGCTGTAAAAATAATCTACACAAGCATCTTTACCAGGATAGACGAAAAGGTTTATACCAGCTTGGAAGCGCTGAACACCGATATTCTTTTTTATCTGAAAGCCCATAACAGCACACTGCTTACCGGATGTGATTACAGCAGGATGCAGCAATTTGAAGCGCTGGAAAAAAATATGCTGAAGCCCCTGAATAAATACCCATATGATCCAATGACCACCAAAGTTGCTACGGTTGGAAAAACGGGTTTTGTTACAGTAGACCACCGGTACTATAGTATTCCCTATAAATTTATTGGTAAAAAAGTTAAGCTCATGTACAACCGTACAAAAGTAGAAGCCTTCAGCGAACATGAATTGATTGCTGTTCATGCCCGCTCATTTGGTAAAGAAAAATACATACAAAACGAAGACCATCTTGCCTCCTGGCATAAATACCCCACCGAGTGGAACCCTGAAAAATTTATTGCTGATGGCGCTCTTATTGGTGTGGCGGTAATGGAGTACATCAAAAAAGTATTATCCCGCAATGAGTATCCCGAAAAAAATTACCGGGCATGCCAGGGTATTATCAATTATAAAAAGCGTGTTGGAGAATCAAGGCTTATCAATGCCTGTAAACGGGCAGATAGTTTTAACGTGTACAACTTTGGTATCATCGAACGCATACTAAAATCTAAAGCAGATTTTATTCCATTGGATGAACAGCAGGCTACAAACAACAGCAATAACATGCCACTGCACGATAATATCCGGGGGGAAGATTATTATCAATAAACAAACAACGGGCAAAAGCTATCTATCAATTATACAATAAAACAATTTACACCATGAACAAAGAAAGTTTAGAAAAGATGAGCCGCATGCGGCTGTTCGGCATGTATCAGTCATTTAAATCGTGTGTCGAGTCTGATCAGACTGAGACCTTTACCAATGATGAACTGGTACACCACTTAATCATGAGCGAGTGGGACGACAGGCAGTACCGTTCGTTGCAAAGGGGGCTTAAGAATGCGAACTTCCGCTATAGCGCCAGTATAGAACAATTGGATTATTCTGAAAACCGGGGCCTGGATAAAAACCAGGTACAGCGTTTATCTACTTGTGAGTTTATAAAAAAAGGTGAAGATCTCTTTATCACAGGAAGTACAGGTACGGGAAAAAGTTTTTTGGCATCAGCACTTGGCCAGCAGGCCTGTTTGTTAGGCTATAAAGTTTTATACACTAATACGGCAAAGCTGATGTCTCATTTAAAAATGGCCAAAGCCGATGGTGCGCATTTAAAAGAGTTATCAAAAATAGAAAAGCAGGATGCGTTAATATTAGATGACTTTGGTGTTCAGCCCTTCGACGCCGGAAGCAGGGCACTGCTGTTAGATATAATAGAAGACCGGCATGGTAAACGCACTACTATCATTACCGCCCAGGTGCCGGTAAAAAAATGGCACGAAGTCATCGGTGAGAAAACATTGGCCGATGCCATCCTGGACAGGATCGTTCATCAATCATTAAGAATAGAACTTTACGGCGAATCATTAAGAAAAAAGCAAAAGGCAGGCCTGCCTGCCGGACAGGCAGGTACAGAAATAATGGAATCATTTTTATAAAATCAACAGACAAATATTTATCACTATTTTTATCATACAAAACAACAGTTCTTTATCTCTTTTTTAGTCCTCTTAAGCAGGCATTTTTTTGGACCTTTTTAAAATCGTTTTTTAGGGGGTCAATTTGAAATGGTGAGAGGGGGTCAGTTTAGCCGGAATTTACA
>JAYVUL010000059.1:0-8659 GCA_043787935.1 Chitinophagaceae bacterium | reverse complement strand
ATGCCAAAGCCACCTGCTTTGTCGATATAATAACCAAGGCTGCAGTGGTCTTTATCATACGAAATTTTCAAAGGCGATTGCACTTTGCCCTGCACGGTTACAAAAGGGTTGATCTCAGGTATATACACAATATCATTTTCCTGGAGGATGATATCATTCTCCGAATTTTTATTTTTCATTGCCTTTGCCAGGTCAATGCTTACAGGTTCATCCAAAGTGAGTGCTACACTATCTGCTGCATTTATCCTTCCGGAAGAATCCTTTTTGATGGTATTTAAAATGCGTTCCCTTAAATAATTACTTTTTTTGCGGTACAAAATGGCCCCGCCCAAATTCGCATTATCCAGTATGCCACCGGCCCTTTCTATATAAGAAGAAAGCCTTTCATATTTATCCAAACGGGGATAAGAGCCCTGGTATCTTACCAGCCCAACGATCTGTATGTTTTCCTGCAGGGCAAAAGAAGGGTTCTTTCTTACATGCACCTGGTCGTATGGTTTCAATGTTACCCTTGCTGCGGCGGAATCCAGTTCCAGACTGGAGTTGATGCTGTACGACCTGATAACGGTACGGGTAGGCTTCAATCCTTTTTGTGCAGAATCCATATCTACTATACTGGCGATTTCCAGCCGTCCAAATTCTGCGGAAGGTTTTAAACCGCCGGATAAATAAATCAAGTCCTGCAGGGTCATGCCGCCATACTTTCTCACTTTACCCTGTTTTCTAATTTCGCCATCAATAAATACAAACTGCTGTTCGCCAAATTCACTGGTGGAAAATAACTGGATGATGTCGTTTGGCAGCAGTTCCACATTGTTGATGCTGCTCCTGTTGTCTTTATTAAAATCGGTAAGATTGATTTCTAATTTATCTGATTTGATATTGGTGGAATCGCCTGCCCCGCGAAAAATATAAGCCCTCGGCAAATAAGTATTTGAAGTGATCCCACCAGCCCGGTTGATGACATCAAAAAGGCGGTCGTTGCTCCTTATCTCATACAAACCGGGATAGGCAACGGCACCATTTAATTCTACTTTATTTACAATACCTGTTTTAATCAAATCAACTTTTATAATATCCCCATCCTGCAATTCATAATCCTGGTTGGGCAGTTTCAGGATAGCCGTTGCGTTCACATCATGGATCACCTGCTTTTCATTTTCTGTTCTGATCACTTTAACCCCGGAAGAAAATGCATCGGAGGTAAAACCGCCTGAATATGCAATGAGTGATTTAATGCCTTCCTTTTTTTTCAACTGGTAAAACATGGGCCGCTTAAATTGCCCGGAGGCCAATACTTTCTTTTCTGTAAAAGTCACCACAACGAAATCATTGTTTTGCAGGTAAACCCTGTTGCCCACATCACCGCTGTTGAGGTATTTATAAACATCCAGCGTTTCAATTACCCGGCCACCGCGTTTTACCACGATCTCCCTGAGGTTGCCATATTCAGTAACGCCGCCGGATAGCCCAATAGCGTTATAGGCATTGGAAAAAGCTGATAACATTTTGGGGCCGGGGTTCAGCACTTCTCCCACTACATTTACATTGATTGTTCTAGGCTGGCCGAGGGTGACCTGGATGTTGGTTCCCGGTGGCACCGTACCACTAAACCTTGCAGTGATCATCTTTTGAGCCGTTTCAAAGGTGAGGCCCTGCACGGTAATTTTGCCAAGACCCGAAGGAAAAATAGCGCCATCCCTGGCCACGATATAGTCTTCCTGGTATTCGCCACCGCCCCATAAGGATACAATAATGTGATCACCCACACCAATCGGGTAATCTGATGGCGGGATGGATAATTCAGATACATCATTCATGGCAGCATTCTGAAAAACAGTGGCCCCGTAAGTATCATCCAGCCTGGAGTTATAGCGTTTGAAATTATCGTTTTGGGTACTGTCCTTATCCAATGTTTTATTTTCGAGGCGTTTCCTTATTTCGGGGGTTTCTTTATTCTTGTCGTTGCCGGTATTTTTTTTCTGGTTGTTGTCTTTAAAAAAGTTTTCAAAACCCGACTTGGTCATTTGAGTAGGGTTGATTCCTCCCGGTACCATTTCACTGATCTGCTGCTGGGTGGGCACCTGCGCCGATACCCGGCCGCCAAAAGCTAATGCAAGGCACAGCAACACTGCAAGCTGTATATACCGGGAATATTGGATCTTTCGCATTACGTTCAATTGGTAAAAAAGATGATTGCTATCCTGGTTGGTTTTCAATAAAAGGGAGGTGTAAAGCGGGCATGATAAAAACCAAACAGTCAATTTTTATCCTTTTCCGGTACTATAACCAGGACATTCTGCTACTAAACGTAAATAGTGGGGATTTATTTCAGGAATTTTCCTGTTTTTGGAATTTTATTCCGGCAGGGGATTATTTACTGCAGTTGTGTATGGGATAAAACGTCATCCCAGCGGGTGTTGCAGGGCATTTTGGAAATCTGTCCATATTTCTTTTACAATATCAGCTGCAGGCATAATATTTCTTATAAGGGCGCTCACCTGGCCTATTTCCAGTTCGCCATTTTCCATATCTCCCTCAAACATACCCCTTTTTGCCCGGCCCTTGCCAAGCAGGTGTTGCAATGTTTCTGCCGTAGCCCCTTCCAGCTCAGCAGCCTGCACCGCCTGAAAGAAATTATTTTTGATAAGCCTTACCGGGGTGAGTTTTTTTAAAGCGAGTTGGGTATCGCCTTCACTGGCCGTAATGATTTTTTCTTTAAAATTGATATGAGCTGATGCTTCCGGGCTGGCTACAAAGCGGCTGCCAACCTGCACCCCTTCGGCACCAAGCACCATAGCAGCCAGCATTTGCCTGCCGGTAGCAATACCACCTGCAGCAATAACAGGGATGGTTACCGCATTGCAAACTGCCGGTACTAGTACCAGGGTGGTCGTTTCTTCCCTCCCATTATGGCCGCCGGCTTCAAAGCCTTCAGCTACCACCGCATCGCAGCCTGCTTCCTGAGCTTTTAATGCAAATTTGCTGCTGCTTACCACATGTACCACTATTATTCCCTGTGCTTTCAATTTTGTTGTCCATGTTTTTGGATTGCCGGCTGAGGTAAAAACAATGGGCACTTTTTCATCGATGATGGTTTGAATATGCTGTTCAATATCAAGATATAATAAAGGCACATTCACAGCAAAAGGCATATCTGTTGCTGCCCTGCATTTGATGATATGCTGTTTCAATACTTCCGGGTACATACTGCCACTGCCAATCATTCCCAATCCACCTGCATTACTCACTGCACTGGCGAGGCGCCAGCCGCTTGCCCATATCATGCCAGCCTGGATGATAGGGTATTGAATGTTGAAGAGCTTATTGATTCTATTGTTCACTTGTTTTATTGCTGAATGGTTAAATGGTTGCATTGTTTACTACTCCGGCGCAGAGCAAGGCTATCACTAAACTAAAGATAAATGGATGAGCAGAAAAATAAAAGTGCAGCCAGTTTAACATTTGGATTATCCAACAAAGGCAACTCAGCAAAAATAAAACAATTTAACCATGCAGCAATCTACCTATCCCAGATCTATATCCGTATCATCCCCAATATTCAGCGAACGGGTTTCCCCTTTGATGCCGGTATCACTGCCAATCAGGGAGTCGTCTAAAACCACATCATATAATTTGGAGTAAGAGCCTATGATGGATTCCTTTACAATAGTATAATTCAAAACCGTATGCTCGCCAATAGAAACATTGGGCCCAATAACAGAATTCTTAATATCACACCCTTCGCCAATGCTTACCGGCGGGATGATGATGGTATTTTCAAAAGTTTCAATGCCTGATACCGTGCCGCCAAATTTTTTCAGCATGGTGGCATTGGATTCCAGCAGCGTTTCTTTCTTGCCGCAGTCGAACCAGTTCTGCACTTTAAAAAATTTGAACTGGGTACCCTTCTGAATCATACATTCCAGTGCATCGGTAAGGGTAAATTCCCGCTGCGTTCTTTCCCCTTTTTCAATAATCTTTTTGATACAGGAAAATAAAAAACTGGTCTCTTTAATTTTATAAATACCCACCAGCGCCAAATTGCTTTTTGGAATGGCCGGCTTTTCCACCAGCCTGGTTATGGTATCGGTATCGTCAATCTCTGCCACCCCAAAATTCCGCGGATCATCCACTTTTTTCACCCCCAGCATGGAGTAGGGAGCGTCCAGTATTTCCTTTACATTGTATTCTGCTATTGTATCACCCAATACGATAAAAACTTCTTCATCACTGCCCACAATCTCTTTGGTAAGTTCAATGGCGTAACCTGTGCCATTACGTTCATTCTGGTATACAAAATGACAGTTGAGCTGTGGATATTTTGCTTTCACATAATCCTGTATCTTGTCGCCAAGGTAGCCAACGATAAAAATAAAATCCAGGATGCCGGCTTCATGGAGTTGGTCTATGATGATGCTTAAAACAGTTTTTCCTGCTAAAGGGATCAGGGCCTTTGGCTGTGTATAGGTATGTGGCCGCAACTTCGTGCCTGCGCCGGCTACTGGAATGATTGCCTTCATATTTTACTGGTTATCCACCGGTAAGCGGATATTTGGTTTAAATACTATGCTGGTTAATTTTATCGGAGTGTGAATGTAGTGATTTTTGTGTAATTGGTACATGATTAAATATGGACAATAAGTATTACTGGTATTTTTTCATTTAATAAAGCTGTTCATCAAAATCCTCACTCATCGGGGTATCTTGCCGGTTCACTAAAAACCGGTTGCGCCATGCTGCCACTGCAGCAAGCATTGCCATTACAATGAGCAGTGATAAGCCCTTTGTGAGGCTGGCTTTTTCTGAGATGAACCCGATTACGGAGGGGCCGGCAAGAAAACCAATCAACCCTCCAGTGGTAACCATGGCAAAACCCTCTACCTTACTGAGCCCCGGTATAGTAGAAGAGGCCCTGAATAATACAGGCACAATACAACAGCAACCAAATCCAATTATAATATACCCTGCAATGGCCGGGGCAATAAAAGGGGAAAGCACAACTACCAGGAACCCTGTTGCCGCCAGGAGGCAACCGGCAATCACCGTTCTTTTATTGCCCAGTTTTGCAACAATGGAATCACCATTTAATCTTCCGATGGTCATTGCGATGGAGAAACCGGCATACCCCAAACTTACCAATGCCTTGGGAGCATTCATTACTTCTTTAAAATAGATGGCACTCCAGTCGGCCACACAACCTTCTGCCATAAACAAAACCATACAAATAAAGGAGATGCCCAACACACTTAAGGAGGGCAACTTGATGCCTGAACCGGAGTGAATAATATCCGTATTGGCCAGTATATGATTTCGGTTGGCGACATTAACGGTAAGAATAGCAAAGGCCACCAGCACAATTTGCCAACCGGAAGGGACATGCACTGCAAACATTAATGCCGCAAACCCGGCACTGACGGCACCTCCCAAACTGTACAGGGCATGACAGGTACTCATGAACAGCCGGTTATATTTTTGTTCCAGAATATTAACCGTTGCGTTTACCGAAACTCCGTTTAAAAAACTGGTCAATCCAAAAAAGTACAAACATATCCAGAACATTACCCGGTTCACTGCATTTATCTGCAATATCATTACAATGGATAAGAGAATGTAGCCTGCCATCATCCACCTGCCCACTGGTATTTTACTGAACACTTTGGTAGAAATAAAAACACCGGTAATGGCACCCAGTGGTGAAAGCAGCAAGGACAGGCCAAGGCTTCCATCAGTCAATCCAAGCCTTTCCTTTATGCCGGGTATGGCAGCCACCCAGGTACCAAACAGTAAACTGGAACAGGCCAGCAGGAATCCCACTGCCAACACCGGCTTTAATTTTATAAATGAAAAAAAATATTTGAGCAGCACGGTTCAAAATTATAAGAATGCGATGATATTTAAGTAAGATAAATCAAAGGGCCCTGGTTTTGGAACCAATACCCCCTTCTTAGAAAGAGGAGTCACCTAAAAGCTGTCTTTATCTTTTAATTTTTAAAAGCAGTATATAAAAAGACAGAAATGTACAATACGGCTCATAATCATTTCATTCTTTCCCGGGCGGGCATATTAATAACCAGGAATAAAAATGCTGAGGACTTTTTTTGTTTAAGCCATAATGCAATGCCCTTGAAGAAAAATGGGTCTGCAAAAACATCCCGGGCAAACTGCCGGCAGAAGGGTTATGCAGGATTTTCAGCCATTGAAAATTCCGGCAAATTCAGGTTGGTTAAATATTTTTCTATATTGGTTAATTCCTCGTAAAAATTATCCCGGTATTGCGCTGATTCCCGTACCATTTTATCAGCTAATGTTTTGTAATATTCAATTCCTGAAAAAAGGTTATCCTTAAATTTTTTGAGGTATTTACCCTGTTTAATGGTGTTATTGATGCCAATGCTGTTGTTGATCTCTTTTTTAAGGTAATCTACATAAAGGGTCAGTTCATTGATAAACATATTGGGCCGGTGCAGGCTGTTGAGTATATTTTTTCTGCCATAAATATGATCAATCATTTCCCGTAAAGAAAAGGTACCTGAAAAGTAAGCAAGATTAGGCCCGGGGCAAATACTCACTGCTTTTGCCTTATGCGGCGGAGTGATCCCATTTTTCAGAAATGCTGCATTGCACAAGCCTGTGCAAAGACATTCCTTTTCTGTAATTTTTTCAATTTGCACTGCAAGCATATCTGATGCAATATCCTGTTCTTCCAGTTGCCTGATCTTCAGGTTTTGGTATTGCCGTGATGCGGTGCAAATGGGCTTTTCAGTAAATTCTGTATTAAGCGATAAATATTTACCATAACAGGCACTGCCCGGTTTTCCCATGGCAATTTTTTCCAGTCTTTCTTCATCAGCAGAACTGTGGCGTAAATTATTAAACGGCACTCCAAGTGGCGAAGCATTGCTGAGATAGTAATCTTCTTTTTTTGCAGTGGCCAGTTGCTCCAGGGTATCATCATCCACATTGGTGGCTTCGGGCACCAGCAGGAACGGGCTACCCCAACCGGTACTGCTGACAGGATAATAATCCAGCAGGAAATTATTTTCGTTGGCAGTGCCAATTCCGCCCTGCACTGAAATTTTTATTTCAGGTTGCTGTGCATACGCAGTAACCCCTTTTTTCAACAAAGTCCCATTGCATAAACCAAATAACTCAATACCCAATTCCTCCTTTTTCTGTTTAAACTCTTCCAGGATGGGAGCCAGCAAATATCCATCAGTGGCAAACGCATGGCCACCGCAATTTAACCCGGATTCTATCCTGAATTCTGACACCCACAAACCTTTTTGGGCAAAGAATTTTCCCTGTATCAATGCCGACCGGTAGTCGCTTACTTTAAGAATAATTTTCTTTTTTGTACTCCCATTTTCATCAGGAAAAAAATCACCGAATGTTTCGCAATAGGAGTAAAGCCTTGGGTTTAGCCCTGCTGAAAAAACCACAGCGGAATGAAGCTGGCTATTGGCGAACCCCCTGAGTGCAGCCATCGCATCATTATATTCTGATGGCAAGGGCTCCCCGGTTTTATCATAGTTTACCTTATCGCATTTGGTCATGATGTTTACATCAATTGCGCCGGCGATAATTTTTTTACGGAGAATTTCCTGCAGCGACCTTTTTTCTTCCCCTTCTTCCAACCCCGTCATTTGGTTGTATAAATTTCTAACCGGGGAAGCCGGTGGCAAGAGCTCAAAATATTTCACTATAGCTGTTCCTTTGTCAAATGGCTCAGCCCTTAATTGCGCTGATTGTTTTGCCACCATCCTGTTTAAAAGATCCAGGTAGGCAGTGATGCGCCTGGCACGGTAATCAGCATCCCCATCTTTGATCGGAATATAGCTTTCATTTTCCTGCTCACAATAAAATTTCCGCATATCTTCCAGCAGGTTATCTACTACAATAGAAACAACAGATGAAATACCGAACCTCGCCACTTTCAACGGCGTGTCAACAGTGTAAGCCAGGCCCATAACTGGGATATGAAAAGTATGCAGGGAAGAAATACTCATAAGTATATTGAATAAAATACAAAGAAATATCATCTTCCGGGAAGGGAAAAAGATAACTATCAGGAGGAAGTGTGAGAAATGTCATTCTTTTTCAGGAAACAGTCCGGGGTCACTACCCATTAAAAGTAGGGCAACCCCTGCAACCAAGCCTTTTGGCAGGCAAAAACCGTTTCCTTCTATTCCTGGTGTAAACGGCAACTTCTCTTTACCGCATAAATGAATGATGCTGTAAAGAGAAGTAGTTTATTGCTGGCCGCCATCCTGTTGGCCCCAGGCCTGTTGAAACTGGTTTTATTAGTTGCAAATGCGGATTCTAAATTTTTCGTTGAAAAGAAACAGGGATATTAATTGTTACCGGCTATAGCAAAAGCGCTCGCCGCTGTATAGCTGATACTACCATCTGCGAAAACAGTTTTTATCCGGAAATAGACGGTATCCGAAAAAATGATTGTATTGTGAAGCCTGACTGTATACAAATTTGTTGCATTGGGTAAAACGGTTACTCTTTTAACGGTACTGAAGTTGCTTGTGTTTTCGCTCATTTGTATTTCATAACGGGTAACACCAATTTCATTTGAAGTGTTCCATTGAAATGAAAACCCATTTGCAGCGGATTCCATTTTAACCCCGGTTATTAAAACTGAATGTTT
>JAYVUL010000058.1:0-9933 GCA_043787935.1 Chitinophagaceae bacterium | reverse complement strand
AACAGTGAAATTGGTGACCACAGAATCAATAATGATATTTTTTGTAACTGAGAAAGTGCAGCCATTGATGGTCTGTATAAAGAAGGTAATCACATGGTTTCCAGGTGTGCGGTAATTATAATTTAAATTAGCCGTATTACCCACACTGTCTGCATCAATACTCCATTTGTATTTGGCTATCGCATCTGCCGAAGTAATGGTACTGGTATATTGCAGCCTGGTGGAGGGGCGAAGGCAAACGGCAGTGATTCCATTTATAGTTGCCCTGGGGCTTGCATATATTTTTATGGCATTGGCAACAATAAAGGAATCAACGCATCCATATTTTGAGGTAACCACTAATTTCGCTGTATAGTTTCCCGGAGCATTGTACAAGTGTGGAGGTGGAATATTGGTGGTATCCGTTTTTCCATCACCAAAATACCACTTGTACCGCAGGGAAGAAAAGAATGGAACGATACTCAGGTTTGTAAAATTAACATAGCCGCTATCGCAGAATTTATTTGGTCCAAAACTAAACCTTGCCCTTACCGAATCAACAAAAACCGTATCACTTGCCTTCAGGGTAAAAGGGCATCCTTCGGGGCTGGTGAGTATCACATTCGGCAAATACCTGCCGGCATTGATGTAGGTGTGTGTTACATTCGAATCTGTAATATTGGGCAAAACAGGCGTGCCGTCGCCGTAATCCCAGGCAAAGGTTTTTATAAAGCTGCCCCTTACCTTCATGGTAATAGGGTATGGCTTGCAACCATTGCCCGTGTTGGCTGTCAGCGTTGCTATTGGGCCCCGTACCCTAATTATTCTTGAAATACTGTCTTCACAATTATTCAGTCCCTTTACCCGCAGTGTTACTCTGTAAAATCCGGGGAATGCATAAATGTGTGGTGATGGATACTGGTCGGTACTGCCGGTTCCTCCATCACCAAAGTCCCAAATCCAACTGCTGGCATAAGTGGAGCTATCGGTAAAGGCTATGGCAGTTGGTGCACAACGGGTGGTATCTCCAATCCTGAAGTTGGCCTGGGGGTGAACTAATTTTATATAAGAGGTTTTTGTTGCACTGTCTGTGCATCCATTCTCATCCTGAACAACCATTTTGATGTTATAGTTTCCTTCTGCTCCGTAAGTATGCGAACCATAATAACCGGTTGTGGAAGTACCGTCTCCATAATACCAGGTATAGTTACCATTATACACCTGTGAATAGTTGTACAGGAACACATTAAAAGCTCCGCACTTCAAAGTATCATAGCTGAAGAAATCTGCTTTGGGCTGATAAATTTTAATGTAGTTAGGTTTGGTAACAGAGGATGTGCATCCAAAGGAGTCGGTGATAGTGAGCGACACCGTATAAAAGTTATAATAGTAAGTGCCGTTGTAAATTTTATTAATGGCAGTATCTGTATCTGTGTTCAAGCTGGTACTGTTTCCAAAATTCCATTGCCAGTTTACAATAGGCACACCAGCGCTTTGAACAGAGGTATCCGTAAAAACAAAATTTTTGCCGGATAAACAACTGGTAGTATCCGGAGCAAAAAAACCAGCCTGTGGCCCGGTGGTCACTAAAGGAACAATCACCTGTTTTGTGATGGTGGAAAAACAACCAATGGAATCGGTAACTTTAAGGTTAACATTATACGTATTGGCCGTGTACAAACTGCTCACAGCGGTATCCAGCGTTGAATTGATTACAGGAGAGCCATTACCAAATGTCCATTGCCAGTTGGTGATGGGAATGATCCCGTTCTGCACAGAGGAATCAGTATAAATTACTTTCAATGGTACCAGGCAACTCAACTGTATATCCGGAATAAAATTCGCTATGGGCCCTCTTACACTTATGGGTAAAGGATAGTATATGGAATCTGAACAGCCAAGTTTATCTTCCACGATCAATTTTACATAATACAAACCCGTATCAATGTAAGTATGGCTGGCATTGCCTTTCAGCCACAGGCCATAATTATTGAAATACGTCAGGTTGTCAATCACCAGCCTTGCGGTACTGTCACCAAAATCCCAGGTATAGGTTTTTATTTTGGAGGAATCATTTCCAAAAGGATAAAAATTTACGAGCCCGTTGGTACAGATATCTGTTTTATCGGGAGTGAAGTTGGCCTTTTCATCAATGATGATGACCCGTTTTTTACCGGTATCAATTTGACTGGTCAATGTATCCAATCTGATAACCGTTACTACATACACTTTTTGCGGAGGAGAAAAAGTGTAGGTTACCGGGTTTAAAATACCGGTGTTTAGTACAGGCGACCCGTCACCAAAGTCCCAGCTTTGTACCACTGCATTGGTCACCGTATCAGTGAAAGTTACCGTGTATTTATCAGCACAGGTTTTGCCAAGGCCAAACCCGCCACCACCCCCACCGCCGCCACCGCCGCCGCCGCCACCGCCTCCTCCGCCACCGCCACCACTTCCATCATCATCACAGATATCAATAACGGTTACAAATTTGGCAATGGAAGTGAATGTACATTCGGCAGTAACAATAGTCAATGTGGCTCCAAATGCGCCACCAACTGTATACACATGATTAGCAATATTGGATCCGGCAATAGAATCAATTTTGCCGTCACCATAATTCCATACATAGTATTGAACGGGTACAATAAGATTGCTCACCTGTCCCGTAAACTTTACCGGTAATGGGCGGCAGCCATCCGGTGGCACATAAGTAAAGTTTACGCTTGGCTGATAGTTCCTGATATAGCTGAATGTTGCAGGATTGCTCACACAACCTGCCACGGTATCGGTTGCCGTTAGCGTAACGGTAAAGTTACCAAATGTGGTGTATGTATGCGGCAAGGGCAATGTATCGGTAGTAATTACGGAAGGAGAGCCATCTCCGAAATTCCATGTAAAACGCAGATCTGCATTGGGATAGGTGGTATTAGTAAAAGTTACAGTAAAGGGATCTCCGCAGCCATCCACTTTATCAGGTGTAAAACTTACTACAGGTCCACTTTTCACATTCACAGCTTTCACAGCTGTATCAGCGCAGCCCTGTGCATCATAGGCAATCAGCAATACATTGTAATCACCAGGATTAACAAATGTGTGATTGGTGGGAGCATTATTCTGCAGTGCATTGTTGTCAGTAAAAAACCATTGCACATGATCCGGTACAGGAACAGCACTGCCATCAAAAGTAGTGGAACTGTTGGCACAAACGGTATCAGGTGCTGTAATAAAAAAAGGTACCAACCCTGCCCCAAATTTTATGTGTATTGATTTGGTGATGGTATCCGTACATCCCTGGTAGGTATAGGCAATTAATGAAACCATATAATCACCCGGTGTATTAAAAGTATGATAGACAGGTGAATAATATTGCTGTGCCCCATTATCACTGAATATCCATTTTAAATAGTAAGGATTTGGCGTGCCCAATCCACTAAACTGGGTGGATGTGTTTACACAAACAGTATCCGGTGCCATAACAAAAGAAGGCCTTGACTTGCCGATATAGATGGTGGAAGAGGTAACTGCACTGCAACTGTTGCCAACAGCAGCGGTAAGCGTAACGGTATAGGTACCCGGAGCTGCATAAAAGTGAGCAGGATTTTTTGCAGTGCTGGTATTGCCATCGCCAAAATCCCATAAATACTTATTGGCAGGGCTTCCATTGCTGGTGGTATTATTGAAAAATATTGTAGCGGTGTCATTACAACTAAAATAGGTATTGGCAGAAAAGGAAGCTGTTGGTTTGTTCCACACATGCACATACTGGAATTTAGTGGCTGCATCACTTTCGCAGCCCCAGCTATTTTTTACAATGAGTGAAATATTGTACAACCCCGGGTTGCTGTAAATAAATACCGGGTTCCGTATGGTGCTTCCTCCTGCGCCAAAATCCCATGTCCAGGTATTGATTATTCCGGTGGCAGTAGTAGACAGATCGGTGAAACTGGCGGTATGCGGTACACAACCTGCTGTATCTGTCACCCGGAAATCAACGATTGGTTTGGGATAGACAATAATACTGTCTTTTTTTGTTTTGATATCACCGTTAGCAAATGTAACGGTGAGGGTTACATAAAATTTTTGAGACGTCAAATAGTTCGTACCCACAACGGCCGGGCCGCCTGGTATTACAGTACCATTGCCTAAATCCCAGTCCCTGTTGATAACTGCAGCACCGGTAGAAGCATCGGTGAAATTTACCCCACTCAATGGCACACAGCCGCTGGTTTGGTTGATGGTGAAATTGGGGATGGTTTGGGAATACACAAATTGCTGAATGAAGCATGAGAATAAACCAATTACAAAAACCAGCAGGCACTTATGAGTAAGTGCATTTTTTTGTGATATTTTTTTTTGTACGTTCATTATATCTCACAGGGCTGATAACCTGGTAAGCCAGGTAAACTATCCTGTGGTAGCATTTTTTAAAGTTACCAATTAATTAGCGTTGCCTGCTTTGCCTGCTTTTACTGTCATCAATGATTGGGCTTTTTATTTCAAAAACTTCCAGTTCCTTGCCTGTGTTTACGTTAATGGTGCCCGGCAGCGCAACCGATATAGACTGGCATTGTGCTTTAATATCTACTGCAATGGTATCATTGATCACTACAGTTGTTGTAGAATCCGGAACCAGGCCGGTGGTCCATACTGCAGGGTTACTCCAGTTGCCATTCGCTTTACTCTCGGCATAAGCATTGTCGTAAAACCGATGCAGGTTACAACTGTTGCCTATGCACAATGGGTTCCAGGCAATGATCCCGCTGTCGGTGGCCACATATAATTTGAAGTGAGTGGAACTGTAAGCAATGGCGTTGATATTGCTGGAAGGAAGGCCATTCTTGCTGGTATATAACCTGTAAAAACTGCTGTCATCCAACCGGTTGATCTCTCCTATCCCATGATCAAAAAATACGATGCCTGAAGTAGTACCAATATACACATCACCGTAAGGGTCGCCGGTGATGGCATTATAGTTTACGGCAGTGCCTGCCGGAAAACGGGTTACAAAATTGATATTATGCCAGTGCTTATTCTCATCCAATATCATAACGCCCCCATTTGCCAGTCCTATCCACAACCGGTTTTTTTTATCTCCATAAATAGCCCTTGCCACAAAGCCGGATGGTAAAAGCGGAACGGTATTATGATCGTAAGTACTGATCAGGGCATTGGTTCCGGCATTGTATTGCAGCAACTGGTTGATGCCATTATTAGCCTGCACAAATGTCCATACCTCATTTTTAATACCCCCAACTGTAAGGCAACCCACGGTGCCGCTTGCAATGTTGATTCCCTGGCTTACCGGTACAAACTCTTTATAGGCGCTGTACAATCCCTGGCCCAGCATGCCACTTGTTGAATTGTTACTGGTGATGTAGGCCAGTGTAGCTACCCACACTTTAGGATTGATACCTTGATTTTGCCTGTCCGGATCAATATAGATACATCTTGCATTGCGGGAAGGCACATGCAACAGGGGATCAACTGTATACAAAGTACTGGGGCCTGTAAAAGGATCTTTTAAATAGTTAACACCTCCGCCAATACTGCTGCCACCACCCTGTGTGCCCGATCTGCCGGATTGTGCAATCCAGACATTCTGGTCCTGGTCAAATTTGATATCATTGATCCTTACATCTGTGAGCTCGTTCAATTTTGTCCACACGGTATCATTAAAATGATACAACCCGTTGTAATTGGTTCCTGCAAACAGATCGGTGCCGGCAGTTGCAATGCTGGTGAAATTATTGGTAGTAAATACTGGTGTATTTGCCATGTTATAAATGTTGGTATCAACGCCAACGGCATACCAGGCAGTTTTTAAAGTTGAATATTCAGTTGATCCCCAGCCATATTCGGTGGCAGCAATATTCAGTGATACATCTTTGGCGGTGGCAAAGCTGGCATTGGGCGTAAGGTTCTGCTCCATCATGTAAGCGATCTTTTCTGTTTTGGCAAATCCCAGTCCAATAATCGCATAGGGCTGCAAGTTAGTATTAATGCTTATTTCGCCCTGGGTGATCAGGAAAAACCATTTATTAAAAACACCGCTGTTTTTATGTACACCACAATGGTCATTTGTATTGTCGTTTTCTACCGGGCAGTCATCGTAATTGCCCGGCACCCAGTTGGTGGACCGGTATGTACTTGGCTGGTTATACATCAAAGGATTTTGCAGATCCCTCAGGCCTGATTGCGGTGTGCGTACAAGATCCCTTTTTTCTCCATGCCGCCAAACCAGTTCATCCGTAATGGCAGGATCCTGCGTGATAGCATAATTGGTAACACAGGCGCCCCATATATCACTTAAGGATTCATTGAGTGCCCCCGACTCCCACCTGTACACAAGCGCACAGGTCGTGGCCGTCACGGCATGGCTCAGTTCATGAGCGCAAACGTCCAAATAGGTTTTAGGTCCCCTGGTAACATTATCGCCATCACCAAAATGCATATTGGTACCATTCCAGAATGCATTGTTATACCAGGCATTGTATGTGAAAGTACCATTGTTGTAATAGGTATTTTCACCGACGTGCACGTAGCCGGTGTAAGGGCTGTTTTTATCATCCCATCCGTTGCGCTGATGAATATTATACCAGTAATCGCTTACCCACTGCATGCCATAATGGGCACTCAATGCTGCGTCGTCTAATGTGGGGTTATTAAATTCTGCACTGGTCCAGTTATTATCATTGTCTGTAAACTCAACGGCTGCTGCATCATTATCAATGTTTATTGGGTTCCAGGCTCTTTTCTGGTAATTCAATGTAATGATCGCATGTCCATTCCTTCCTTCCCGCAGGCGGAATGGCTTTGCAAGTCCGCCTGCCATAGAATCTGTTACGATTTGCTTGGTACCGTTAAAGCGGGTATCGGCCGAACCTGTCCTGTTTACAGCAGTAACACCCAAATTACTTTTAAGATCATTATTCACCAATGGATTTTTTTCTATAGAAGCGATATTTTTAATTTCGCCCCGGTATGGTTTATCCGCTTCGGCCGCTGCATGCTTAATGATAGCGTCATCCAGCACTACCTTTCCATCCCATGCATTCACATAAATATATGCCCTCATCAATGGTTGCAACACGTAGATGTTGAACTTATATGCCAGGCATACTTCCCCATCATGCTTATAGGTTTGGATAATTACCAGTTCACCCGTTGGTTTTTTAAAATCATTGATCGTGGTATCCGCTCCGTTAGTCCAGGCAAATAATGTTCCCCCCGTAAAAGCCATTGCCTTTTCCAGCGCCTGCTGCTCAGATAAAACAGGGCGGATAGTAAATTCACCCGGTATGGAGTAATACTCCATTTGCATCATTTTGATTGTATTATTCCGGCTGGTAATATTAATGACCCCATGCTCAACTTTGATTCCTTTGTAATACTGGTGGATCTTTTTAAAAATATAGCCATTGGACACTGCATCCCTGTTTTCATCAATAAGCTGATCTTCATTTTGCCGTAACGCTAATCTTTGTGTAAGCCATGGAATAATGCCTGCGGGGGACAATCCTATATTGTTTTTAAACAAGATGCCAGCCTGGGCGCTGGTTGTCAGTTTCATGCTAAGCCCTTTTGGTTGCTGTACCTCTTCATTATCCAGTTGCAGTTTCATTTTTGATAAAGAAGGCTGGGCAAATACGGTGGCGTTTATCAAAACAACTAAAAAAATAACCGCTAAATATTTATACCTGGAATATTTCATGGCTGCTTTCATTTATTGTAAAAATTTATTTTAATCAGGATTTGTAACTACCGTTGCCTTCTGCGCCGTTCTTCGTCACTGGTAAGTATGATCTCTTTTTCTGCAAAAATTGTAAGGTTGTTGCCTGTATTTACTTTGAGATTACCGGGATTAACTATTCCTAATGACATGCATTGGGCATTGATATCAACGGTGATGGTATCAGTAATCACCACCACAGTTGTTGAATCAGGAATCTCACCCGAATCCCAAACAGCAGGATTACTCCAGTTGCCGTTAGTTTTAGAGGAAGCATAGCTGCTTTTCTTTAATGGTGTAACCCGGCAATTTACACTTCCTATACAGGGAGGGTCCCAGATAACAATTCCGCTATCTGTAGCTACCCATAATTTGAACTTATATTTATCGTAGGCAATCGCATTAATATTATCAGACAGTAACCCATTGTTTTTTCCGTAATGCCGGTAATACAAAGAATCGTCCAGCCGGTTAGCCCAGCCGCCGCCAGCATCAAAATAAGCCATCCCCATATTAGTACCAATATAAACATCGCCATGTTTGTTACCGGCGATAGCATTGTAGTTAACAGCAACGTTGAGCGGGAATATGCCGGGGAAATTTATATTGTGCCACCTCCTGTTCTCATCAAATATCATTACACCGCCGGTTGCCAGCCCAATCCAAATCCTGTTGTACCTGTCCCCATAAATTGCTCTTGCTACAAACCCTGAGGGAAGTATGGGTTCTGAACTGTGATCATAGGTAATGAGCAACACCTTAGTTACCGCATCATAAACCAGCAATTGATTGATTCCGTTATTGGCCTGCACAAAAGTCCAGATTTCTTTTTTATTGCCTCCCACCGTAAGGCATCCAACCGTTCCGGCGATAATGTTGATTCCCTGGTTTACCTTTTCAAATTCAGGAACCGAACTGTTAAGCCCCAGGCCAAGCATTCCACTGGTAGAAGTGTTGCTGGTAATATAGGCAGTGGCTGCCATCCATGCCCGTGTGTTTGTTCCATTCATTCGAAATGTATCAATATACATACACCTTGCATTGCGGGAAGGAACGTGCAGTGTGGGATCTACTGTATATAAAGTACTGGTGCCTGTGTATGGATACTGAAGGTAACTAACGCCGCCGCCTATACTACTTCCGCCACTCTGTGTTCCGGTTCTTCCGGATTGTGCGATCCAAATACCCCCAGCTGTATCCGTTTTAATATCATTGAATCTTACATCGGTCAATTCAGTCATTTTTGTCCAGTCGGTTCCATTGAATCTATAAAAACCATTATAGTTAGTTCCTGCAAATACGTTTTTATCTTTTCCAATAGCAATGGAGGTAAAATTATTAGTGGTAAAAACAGGGGTATTGGCCATATTGTAAGTATTAGCTGTATCAACCCCTACTGCAGCCCAGGCGCTTTTTATCGTATTATATTCATCTGAACTGAACCCATAAGTTGTTGCAGCAATATTCAGGGAAACTGTCATCGCATTGGCATAGCCCGCATTGGGCGTAAGGTTTAGTTCCATCATGTAAGCGATCTTCTCCGTTTTGGCAAAGCCCATGCCTATAATAATATAGGGTTCCAGTTTGCTGTTCACTCCTATCTCCCCCTGTGTGATGAGGAAGAACCATTTATTTAATACACCGCTATTGGTATGGACCCCGCATTGATCTCCATCATTTATTACAGGACAGGCGGAGTAATCGCCGGGCACCCATTTATCGGAATGGTAAGTACTTGGCTGTTTGAATTTTA
Organism: Chitinophagaceae bacterium; assembly: GCA_043787935.1. GTDB lineage: Bacteria > Bacteroidota > Bacteroidia > Chitinophagales > Chitinophagaceae > Ferruginibacter. Next base: position 469 of record JAYVUL010000058.1, on the reverse strand, counting down.
AAGGGTTTTGCATATCCCGCAGACCGGCACTGTCGCCCCTGCCGGGTTTAGTACTTTTTTCAAAAAGACGCCAGACCAGTTCACCACTTAACGTGGGGTCATTGTGAATAGCATAATTGGTAATGCAGGCTGCCCAAATATCGCTGAATCCTTCATTCATCGCACCTGACTCCCAACGGTAAACAAGGTTGCTTGTGGTATTTGTTATGGCGTGGCTTAATTCATGCCCGCAGTCATCAAGACTTGTTGCTGGCGGATCGTATTTGAGGGGCTCAGTGGCAAGGCCGTTACCATCGCCAAAATGCATATTTTTCCCATTCCAGAAAGCATTGTCGTACCACCGATCATATTGTATGAAGACACCATTCTGATCAAACTGATCCTCAGCAGTATGCACATACCCATAGAAGGTACTATTTTTATCATCCCAACCTTTTCGCTGGTGTACAGTAAACCAGTAATCACTCAC
>JAYVUL010000057.1:0-18053 GCA_043787935.1 Chitinophagaceae bacterium | reverse complement strand
ATTTTTTTATTTTTTCATTATGGTGGCTACGCTTTTCTGTAGTGAAAAAAATAAAAAAGCCTCCTCCACATTTTTAGCACGGTCGCTACGGCGGTTTATCCTGCACACAGATGCCATCGCAAAAACCGCCTGCTCCCTATGCGCCCCCTGCTGTTGTCTTGCTGCACTGGCACAGCCCTTTGAGTTGCTTTTTGTGTGAAGCCCTGCTTATAGCTTCGCTATGCCGACCACACAAAAGCAGCCACGTTGTGTTGCGGGCTTCATGGCCGCCCCTCGCCGTTCCGCTACGCTGCACTTTTAAGTCGGGGCAGCCATTCCCGCCCTCACCCAGCAAGCCAAGGGCGCAGTGGGGGGCGCTGGTCAGCAGTGATAGCAGGAAGTGAACAATAGTTTTTCATTAACAACAAAAGACAGAAATACAGCAGAAAAATTTAGAACCCAATTGATAGGTTAATAAGGAACCATCCAAAAGAATAAAGTATAAAAAAAGGCCGCAAAAATACCAATGCAGCCAACCGCACGAAGCCTGCCAAAAAAACAAAAAGACAGCCGCCATAAACACAGCCCCATCGCACAAGGCCATCATTTATGCGGCTTCTGCTTTTGGTTTTTTTATCTGCATTGCTAATGCAACTGCTTTCTTTTTTTTCCTTTTTTCTTTTAAAATAAATTTTATTAAGATGAAAAATGCAAATCACTTCTTCGGTTCTCACAACGGTTCAGAAAATTTCTTTTGTCACAAACCTTCATTGATTCTTTATACAGATGGTGTGAAGGAATTAGCAGAAGGCTGCGGTGCTTACTGGCTCATTGATTTAATCATAAGTCACCAATGCTACAGGGATTTTAATCTGGAACGCTTCCAGGTGTGGGATTTAAAGAGAGTAAAGGATAATGCCTTTACAATTCTTGCAACAGATGGCAACCACAACAAAGTAACAAGTCAGGAAATTCCGTTTAGTGATTTTCCATATGATCTTGCAACGCTTTGGCTGGTGGATGGCTGCCTGATGTTGCCGGGTGAATACTAAAGCAAAAGCCCTGCCTTACGGCAGGGCCATTTTTGAACTGAAGAATGAACAAAGATGTTCAGGTAATTTCAAAAATTAGCTCAGAATAAAATTTACTACTGAGGTAATGAAATCCAAGATTCCGCTTAACATGGCTTTAAATTTAATTGTTATAAAAATTGTTTGCTTTAGTTCACCCGTGAAAATATTTTCACGAATTAATTTATCTTACTACGACTTTTACAGGCCAGACACTTTCACCAGTGACAGTGGATTAAATGCACCATTTTTCAAAGGATACATTTGACCGTTTACTTCCTGGTAAAACTCAATTCCTAATGCAAGGAACAAAGGATGTGTACTGTTAGCAGTAACAGTGTTTACAAGGTTGATTACTGCGGTTGCAGCAGAATCCCAGGGTAACACAGCAGTTGCTTGTGCATCCATTACAAAAGTTTCATTTTCAAAATCAATCTCCGCACCAGTAGAAACAATTTTGAAGTGAGTAGATCCTCCGGGAGCTGCAAGCATGTTGATAGGAACGAATGCAGGAATATTTGCGGTAAGTGTACCGGCCACCCTGTCAATGGTTCCAGTGAATGGCGCATAAAGAGTAGTTCCGAGTTTGCCACTGATGTTAAACTCAAAACCTTCCAGCAATTCTGCTTCGCCATCAATTACATTGCGTTGGCCACGGGGATTTGTAATATCTTCCTGGATTACTTCAACCATTTTTTGAGTCAGACGGCCAACCATCCGGCTGTCAGAAGCGTTTTGCAACATTGCACGGATTGAATTACGCAAAAGCTTTCCAGCTTTTCCGGCTCTTCCAAACTCTTCACCGTTTTCACGGGTCCTTTGGAATGCGGGATCGTTGGCAATTTTGTCAGCAGATACTCCGCCTTTTTCTCTTGCCAAATAACCGTCCTCTGTAGTCTTGTAAAAAGTAATGCCACCGATAGTGCCATCTAATTTGATAATTCCTTTTTGCTTTGCCATTGTAAAAAATTTATTGAGTTAATAATTTGTTTCAATTTTTTTGCTGTGATATCAGCATTTGAAAACAAAAATAGATTCACAATAAAGCCCCAGCAAATGTGCAAGGTCATCCGTTCCGTTTATCCCACATTATTCCAACTAACACCATTTTACCGCCTTCAAAAAATGATTATCTTTGCTATGGATTACTCATATCAAAGCCATAGCCGAAGTATGGATAGTGTATGAAAAAGTTATTTGATTAATGAACAGACTGTGTATTTATCCGAAGGACATTCAGATCATCACAGGAAGAAGCGATAGGTATGGCAGAAATCTTATTAAGAAGATTAAAGAGCATCTCAAGAAGCAACAACACCAGGTTGTTACTGTTGAAGAGTTCTGCCAGTACATGGGATTACAACAGGACACTGTTGCCCGGCAGTTACGATAAACCGTAATGCTTATATTCGCAGACGCTATGGTGCGGAGTTGCACTCTCTATACTCAATAATTTTTCTTCTCTTGTTTGTGCAGGGTTTGCACTTGGTTTAGCTAAACTTGTTGGCTATATGTTGCCCAATCGGCTGAAACCATTGCTACGACAGTAACTTGTATCTTCTGTATCGGGAAGTAGCTGGTAACAGCAAGTGAGCATAATCATTAAATATTTATAACTGTGCAATTGTGGATTTTATAAAATTGCCATACCATTTACCTGATGCTTTTACAGTTCGTTGCTGTGTTTCAAAATCCACATACACCAGCCCAAACCGGGGGTGAAAACCTTCTGCCCATTCAAAATTATCCATCAGCGTCCACACAAAATAACCGGTCACTTTTACCCCTTCATTTTTTGCCCGTAATACCTGTGCCAGGTGATCTATTAAAAAGTTCACTCTCTTGGGGTCATGCACATTTTCATTTACCAGTTCATCTTTGAAAGCAGCACCATTTTCAGTTATCAATATTTCTTTTATTCCAGGGTAATTGTTGATTCGTTTTAATGAATGGTAAATTGATTGCGGATATACTTCCCAGTTCATTAATGTCCGTTCTGCATTCCTTTTGTCAGCTTTAATAATTTTTGCTTTTACAAAAGGCATCAGTGGAGCATAGCCCACCACTTCACGGGTATAGTTTTGCAGGCCTACAAAATCCATATCAAATGCCAGTTTGCCTTCATCACCGGGATGCATATATCTTTCTATGCGTTGCAATATCTTCAGTTCTTTTGTTGGATAGCTTAGGCCCAGCAAGGGCTCTATAAACAGTCGGTTCAGCAGGGCATCTACTTTTATGGCCGCGCCAATATCCTTATCCCTTTCGCTTTTTGGTTCGATGTGTGAATAAGAAAACGTAGTACCTACTTTGCAATCAGTGCGTAACGTCTTAATGATACGGCCACCCTCCGCCTGGCACAAGGCGGCATGGTGTGCGGCAGCTAAAAAATTGGATAGCCCTTTTTTACCCGGAGCATGTACGCCCAAAAAATAACCAGCCCCGGTAAATACCATCGGTTCATTCAATACCATCCAATGCTTTACCCGGTCGCCAAACCGATTGATGCAGCAATCCACATAGTAACCAAACCAGTGAATAATTTCCCGGTTTACCCAGCCGCCCTTTTGTTGCAAAATATCTGGCAGGTCCCAATGATATAAAGTGATCCAGGGTGTTATATTCAGTTCGAGGCAGAGATCAATTACCTGGTTATAGAAATCAATTCCTTTATTATTTATAGCCCCGGTACCATGTGGTAATATGCGGCTCCAGGAGATAGAGAAACGGTAATGGGGGATATTCATTTTGTGCAGCAACAAAATGTCCTGAGTATAACGGTTATAAAAATCGCAGGCGGTATTACCATTATGGTTGCCAGCAATCTTTTTTCTTTTTTGCGAAAAACTATCCCAGATAGAAAGCCCCTTTCCGTGCACATTATGCGCCCCTTCAATCTGGTAAGCAGCTGTGGAAACGCCCCATGAAAAATTATCACCAAAATCTTCCTTTTTAAATTGCATACCTTTTACTTGCCTGTTTCAGTTAATATTTTCCCCAGGCTTGCTTCTTTTAATTTTTTTGCAGAGAAAATACTTTCCCCCAGCACGATGGCTGGAAGTGGCTTTTCAGCAGCATGCTTAGCAATAAGGTCATCAATTATTTTTTCAGTGATGTCAGGATAATTAATTGATACGATTGTTTTAGATGTTGTCCAGGCTTTTATTTTGTCGAGGTGTTTTTTCTTTAAGCTTTTTATCACCGGTACAGATAATTGCTCCAGTGCAACTGCATTGCATTGTTGTTCATATTGCCCCTTCATAGGAATCACCATCAGTTTCTTTTTCAAAAAAATAGCTTCTGCAGGTGTTTCAAAACCTGCGCCACACAACACGCCGGTACAATTGATAAAACTCTCTATGAAGGCATCGTTATTTACCGGGCGGATATGTACATTTTTTTGCCGGTATTCTTTGCTGGAATGTTTACTGAAAACCTGCCATTCAATATTCTTTACTTCACTCAATACTTTGATGATGTGCTCATCATCATAAGCAGGTAAGTAAACAGTATAATGAGCATCATTTTTTGGAACAGCATTGCGTACCTGGCTTCTTATTACCGGCGTGAAAATATTTTTATCATACGCTGAAAAATGAAATCCATAAGATTGAGTAACAGGTGCGTATTGTAGTAATATAGTTTTGCCCAAAAGATCTTTCTTTTTGGGCTTGGGGCTTTTGGCATTGCTCACTGCAGCCTGGTGGCTGAGGCCAATACATTGCTGGTGCTTTATTTTACAGGCCCAGGCGCTTACCGGTTCAAAATCATTTATCACGAGGTCGTACGTTTCAATGGGCAGGCTTTTAATTTCGGCATAGAGTTTTTTTAAATTACTTTTTCGATAAGTAGCCAGCAGGTCGATGCCCCCTTTCTTTCCAAAAATAAAACTCAGTCCACGGAAGGTATATTTTACCGGGTATGGTAATGCTACATCGGCTTGAATGCCACTTACTAAAATATCGAGTTCGCCTTTTTTTTGCAAAATGGGGATGATATCCCTTGCCCTGCTCAAATGCCCATTGCCCGTACCTTGTATGGCGTATAATATTTTCATCAGTTTCGCATGCCATTAAATTCTTCAATCATGTTATCAAACAGTTTACTGTTGTCCAGTTCATCCTCATCCGGTTCTGGCGAATCCATTACCGGTATTTTATTTTCATCATATTTATAGATACACCAATGGTCTTTAGTATATTCCAAAGCAGTTAAATTTTCGATCCAGTCGCCACTGTTCAGGTACAATATTTTGCCGGCTTCATTTTCAATTACTTTTATTTCCGGCTGGTGAATATGGCCGCATACTACATAATCGTATTGATTGTTGATGCCAATGTCTGCGGCCGTTTGCTCAAAATTATTAATGAATTTTACTGCACTTTTTACACTGTTCTTTATTTTTTTTGACAGCGATAATTTTCCCCGCTTGAATATTTTTTCAGAAATAAAATTGGCGAAGCGGTTGATGAGTATCAGGGTATCATACCCGGTAGCACCTAAACGGGCCAGCCATTTACTGTGTTGCATGGTAACATCAAATACATCACCATGAAAGAACCAGGCCCGCTTTCCATCGGGCAGGTCAAGTACCACTTTGTTTACAATTTTAAAGGAACCCATTTTAAAGCCCACAAACTTTCGCAACAGTTCATCATGGTTGCCGGTAACATAATAAATTTTAGTGCCTTTACTCATCCATTCCATGATAAGCTTTATTACTTTCATGTGGCTCTTGGGCCAGTAGCGTTTGCTGAATTGCCAGATATCAATAATGTCACCATTCAATATAACCGTTTTTGGTTTTACTGTTTTGAGATAGTGCAGGAGCTCACTGGCATGGCAGCCATAAGTGCCGAGGTGGATATCTGAAAGTACCAGAATTTCCAGTTTTCTTTTTTTGGGTTCTTTCATTGACTGGCTTTCAAGAACCTAAAGGGGGAACAAAAAAAAGAAATACGGGAGAGAAATATCCATATGAATACTTCGGTGAAGAAAAATTGAACCTGTTTCATTGTACTTTGATTTAATAGGTGAATAAATACCCTGTACATAATGTGGCGATGTAAAGGAACCAATTCAATAAGAACAAATTGTTACCTGAAGTTTACCATTGTATTATGAAAACAGGAAGCCACCGGGCAGGTATCAAGGCTAAAAAATACCAGTGATCCGTAAGGCAGGTATTTAAAATAATTTCCGGTAACAAAGCGGGCGAAAAAGGCAGTTTTATTTTTAGTGGAAGGCAATATGCAGATTGGGTACCGCACCCGCCAACCAGGGTTGTTTCTATTAACGGCATTGATTGTTGAAAGGAAAATTGCCCACAAGAAGAAAAACCCATCCATTTTAAAATGTAAAACGAATGGGTTAGGGAAATAGGGTGTTTAAATTATCACGCTCTTAAACCTACTTTAAATGCGAGGCTGAAATAAGAAAAGCTGTGCCCGTTCTGGTCTTTCTTGGTGAACTGCCATTCCTGCCCTCCACCAAAAGGTGGCTTTAAATGAGAGCCTGCCGCTTCGCCCACACCTATATAAGTGTCGGGGCTTTCTAATCTGAAACCATAAGCCTTTCCTTTATCCAAATGGAGTCCGGGGATGTTAAAGGACAGCCATTTTCCTGCCTCAGCATTATTGATATCTACACTTGCAGAACCCAATGAAGGCCCCCAGCATTTATGTTGCGGGTCAAAATCGTGCAGGGTCATGGTTACTTTCCCTGGTTTGGTTACAATAGTGGAAAAAACTTCTATTGCCCCCAGGTCACCTTCTGAAGGAGCAATAAAAGTCTGGCCGGTTACCACATCCTCATTGTCTCTGGAACGGTGCCCTAGCCAACTGGTGGTATTGTTGGTAACTTGTTCTACTGCAGCATGGGGATGTGAATTTTTTGTTTCAGTTTTCATACTCATTGTGTTTAAAAAGTAATAAATAGGCTTGCGCCTGTATTGAATTGGGTAAAGATTATTTACCTATAACTTTTATTCATACCAATTATTGTGCTTGGCTTGTAGTTTCTTAGAAACGGTCTGTTAAGCTTATCACATTGATTTTACTTTGATCGGAAAGAAGCCGGGCTTATTTTGAAGCCATTTTTGTGTTTTCATATCGTAAGGCTTTTTAATGGTATATATAGCAGCCTCTTTAAGTCAAACAATAGGTAACCATACAAGGGAGTAAAACAACTCTTTTCAATCCTAAATTTCAGCAGTACGCAGTACTATCGGTAAATTATGATTACTTTTATACCTGTTTATCATCTGAAATTTAAACTTAATCATCAGTACATATTTTGAAATTCACCGAATTTAATTTTGACAGCCGTTTATTAGAAGGCATCGAAGCATCAGGATACGAAGACGCAACACCCGTACAAGACCAGGTAATCCCCTTAGTGTTGGAAGGGAAAGATGTCATTGCTTCTGCCCAGACGGGGACAGGTAAGACAGCCGCATTTTTATTGCCGCTTATCAATAATATCCTCTCTGCGCCACTCAACCACGACAGTATTACAGCCTTGGTAATCGTACCGACAAGAGAGCTTGCAGTACAAATTGCCCAGCATATGGAAGGGCTTTCTTATTTCACTTCTGTAAGTTCCATTGCAGTATATGGAGGTGGAGACGGTAATGCCTTTGTACAGGAAAAAAAAGCATTGAGTGCCGGAGCCGATGTGGTGATTTGCACACCCGGTAAAATGATAGCTCATCTCAATATGGGTTATGTAAAATTTCAGAACCTTAAATACCTTGTACTGGATGAAGCAGACCGTATGCTCGACATGGGTTTTTACGATGACATCATGCGGATCATCAATTCATTGCCTGCCAAAAGGCAAAACCTTCTTTTTTCAGCAACCATGCCCCAAAAAATTCGGCAGCTGGCAAAAACCATCCTGCACCATCCTGCAGAAGTAAATATCTCCATCAGTAAGCCCAACGAAAAAATTATTCAGTTGGCTTATGTGGTGTACGATACACAAAAGATCCCACTGGTAAAATATATCCTTCATCAAAAAACCTTTGACTCGGTTTTGATATTTTGCAGCAGTAAGATCAGTGTAAAACAATTGACCCGTGAACTGAAAAGAACCAGTTTGGCGGTAGAAGAAATTCATAGTGATCTTGAACAGGATAAAAGGGAAGAGGTATTGATGTATTTTAAAAGTGGCCGTATAAAAGTTTTAGTAGCCACCGATATACTTAGCCGTGGTATCGATATTGATAACATCGGGCTGGTATTAAATTATGATGTACCGCATGATGGGGAAGATTATGTACACCGCATTGGCCGCACTGCAAGGGCTGCAGCTGAAGGTACCGCCATTACTTTTATCAGTGTGAAAGAACAACGCAAATTTATGGCCATCGAAAAACTGCTGGGCAAATCAGTACAAAAGGAAAAGGTACCCGAGCAGTTTGGCGAAGCCCCGGAATATAATCTTTCATCACCCGCTCACAGAAGAAGTAGCGGCGAGAGTAACAGGGGCAATAATAACAGCAAGCCAAAACATTTTAACCGCCGGCCGCCGGCAAGGAAACCGGATTAATTAATTTTACAGAATACAAAGATCAATCAGCAATATCTTATTATTGCACAACGCCCATTTGCAATTCACGATATGCATTTCGTTTCAGTTACTATGCATTCCTGAGCTGCTGTATTTTTGCTTCAACCATTGTACATAATTTTGCATGCATTTCTGCTGCGGAGGGTATTAGCGGGGTTTTGTTCCAAAGCACCTGTAATAAACTCCTGCACAGTATTCTGCTTCCTGATTATTCCGTATTTTTAAACCGTCAAAGTATTACCAAACTTTATGGCTTCCCAATCAACCGTTCACTCGCTGCTGCAAAATTATATCCCTGATATCAGTTCTTACAATGAAATCTTTAAGGCGGATAAGCAGGTACAGCCAGATTGGCAAACCTTCTTTTCCTCTTTCCTGAAAATTGGCCCTTTGGAAATCGACAGCCGCAATAAGGATATCCTGCGCCTGATGAAGGAAAATGGCGTAGCGTATAATATTTATAACGACCCCTCCGGGCAGAGCCGTCCATGGGAACTGGATCCCATCCCTAAAATAATTTCAGCCAGGGAATGGGAGACTGTTAATGCTGGACTGATTCAAAGAGCTGAATTATTTGACCTGATACTAAAGGATATCTACGGCCCCCAAACATTAATAAAAGAAGGCATCATTCCACAGGAGCTGATTTATTTACATCCCGGCTTTATCCGTTCCTGTGTAAATATTAAATTGCCCGGTACACACCACCTTATTTTATATGCTGCAGATATAGCGAGAGGACATGATGGCCGGCTTTGGGTGATCAGTGACCGCACTCAAGCGCCATCCGGTGCCGGATATGCACTGGAAAACCGGCATGCCATGTCAAGTGTGTTACCGGAGTTGTTTAATAATTTATCCGTAAAAAGATTGGCACCTTATTTTGATGCATTGCAAAATGCACTGACGGCCATTGCGCCGCATAAAACAGAAAACCCAAGGGTGGTGATCCTTACACCCGGCCCGGAAAATGAAACCTACTTTGAGCATTCTTACCTCGCTGCATATCTTGGCCTTACCCTGGTGCAGGGAAACGACCTTGTAGTAAAAGATAATTTTGTATGGTTAAAAACCATTGAAGGATTAGAAAAAATTGATGTGATATTGCGCCGCCTTGATGATAGTTATTGCGATCCACTGGAATTAAAAAGCACTTCATTGCTGGGTGTTCCTGGTTTGATGCAGGTAGTAAGAAAAGGAAATGTTGCCATTGCCAATCCACTTGGAAGCAGCATTGTTGAAAATGCAGGATTGGTTCCTTTTTTACCTGCTATTTCACAGTATTTTTTCGGGAAAGAATTGATCATGCCTTCCATAGCAACCTGGTGGTGCGGGCAGCCGAGAGAATTGCAATATGTAATTGATAATTTACATACACTGGTGATCAGGAGGATATTCCGGAATGAGGCGGGTACAAGATCGACCATTGATGGGGCCTCGCTAAAAACTGAAGAAGCCGCCGCATTGATACTGAAAATAAAAGCTAACCCTTATCTATACACCGGCCAGGAAAAAATTGATTTTTCTTCCAATCCATTCTGGGTAAACGGGCAGGTAAGACCCTGTCATTCTTTATTCAGGAGTTTTTTAGTGAGCCATAAAAACAGTTATGTCGCCATGCCCGGAGGACTAACGAGAACCAATAGTGCAGAAGATAGTTTTATTATTTCTAACCAGCTCGGCGGTATTAGTAAAGACACCTGGGTATTATCATCGGATAGTGATCCCGAACAACCGCTGACCCTGCAATTGAAAGCAGATTCCCTGCAGCACCGGTCTTATAAACGGTCATTGCCCAGCCATACCGCTGAAAATCTTTTTTGGGTAGGCCGCTATACAGAAAGGGTGATCTACAACGCCCGCCTCCAGCGTGCAGTAATGCAGCGGATAATGCAAAATAATAAAGTGGTTAATATTGATAGTGAAACTGCAGAAGATCTGCTGCTTCAGGTATTGACCCAATGTACTTACACCTTTCCTGGGTTTTGTAAAGATGATGATGCCGAAAGAAGATCAGTATTGTATGGGGATCCGTGGAAAGAGTTGAAAGATGTTTTATACAATGAAAAAAGAAATGGCAGCCTCAGCAGTAATTTGTTATTGTTGAAAAATGCAGTGTATAGTGTTCGTAATTTTTGGGCCCTCGATACCTGGCGGGTACTTAGGCAAATGGAGGAAGAATGGGATAAAGCAAAACAACATCCTGCACCTGAACCTTTGCGGATGCTCAGCACTTTAGATACATTGAAGACTTCCATGTTTGCCTTTTTGGGTATGAACAGGGAGAGTGTAAGAAGGGAACAGGGATGGAATATACTGGACCTTGGCCGCAAAATTGAACAGTCTATTTATATCATCACTTTATTGAAACATACGTTTCAAAAAAAGCAGGAAGCGCAAACAGAACATGAACTGATGGAATCTGTACTGATGGCAACACAAAGTCTGATCACTTACCGCTATACATACCAGGATCATTTACAGTTACCATTGGTGCTTGAATTGCTGCTGCTGGATATGAACTATCCCAAATCGCTGGTTTATTTAGTGAGTAAAATAAAACGTTATGTTTCTACTTTGCCAAAAGCAGGAAAAGAAGGAGCGTTAAGTAAGCCGGAACAGCTGATACTGGAAGCGGAAGATATGCTGAAATTATCCATGGGAAGCGCATTGGCTGAATATGCGGATGCTTCAAAAGAATATAAAGTGCTGAATGATTTTTTAGATAAATTGAACGACTGGCTCGTAAAGACCTCGTTGCTGGTTTCTAAAACCTACTTCACCCACAGCCAGGCACAAAAACAATTATTTACTGCTAATTTATCATAGAAACACTTGCTATATTCTGTCACACATACTACTGCTTACCTTTATCATGAACTGGTGAGCCTTTGCCATAACATTGCCATGCTTTCGCCAAGGGATACCAACACCCAAACCTGTAAATCCAGCAAGATCATTATTTCACCCATCCCGGAAGTGCTGGAAAGCCACACCGATTTTTTTGGCAACAACGTGTATTATTTTGTGATAGAACAGGAACATTTAAAACTAACGGTAACGGTAAGGTCAGTAATAGAAAAGACCAATGCAGAGTCCTGTCAACCCATTAGCCATACCACCTGGGAAACAGGCCGGAATATGCTGCAGGCTTCCACCGGCCAATATATGCAGGAAAAGCAATTCATTGCTGCAACAGATATCACTTTTCCAACGGATGCAATCAGGAATTATGCTGCCCCATCTTTCATACCTGGCATTCCGCTATTTAAAGCAGTATGTCATTTGATGCAGCGTATTTATTGCGACTTTGAATTTACTCCCGGGTTCACGACTATCTCCACACCTTTGTCTGTGGTGATGAACGAAAAGAAAGGGGTTTGCCAGGATTTCGCCCACCTGGGTATTTCCTGTATTCATGCCATGGGGTTACCGGCAAGATATGTAAGTGGTTATATTGAAACCCTGGCACCGGAAGGAAAAGAAAAACTGACCGGTGTAGATGCATCCCATGCCTGGTTTTCGGTATTCATTCCGGAGATGGGTTGGGTGGATTTTGACCCCACCAACAATAAGATCCCGGATGAACAATATCTAACGGTTGCCTGGGGAAGAGACTATTTTGACGTTGTTCCCCTGAAAGGAGTCATCATGAGCAGCAGCAATCATGAAATGAAAGTTGCGGTGGATGTGAAAAGAATGATGTAATATGAATGATGAATGGTGTATTGCTTATAACTATAGTTTATTGCGCTTTATTTCAGTCATAAAATTGGGTTTACTTTTATTGTGCATTTATTACAAAAGGATGGAAGTTTTTCATAACCTAATACTAATTTTCTAATCCTTTTCTCTGAAAATATTTTTTGCTGCTCCTATTTACTTTCCCTTCTTCAAACGTAAATCAAGCGTACAGGGAAATTCATTATTGATCTCCGGCACCGGTGCGTCAAAAACAAAAGGCTGGCGGTTACCTTCTACATGATGTGTTGCTATTGAAATAGTATTGTTTACAAACTGTGCTTCCTGCGTGTGCTGGATATTACCAAATCGGCTGATCCTCCTGGACTCTGCTTCGAAACTATTGACCGGGAAAGTATCATAACTTCTGCCACCGGGGTGGGATACATAGTACGTGCAGCCACCAATGGACCGCCCATTCCAGGTATCAATGATATCAAAAGTAAGTGGTGTATCTACGCCTATGGCGGGATGCAGTGCACTCGGCGGTTGCCAGGCACGGTAACGGATACCGCAAACATATTCACCTTTGGTTTCTGTAAGGGTGAGTGGCACCCGATTGCCATTACATAACAAAATATACCTGCTGTCATTGATGCCTTTTATCTTTACCTGTACCCTTTCCAGGGAAGAATCAACGAACCTTGCAGTTCCGGTACTGGACATTTCTTCCCCCAGCACATGCCAGGGTTCAATGCCCATGCGGATTTCCATTTCTATGTCTTTGATGGTAACCGAACCATAATGGGGAAAGCGAAATTCAACAAATGGCTTGAACCAGTTTTTGTCAAATGCATAACCGGCGTCGTTAAGGTATTCTACTACATCGGCAATATCCTGTTCCACATAATAGGGCAATAAATATTTATCATACAGGCTGGTACCCCAGCGAACCAGTTTATGCTTGTAAGGCTTTCTCCAAAAAGCGGCTATTAGTGCCCGTATGAGCAGCATCTGCAGCAGGCTCATGTGTTTGTGGGGCGGCATATCAAAGGCTCGGAATTCTAAAATGCCCAGCCGGCCGGAAGCGGTATCAGGAGAGTATAATTTATCGATACAAAATTCAGACCGATGGGTATTACCGGTAAGGTCGGTTAATAAATGCCGGAAAATCCTGTCTGTTACCCAAAAAGGAATAAAACCTTTTTCAGGTACCTGGCTGAAAGCAATTTCCATTTCATACAATTGATCTTCCAGGCCTTCATCAATCCGGGGCGCCTGGCTGGTAGGGCCAATAAATGCACCTGAAAATAAATAGGATAAACCCGGATGATGTTGCCAGAATGTAATAAGGCTGCGTAACAAATCGGGCCTTCTCAATATGGGGCTATTTGCCGGAGATGAGCCGCCGATCGTGATGTGGTTTCCTCCACCAGTGCCAGTATGCCTTCCATCGAGCATAAACTTTTCTGTGCCCAGTCTTGATAACCTTGCCTGCTCATATAAAGTATCCGTATTATGAACAAGTTCTATCCAGTTTTTTGCAGGATGGATATTTACTTCAATCACACCTGGGTCGGGCGATACCACTAATCTTTCCATTCGGTTATCACGGGGTGGTTCGTAGCCTTCTATTCTTACAGGCATATTTAGTTTAGCGGCCGTTGCTTCAATGGAAGCGACAATATCTAAATAATGTTCCAAATAATCCATCGGAGGGATGAAGATGTATATAAAGCCGTCTCTTGCTTCCACACTCAGGGCCGTCCGGATGGTTTCTACCTCCATGGTAATTTCCGGTTCGGGTTCTTCTTCTACTACTTTTTTGTTTATTTCATTTGTTTTCTTAACGGCTTTTTTTTCTTCCGCTACCTGTGTTTCACGCCGTTGAACCGGTTCATTGTTTTCAAATATCTTTCCATAACGGTCAATGATCGTTTCATGAAAACGCCCCAGCACCGGCAATAGTTCAAAAGTGCTGCGTTCCACCTTTTGTGGTGCTTTTGATTTTGGCATTACAGGCAATGACTCAAGCGGCAACCGTAACCCTATCGGTGAGTTACCGGGTACCAGGAATAAATATTCCCTGTTGAAGATCCATTTACAACTCAGCCATTTATTATTACAGTAATTCCAGCGTAACGGTAATACATACCCCACCGGTTCACCCAACCCCTGGTTGAGCAATTGTGCCAATGTGCGCCGTTCCAAGGGATCTTTTAAATTTGATTTTAACGGATCGACATTCACCGGGTTTTTTCCTTCCGTCCATAAAAAATAAAATACATCTTCGTACGCAGGGCTTACATTGTCAGCGCTTACTGCCAGGTGTTTTGCCAGCTCCATTGTAAAAGTACCGGCTTCTTTCGGTGTGAATTGCCTGGTTGTTTTTTCATGGGCTATCAATTTAATATCTTTCCACACCGGGTAACCGTCTTTTCTCCAGAATAAGCCATATTGCCAGCGGGGCAAAGGTTCACCCGGATACCATTTTCCCTGACCGTAATGGATCAGGCCATCAGGGCCAAATTTTTCCCTTAACCGGAATATTAGGTCATGTGATAACAGGCGTTTCTCTTTTCCATCAGCCGCTGTATTCCATTGATCCGATTCCATATCATCAATGGAAACAAATGTAGGTTCGCCTCCCATTGTCATTCTTACATCAAATCCTTCCAGGTCTTTATCTACCTGGTAACCGATTGCGTTAATGGATGCCCATTGCTGTTCTGTAAAGGGTTTAGTCACACGGGGGTCTTCATAAATACGGGTGACAGAATTTTCAAAAAAGAATTCCACCTCACATTTATCCGAAGCACCCACCACGGGGCCTGCACTGGCATAATCCGGGGTACAGGCCAGCGGTATGTGGCCTTCGCCTGCAAACAAACCGGAAGTGGCATCTAACCCGATCCACCCGGCACCCGGTATATAAACTTCCACCCAGGCATGCAGATCAGTAAAATCATTTTCCGGGCCGGAAGGACCATCCAGAGATTTTTCATCAGCTGTTAGCTGCACCAGGTATCCCGATACAAAGCGTGATGCTAATCCCAAATGGCGCAATACCTGCACAAACAACCAGGCGGTATCCCTGCAGGAGCCTAATTTCTTTTGTAAAGTTTCTTCGCAGGTTTGTACCCCTGCTTCCATGCGGATGGAATAGTTGATGTGCCTGTTTAATTGCTGGTTGAGGTACACCAAAAAATCGTTAATGGTTTTTTTGCTTTTATCAACGCCCTCCAGCCATTGCATCAGCAGCGGGCCGCTTTCTTTGATCTCCAGGTAGGGGATCAGTTCTTTAGGTAATTGTCCCTGGTATTTGAAGGGAAAATTTTCCGCATAGTCTTCCACAAAAAAATCAAAAGGATTAATGCTTACTAAATTGGCGATCACTTCCACTTCTACTGAAAGTTTTTTAGTTTTTTCCGGGAATACCACACGGGCCTGGTAATTTCCAAAAGGGTCCTGCTGCCAGTTGATGAAGTGATCCTTAGGCTCTATCTTCAACGAATAAGATTCAATTGAAGTGCGTGAATGAGCTGCAGGCCGTAACCTGAAAATATGTGGTGATAATGCCACCAGCCTGTCGTAGGTGTAAACTGTCTTGTGCTTTAGTGCTACCCGTATTGCCATAAAGGAATTAATTTTTAATGATGGGCAATACAATCGTTTTTTAAATATAAGGTTGAATTGGTGGAATGAAAAATTTTATTTGGGATTTGGTACGCTGAAGTGCAGTGTACGCAGAGAAAAAATATTGGAAATTAACCTCGGCGATCTCTGCACCTCAGCGTGGTATTAGAATTCAATCTGCTGACCCTTTTCTGAAATCGCAGAACTTCTAAACCTGTTACTTATTACAGCGTTTACTAACTTCGCAACAATGACAGGAAAATATCAATCCTTGAGAATAGTATTTATGGGTACACCAGAATTTGCCGTTGCTTCATTGGATGCATTGGTAAAAGCCGGGTGCAATATTGTTGGGGTAATCACTGCACCGGATAAACCGGCAGGGCGAGGGATGCTATTGCAGCAAAGTGCGGTAAAAAAATATGCCGTAGATAATAACCTGGTTGTTTTGCAACCTGAAAAACTGAAGCGCCCGGATTTTTTGAATGAACTAAAATCTTTACATGCCGATTTGCAAATTGTTGTTGCTTTCCGCATGTTGCCGGAAGTGGTCTGGAATATGCCGCCTATGGGCTCCGTGAATTTGCATGGTAGTTTATTGCCGCAATACCGTGGTGCTGCGCCTATCAACTGGGCGGTTATCAATGGGGAAAAAGAAACAGGCGTTACAACTTTTAAATTAAAACAGGAAATAGATACCGGTGATATTTTATTTCAGGAAAGTTTCCCGATTGGCGAAAATGAAACGGCTGGTGAGGTACATGACCGAATGAAGGAAATTGGTGCACAATTGCTGGTGAAGACAGTGAAAGGATTGGCAGATGGAACGCTTAAAAAAAGGCCACAGGCTACAATGGTCAAAAGTCAATTGTCAGAAGAAGAACCAGGTAATTCAGAGGGGCATCCACCAAAGCATGCACCCAAAATATTTACAGAAACCTGTAAAATAGATTTCACTAAATCAACTGCCGAAGTACACAATTTAATCCGGGGACTTTCTCCATTTCCAGGAGCGTTTACTTTTTTAAATGGGAAGACCTTAAAGATTTTTAAAAGTGAGCCAGAGGGCATAAATCAGATAACTGGACTAAACCGTAGCGAAGAATCCGCCAATACCCTTGAAAGTTACCCTACCGTATTTACCGACGGGAAAACCTATTTAAAATTTGCCTGCGCTGATGGTTTTATTGCTGTGAAAGAATTACAATTGGAAGGTAAAAAGAAAATGGAAACAGTAGATTTTCTGAGGGGCTACCGGTTTGGGATGGTATAAGTGAACTAAAGCCTGGCTGAGAATCTTCCAGCATCCTTCAGTATGCTTATTGCACCCAGGCCGCATTTCTATCCTGTTGCAATTATATTTGTAAAAATAAAACGACATAGCCCCAGCATCCAACATATTACAAAGCCCGGTTGAATATTTAAAAGGCGTAGGTCCTCAACGGGCCGAACTCTTGAAAAAAGAACTGAACATTTTTACTTTTAAAGATGTGCTGGAACATTATCCATTGAGGCATTTAGATAAGACAAAGGTGGATTCAATAGCAGCACTGAACTACAATACAGAATATGCCCAGGTAGCCGGGAAACTCACCGCTATACAAATACAGGGGGAAAACAGGAGCAAAAGATTAGTAGCTTATCTCCAGGATAATACCGGTGAATTAGAGCTTACCTGGTTCCAGGGAATTAGCTGGGTGGAAAAATTGCTGGAAACAGGGCAACGTTACCTGGTATTTGGTAAAGTAAATTTTTTCAATGGCAAAGTGCAGATGACGCATCCCGAACTAGAAGTGTTTTCAGCCGAAAAAGCCGGAGGGAAAAGTTTTTTAGATCCCATCTACCCATCTACGGAAAAATTAAAAGCACGGGGGTTAAACGGAAGAGCATTTGCCAGGCTTACTTACAGCCTGCTGCAGCAATTATCAGAAAAAGACCTGCCGGAGAATTTGCCGGAGGCACTCATTAAACAATACCGTTTCATCTCCCGTTGGGATGCCTGCTGCCATATTCATTTTCCTTCCTCAGAAGAAATGTATACACATGCTGTAAGGAGACTGAAATTTGAAGAATTATTTTTTGCCCAATTAAGGCTGGGGCTCCGGCGCAGTGAAC